>JARLIW010000223.1 GCA_031291515.1 Beijerinckiaceae bacterium | reverse complement strand
GGCCGCGATGAAGGTGTAGTCGGAGAATTCGGAGTGGCGTTCCCATTTCAACCGGAAGCCCCCGAGATCGACGCTGTAATGGCTCACGCCGGGGCGCGGCGGCGGCGCGCCGAACCGTTCCGCGAGGCTCGAAACATGTTGCAGCTCCTGCTCGCGCAGGCGGGCGGGAGCGGCGAGCGCCAAGAACGAGACCCGCAACGGCGCGGACAGCGCTTCGGGTGGCCTGGCGTGAACCTCCTCACTCAGTTCGAAGCGAAATGGATGGTTTCGCGGGTAGGCCGAGGTTTCGCGCGCGGTCATCAATGCAATGGTCCGGGATTAGCTGCGATTCCGCGAGGCGCGGCACGCTGGCGGGTTATGCCGTCTTATGCCGGGGAAAATCAACGCCGGACCTCAAGCGCGGCGGTTCAGCCTCATCCCTTGATCCCCGCGTAAATCGCCAGCGCCCGGTCGCGTGCCCAGATATGATCGACGATCGGGCGCGGATAGCTCGTGCCGAGCCTGACGCCGGCGCGCTCCGAGACGGCCGCCGACGCGGTCCAGGGCGCGTGGATGACATTCGCGGGGAGGCCGGCGAGCTCCGGCACGAAACGGCGGACGTAATCTCCGTTCGGGTCGAATTTCGCGCCTTGCAGCATCGGATTGAAAATGCGGAAAAATGGCGAGGCATCGGTGCCGGTCCCCGCGACCCATTGCCAGTTCATCGGATTGTTCGCCGGGTCGGCGTCGCACAGACAGTCCCAGAACCACGCCTCGCCGATCCGCCAATCGCCGAGCAGGTGTTTGACCAAGAACGAGGCCGCGATCATCCGGACGCGATTGTGCATGGTGCCGGTCCGCCAGAGCTCCCGCATTCCGGCGTCGACGATGGGACAGCCGGTGCGGCCCTGTTTCCAGGCGTCGAGTTCGGCACGGGGAAGATCGCGCCAAGGCAACCGGTCGAAAGCCGCGCGAAGATTTTGCGTGGCGACATCGGGGTGATGGAACATCACGTGGTGGTTGAATTCGCGCCACCCCAGTTCGGCCAGGAATTTTTGCGCGCCGTCCCGCGCCGCCGGGGCGTTAGCCACGCCATGCCGGGCGGCCTCGGCGGCTTGGCGTGGCGAGATTTCGCCGAAGCGAAGATGCGGCGAGAGCCGCGACGTGCCCGCCACCGCGAGCATGTCGCGCGCGCTGGCGTAGGCGGCGAGGTCGTCTTGCATGAACGCGTCCAGGCGCGCGCGCGCGCCGGTTTCGCCGGGCGTCCAAGCCAGACGCAGGCCCGCGGCCCAATCGGGGCGCCGTGGCAGCAAATCGAGGTCCGTCAGCGCGGCGCGCGCGGGGCCTGAGGCGGGGTAGGGCGCGCGGGCCAATGCGCGCGGTGCTTCGAGGATCGGCGCGGTGTCGCCGAGCGCCAAGGCGGCGCGCCAATAGGGCGTGTAGACGCCGTAGGCGCCGCCGGCCTTTGTTCTAATTTCCCAGGGTTCGTGAATCAGCGCGCCGTTAAAACTTTCGGCATGCCGCCCGTCGCGCGCTAGGGCGCTCTTGATCCCGGCGTCGACGGCGATCTCGGCAGCTCCATAGCGCCGGTTCCAAAACACCGCGCCGGCCTTCGCGGCGGCGGCAAGCGCCGGGACGATCGTGCTCGCTTGGCCTCGCAGCAGATCGAGGCGTCCGCCGATCTGTTCGATCTGGCGCGACAAAGCGTCGAGCGAATGATGCAGCCACCAGCGCGACGCGCCGCCATGCGCGCGCAACCCGTCGCCTTCTTCGAAAATATAGATGCAGAGCAGCGGCGCGCCGCGCGTCACGGCGGCGTGCAGCGCGGGGTGATCGGCGAGGCGCAAATCGTCGCGAAACCAGACGAGCGACGGCGCTTGAGGGGACGACGCCAGCTACGCCGTCCCCTCGATATAGGCCCGGAGCTCGGCCATCGAATTGAAGCGAAACACGCCGGCATCGGATTGCGCGTCGATCGAGCCGTCGGTGTACATGATGTAGGAGGTGCCGTCGGCTTCGTAGCGGCCGATTTCGGTGGGTTCCGGCGCGGCCTGGGCGGGCGCGGCGGGCGCGCTTTCCGGCTCGCGCGCGGCCAGCGCCGGCTGGTCTGGCGCCGCGGGTTCGGGGGCCGGCGGTTCGACGGCCTCGGTCTCCGGGACCCGCGACTCCTGCGCCAGGGAATGCGGCGCGACGGGCTCGGCCGCGAGGGGCTCGGGCGCAAAACCCGTGGCTTGTTGTTTGGCGCCGGCCAGCGGCCACGTCCGCTCGCTGGTCCCCAGGTCGCGCAGCGGTGTCGACGCCACTTCGTGATCCAAGGCGGAAAAGGCGCGGTCGAGCCAATCGTCCATGGACGGCCCTTCCGGATCCGGGGCCGGCGTGGGGACCGGCTCCTCCTTGCGCGGCGCGGCGACTTGCGGCTTCAGCGTGACCTTCTGCCGGGGTTTTGGGACGGGACTCTCCAGCGCCTCTTGCGCGAAGAGCGGCGCTTGTCCGAGCGGGCGGACGGCGCTTTCGCTCGTCCGGGCGCGGTGGGACGCGAAGGGATCGATGGTCTCGCGCGGGACGGCGGCGCTTTCCGCGATTTCGAGACGGGTCTGCGTGGCGATCGCGACGGCCAAGACATCGGCGTCTTGGCCTTGCGTCTCTTGGTTTTGCAGCTCTTGGTTTTGCAAGTCTTGGTTTTGCAGCTCTTGGCCTTGCAGCTCTTGGGTCTCGCGCTCGTCGCGGCCCTCGAGCTCGAGACCTGTTTGGTCCGGCGTCGCGGAGGGCGGCGTCTGCTGCCCCGAATGGGACCCGGCGTCTTCGAAGCGCTCGGATTTCGGCGTCGGAGCCAACGCGACCCCATCCGACGCGCCGCGCCCGGCCGCCTGCAGCAGCGTCGCGCGAAGATCGCCGAGGCCTTTGATCACGAGGCCGAGCGCGATCACGACGATGCCGCCCGTCAGCGCCGTGGCGCCCGCGATGACTCCGGTCCAGCCGCGCTCGATCTCGACGATTCCATAGCCAAAATAAATCGATAGCGCTCCGCAAATCGACAAAGCGACGCCGAGCGCGAACACGAGATAGGGCATTTTTTCTCTTTCGCGTCCTAAACCGGTAAACGTGTTCTCTACCCGTTTTGTTATTCTACAGCCAAATGATTAAGCTTGTAAAAAGGGGGCATTGCGGCGAATTTATCACGCTCGCGCCGTCGCCTCGCGCGGCCAAATCTCCGCCGGATCAATCCTCCTCCACGAAGTGGGGGAGGGGGACCATGCGAAGCATGGGGGAGGGGGCTTGTGTGCTTCGCTGAGACGGGATTTTCACGGGAGTCGGGCTCAATAAGAGGCTTTCGCGCCCAACGGCCGCCCCCTCTACCGCCTCTGGCGGTCCCCCTCCCCCGCTTCGCGTGGGAGGATTGCTTCACCCGATGGCCTTGTCCCGGTCGCCCGGCGGACGAGGGAACTCGGCGCCGGCCAGGACGATTTGCCCGTTTATTCACCGTTGCCCCTCACGCTCTGTCCTCGTAGTTATGGCGCCGTGCCTCAGCTACCTCGCGGGGCAGCCGCGTTTTTTCGAGGAGTCCTCCAT
>JARLIW010000222.1 GCA_031291515.1 Beijerinckiaceae bacterium | reverse complement strand
GGAGCGTATTCCGGCATTGCCCGCCTCGCCCTTTGCCGCAGTCCCAGGAGTGTCCGCCCATGTCTGAGACAATCCCTTCCGGAATCGATCTGCCGGAGACCAAAGTGGCCGGACATGTCCGCCACGGCTCCAATGCCGGTCAGCCCCTGACGCGCCGCGAAGGCATTCTCAAGGTGAAGGGCGCGGCCGACTATGCGGCGGATCATCATCCGGCTGGCCTGTTGCATGCTGTCTTGGCGGTGAGCGGCATCGCCCGGGGCCGCGTGACCCATCTCGACATCGCGGCCGCGAAGGCGCATCCGGGAGTTGTCGAGGTGATGACGCCGGCGAATGCGCCGAAGCTCGCCAAGTCGCCCGACCTCAAAGAGCATCCATTCGCGTGGCGGTTGGATCTCTTGCAAAACGATCTCGTCCGTTACGCCAACCAAGCCATAGCCGTCGTCATCGCGGAAAGCTTGGAAGCGGCGGCCGAGGGAGCGGTGCTTCTCGCGCCGCGCTACGAGGCAGAGCCCGCGCGGATCGGACTCGATGCGGACGGCCCTCAAGACCTCTATGTCGTCGGCGCCGGTTCGCCCGCCACGGATGGGGCCGGGGATGTCGAAAAAGGTCTCGCGGACGCGGTGCAAAGCATCGCCGCGACCTATGAGACGCCGCCTCAATATCACAACCCGATGGAACCCCATGCCGCCGTCGCGGAATGGATTGGCGGCAAACTGATCCTTCATACACCGACGCAGGCGCTGTCGATGGCGCAGGGCCGGATCGCGAGCCTGTTCGGGATCAAGCCCACCGACATCTTGATCAAGAGTCCCTATCTGGGCGGCGGGTTCGGTGGCAAGGGATCGATTTCGGGACCGCAAATCCTCGGCATCATGGCCGCGCGTCTCGTCCAGCGCCCGGTCAAGATCGTGCTGCGGCGTGAGCAGATGTATGGCCCGGTCGGGCATCGCGCGGCGACCCGGCAGGCTTTCCGCCTTGGCGTGGATGCGGCGGGCGCCTTGACCGCGCTCGAACATCGCACGCGGACGACGTCGAGCGCCTTCGACGATTTTTTTGAACCAGCGGGCGGGGCCAGTCGCCATCTCTATGCCTCGCCGGCTATTTTCACCACGCACGAAGGCGTTCGTAACGATACGGGCACGCCGACTTTCATGCGCGCGCCTGGCGAAGCGACGGGCAGCATCGCGCTCGAAAGCGCGATGGACGAGATGGCCGAAAAATGTGGTTTGGATCCGCTCGAATTCCGCCTGCGCAATTATGCCGAAAACGAACCGATCACGGGCAAGCCCTATTCCTCGAAAGCGCTGCGCGAATGCTATGCGCAAGGGGCGGCGCGGTTCGGCTGGGCCTCGCGGCCTCTCGCGCCGCGCCGGATGCGCGATCAAGACGGGCTGCTCACGGGATGGGGCGTGGGCACGGCCTTGTTTCCGGCGCTGATGTTCCAGGCCGAAGCGCGCGCGATCTTGCGCGCGAACGGTCCGGCGCGGGTGGAAATTGGCGCGCATGACATGGGGCAGGGCGCCTGGACAAGCCTGGCGCAGATCGCCGCCGAGAGCCTCGGCGTTGATTACGGCACGCTCGACTTCGAAATCGGATCCTCGGATCTGCCCAATGCCGGGATCGCGGGGGGCTCGGCCCATACCGCGACGGCCGGGACCGCGATTCACCGTGCCGCGACCGATGTCATCGCCCAACTGACCGCGCTCGCGGTGAATGACCAGCGCTCGCCATTGTTTGGCGCGGGCAATCGCAATCTCGTGGCGCGGGGCGGCCGGTTGTCTCTCCAAGACGACGCCAGCCGGGGCGAGGCCTACGAGGCGATCCTGGCGCGGGCGGGACGCGCGAGTCTCGAGGGCAAGGGAAGCGCCGCGCCCGATCCGACGAACCAGCAGGCCTATGCCATGTATGCGCATGGCGCGGTCTTCGCCGAGGTTAAGGTCGATCCCGATCTCGGGCAGATTCGCGTGACGCGCCTCGTTGGCGCCTTCGCCGCCGGGCGGGTGATCAATCCGCGGATGGTGCGCAGCCAATATTATGGCGGCATGATCTGGGGCATCTCCTTCGCTTTGCACGAACATGCGCTCGTCGATCCGCGCTCGGGACGCGTGATGAACGCCAATCTCGCGGATTATCATGTGCCGGTGAATGCGGATGTGCCATCCATGGACGCGATCATCGTCGAGGAACATGATCCCCACGTCAATGCCTTGGGGATCAAGGGCGTCGGCGAAATCGCCGTGACCGGAACGGCCGGCGCGATTGCCAATGCGGTTTGGCACGCAACCGGCGTTCGGGTGCGCGAATTCCCGATCACATTGGATAAATTGCTGGGGTAGGGGCCCTATTTGTCTTCGTTGTCGCTCAATGCCGCGCTGGCGATCACGAGGCCCGCGGGGATATGCTCTTCCAATCGGCGGATGATGTGGATCAGCTCCGCGACTTCGGTCTCGCGGAGGAGGTCGAGCTTTTGATGCAGCAGTTCGATCTCGAGTTCGGCCTTGGCGTTGATGGTGTAATCATGTTGCGCGGCCTGGCGGTCGATCGCGGATTGGCGGTTCTGGCTCATCATGATGAAGGGCGCGGCATAGGCGGCCTGGAACGATAGCGCGAGATTGAGCAGGATGAAGGGATAGGGATCCCATTGCTGAACATAGGCCGTGACGTTCAAGATGATCCAGATCAGCAAAAGAACGCTCTGGATGATGATGAAGCGCCACGAGCCCATCGTGGCAGCGACCCAGTCGGAAATGCGGTCGCCAATCGGAAGTTCGGGATGCGGCTTCTCGGTTCGCCTGCGGCGCGCCGCGCGCAGTTGATCCAGCAGCTTGATTTCTTGCTCATGGAGGCGGTGCGTGAGATCGGCGGCGACGTTCATGGCTGGGTCCCTTGTGTCCGGCAAGACGGGGTGAGCGTGCCCGCCGGTTTTGGCATGGCGGCAAGGCCCCGCGTTATTTCTCGCGTCAGGGCGATGCGAGAGCATTAGCTTCGATTGAGTTCCCGTTTATGCCCTGTTCTTGACAGGGCAATCAAGCATTCGGCCCATTATATCTGGGGCGTGTGTGCGCTGTCGGCCACGGTTCCCCTGATTTGCTGGATAAAATTCCGGGTCGACGCATTGTGCTCCGATGAGCGAAAAATGGCTGCGATTTCGGACAGAATTGGCGTGCCCACGAGGTCTTTGAAAATGACGCCTGGCATTTGCACGCAGTCGCATAGCGAATTGGGCACGATGGCGACGCCGCCGCCGAGCGAAACACAAGAAACCACGGCGACGAGATTGCCGGGTCGCGCCCCGAGGATCGGCTGGAACCCGCCTCGTCTGCCGACCTCGAACGTGCCCGCTTCTTGTTCCGGTAAAACGAAGGTCTCGTCGGCCAGCTCTCGCGGGTCGAGCGGCTTCGGCCTGTTTGCCAATCGGTGCCGCGAGGACAGGGCAATGCAGAACCGGTCGCGATAGAGGACATGCGCGCGAAGGCCGGCAAGCAACGCGAGGGGGAGGCGGACGAACGCGACATCGAGCGCGCCAGCCTCGACCATTGCCGCGACCTGATTCATCGGCAGTTCGGCGGCGTCGATATGAACATCCGCGTTGGAGTCCTGGAATGCGGCGACTTGCTGTTGCAACACGCCGGAATAAGCCGCGGAGGCGACGAAGCCAATCACGATACGCCCGAGTTGCCCGCGCCCAGCTCGGCGCCCCGTCGCGGTGGCGCGCTCAATTTGGACGAGTGCCGCGCGCGCATCGGGCAAGAACGCCTCGCCGGCCGAGCTCAAACGCACGCTGCGCTTGGTGCGGATAAACAGTTCGGCGGCCAGTTCGCGCTCGAGTTCCTGAATCTGAACAGTGAGCGACGGGGGCGATAGCTCCAATCGCTCCGCGGCACGCGCGAAATGCAGCTCTTCGGCAACGGCGATAAAGGCTCGAAAGTGCCTAAGCTCCACAATAAGACTCCAACAATTCGGCGTAGCCTAATTAAAAAGTGATGGTGCGGCAATGAAAGAACCGCGGGGAGCGATTATTTAAGGTCCGCTGCATCGCCGCACGAAGTTGCGCGATGCGCTTTCAGGATTCACGCCAATGGCCCGTCAATATCCGCCGCTTGCACCGCTCTCCGTGGGAATTCGGGGCCTTTGCCCAAGATGCGGGCAGGGGCATCTGTTCCAAGGATTTCTCAAGCTCGCGCCACGTTGCGAAGTTTGTGGTTTGGACTATGGCTTTGCCGATCCGGCCGACGGCCCGGCTTTCTTTGTCATATGTTTCGCGTGCATCCCGTCCGCGTTCCTAGCTGTCTGGATCGAGATTGCTTTTCAGCCGCCCTATTGGGTTCACCTCGTGACCAGCCTGCCGTTCATGCTTCTGACCTGCATCCCGCCGCTTCGGCCGCTGAAGGGCTGGCTTGTCGCGAGTCAGTATTTTTACAAAGCCGGCGAGGGCCGCTTGGATACGCGGCCACGGGTCTAATTTCCGAGAGACGCTCCGGACGCTCCGTGGGCGTCCCCGAAACGTGGGGCCAGTGCGGGCTCCATCGCATCGGACGCGTTCGGAAGCTGTTGTTCCATGTCGGCGATTTTTCGGAAATCGTCGATCATTGCGGGAACTTTGGTGCTCAGAGACGCGGCTTCCTCTCTCACGAGCTTCATGACCTTCATCGTAAAGGTATCGACCACGGTGAAGGACTCCACGACCGAGGTCATACGTGAGGCGATCTCGGTCAGATGCGCGGTGTCTTGATCTTCGGTGGCCTGCATGAATTCGCGATTGGCCACGCGGGCGGAGGCGAGCAAAGGCGCGAGCGAGATGATTCCATCGGCGACTCGAAGCGCATGGCTGCGCAGATGCTGGGCAATGATGCTGAGACCCGCGCCCTGCTGCCCCAAACGGTGGGATTTGACAAGGGCGTTGGTGCCGCTGATCGTGATATCGGTCACCATGATTGTTACGCGATCCGCAAGGCAGTTCAGAGCCTCGAATGTCGGGATGACCTTGTCGGCGATTGATTCGACGGCGGTCCGAGATTGTCTGCACTCGTTGATCAAGAGCCTGGCTTCTTGAAGCTTTGGCCCTAGTTTGTCGAGAAACGAGTTGGCCGGGTCGCCCTGGGATTTGGATGGATCCGGGCTTTTAGCGGCAAGCTGTTGCGCGGCTGACGAGACGCGATCCAAACGCACGACGATCGCATGGACCGTGGTCCTGAGCTCCGCGCGGGCATCGTCGGCCTGGGCGTGCTGGCCCGCGGCGAGATCCGGCGCTACGGGGAGCGCCGCGCCAACATTCCCGACGCGCTGGGATGCGGCAAGTGCTTCTTGGGCGAGCATCAAACTTTGTTCGATTTCGTCTCGGATGAGTTGTGACGCGACGTCGAGATCGACCGCGGCCGCTTCGACAAGGATGCGAAGCGCCGATAATTCGGATGCGCTTGCTTCCAGATCCTCCGCCAAGTTCATCAGCCGCGACTTTTGGGTCTGTTCAAACGCCGATTGCACGGTCGCCGTGTTTCGGATCAGGACGAGCAAGATGGCATGTTTCGACCGATATTCTTGAAGCGTCGCTTTTGCCTTGATCGCCAGAGCTTCAAGGGCTTGGCCGAAACTGCCTAGGGCCTCCCCGTTATCATCGAGAGAGGCCATTTCAACCTTGGCATGCGAGACGATCGCGGCGAGGAAACGGACGTCGTCCGCGACCTGTTCTATTCTTTGAGACAACAGAATGTTTTGTCCGATCAGAGCGCGGAGTGACTTGCCTTCGGCGACGAGGCCGAGACCAATTGAACGAACATCGTCGGAAACGAGAGTCAGGTCCCAGTGCGCCGCAATCATATCGCCGGTCGTCAGTGTTTTGCGCAACGCGTCGACTTGGCCCAATAGCATCTTCCAACGTGGACTCTCGCCCGCGAGCCGCGCAATGGCGCCCTTGCACAGAGCCGTGCCCTGGCGCGCGATGTCCGTGGCCAGTTCCGAACGCAAGCCGCGATCGCGCGCCGACAACGGCATCGGGCGATGGATGCCCTCATGGGCCTCGGATGCGAGCAGTCCCGTCATCGGCGCGACTGGCGCGTCAAGCGATAGTGCGATCCGAACTCGAGTTGCTTTGCAAACATCGCATTCACCACCGGCTTGATCTCAAAAGGGCGAACGTCGCTGCTTTTTTCATTTATGATCCGCCCAAACGCACCGCGTGCGCTCGGAGCGGCAAAGAAATCAAACAAATTGGTAATAACAAAGAATTAAATTTGGTTGATTTATGGAGATTTATCTTCCCGACGCTATCATATTATAAATATTTCATATTTAGCGGATATTCCGTAACGGAAAGACCATTTTTAAATTTTCCGCGACGTCCTTTGCGGCGCGCCTCATGACGCGCGGCCGGCTGCCGCCACTTCTATCGCGGCATGCCGGGTGGAATCCTAATTGATTGAGTTGCCGCGCATTTGGTGGCCTCTCCGGGACT
>JARLIW010000221.1 GCA_031291515.1 Beijerinckiaceae bacterium | reverse complement strand
TGACGGCGAAGGGGCTGCCTGTTGAAAAGAATGCACGGCCGGGTTCGTGACAGCCATGTCAACGTCATGGCCGGGCTCGTCCCGGCCATCCACGCCGCGGCATCGCGGCCCTTGCCGGTAAGCGCGGCAAACGTCCTGGCGTGGATGCCCGGCACAAGGCCGAGCATGACGGCGAAGGGGCTGTCTGTTGAAAAGAATGCACGGCCGGGTTCGTAACAGCCATGTCAACGTCATGGCCGGGCTCGTCCCGGCCATCCACGCCGCGGCATCGCGGCCCTTGCCGGTAAGCGCGACAAACGTCCCGGCGTGGATGCCCGGCAACAAAGCCGGGCATGACGGCGAGGGGCCGGCCACAGCGGGTTTGACCGGGGCGATCCCTGAACTAAGATCGCCGCATGTCGCCATCCGCCACCTCCGTCCTCCTCGTCATCGACGTCCAGAACGACTTCCTGCCGGGCGGCGCGCTCGCGGTGCCGGATGGGGATGGCGTCATCGCGCCGATCCTCGCGCTGGCGGAGAGGTTCGAGCATGTGATCCTGACGCAGGATTGGCATCCCGCGGGCCATGTCTCGTTTGCCTCGTCGCACCCTGGCCAGCAGCCTTTCGACACGATTGCCTTGCCCGACGGCCGGGGCCAAGTGCTCTGGCCGGATCATTGCGTGCAAGGAAGCCACGGCGCGGAAATCGCCCGCGCGTTGAATATTCCCAAGGCGGAGATGATCCTGCGCAAGGGGTTTCGGCGCGCGATCGACAGCTATTCCGCCTTCGCCGAGGCGGATGGCGCGACGCCGACCGGCCTCGCCAGCTATCTCCGCGAGCGCGGCTTTACCCGCGTTTTTCTAGCCGGTCTTGCCCTGGATTTTTGCGTGAGCTGGAGCGCGCTTGACGCCAAGCGCGCCGGATTCGAGACCTTCGTGATCCCCGAGGCCACCCGGTCGATCGATAATGGCGGCTCGCTCGAAGCCGCCATTATCGCGATGTACAAGGCCGGCGTGCACTTGGCCGACGGCTTGTTGGCCCAGGCGTGAGGGCGCCGCGTGACCTCGGCTCAGAATCGCCCTAAATAAAACCCTGGTTCGAATCGGGTCCGCGCGCGAGGGTGAGGCATGGCGGCGGTATTCAACGTGAAGCTCGATCATCCGACGCCGGCGGCTCAAAGCCAGGCCGCGTCGCTGCTCGTGGGAACGTCGGGCTGGACGATTCCGGCGCGCCACGCCTTCGACATGCCGTTCGAAGGCACCCATCTCGAGCGCTATGCCCAGCGGTTTCCCGCGGTCGAGATCACCTCCTCGTTCTACCGGTCGCATCGGCCCGAAACCTACGCGAGCTGGTCGCGCGGCGTTCCCGCGAGTTTCCGCTTCGCGGTCAAATTGCCGCGCGCGATCAGCCACGAGGCTGGTCTGCGCGGATGCGACGCACTGGTCCGGCGGTTCGCCGACGAAGTCGCGGGCCTCGGCGAAAACTTCGGCGCCTTGCTGATCCAGCTCCCGCCGAGCCTCGAGCACGACGCCAAAACCGTCGAGGATTTCTTCGTCACCCTGCCCCGCTATATCAAGGCGCCGGTGGTCTGCGAGCCGCGTCATCCCAGCTGGTTCACGCCGGAGGCCGAGGCGCGGCTGCGCGCGCTGCAAGTAGCCCGCGCGGCGGCCGATCCCGCCCCGGCCGAGGGCGCGGGCGAACCGGGCGGCTGGAGCGGCGTCGTCTATTACCGCTGGCATGGCAGCCCGCGGAAATATTACTCGGATTACGATGCCGCCGCGCTCGCGACGCTCCAGACAAAACTCGCGGCCAGCGTGGCGCGCGGGATTCCGACCTGGTGCATTTTCGACAATACCGCCGCCTATGCCGCGATGGGCAACGCCTTAACGATTTTGGATGCGGGACAGGCTTGAAACCTGGCGGTAACCGTGGCGGGCGCTTAATTGAGTCACCCCAGCCTGGCGGCGTCGTGCCGCGGGACCGGAGAAGACCGTCATCCATGATTTCCGCGCCATGCTGGCAAAAGCCAGGTAGAATTCCCACGGCAAGACACGCCGCGACCACCCTGACGGAGACGAGCGATGAATGACCGCGCCGGCTCCCGCAAGGCCGAGGCCCCAGCGCCGGTCGACGCGAAAGTCTATCGCGACGCCATGGCGCGCCTCGGCGCGGCGGTCCACATCATCACGACCGACGGACCTGGCGGGCGCGCGGGTTTCACCGCTTCGGCGGTTTGCAGCGTGACCGATCAACCGCCGACCCTCCTGGTCTGCCTCAACCGCTCGAATTCGGTCCACAAGGCCTTCGCGAAAAACCGGATCATGTGCGTCAATACGCTCACCACCGAGCACGAGGCCTTGTCGGTCCTGTTTGGCGGCGGCGGGACGTCGATGGACGACCGCTTCGCGGCCGCCACATGGAGCACGCTCGCATCGGGCGCTCCGGTGCTCGACGGCGCCCTGCTCTCGTTCGATTGCCGCGTCGTGGAGTCCATCGCGCAAGGAACGCACGAGGTCTTCTTTTGCGAGGTCCTCGCCATCCAGACGACGGAGAAGGCTTCGGGCCTCTTCTATTTCGACCGCCGCTACCGCGTGCTCGAACCCTGACCAGCCGACAAATATTAGCCTTTCCCGACCCTTGGCCGGGGCGTCGCGCGGGCGTCCGCCGAGCCCCTGGCCATCGGAAAAACCACCGCCACCAACAGGCCTATCCGATCTCGCCTGTTGGACACATTTACCTCGACCGCATGTCGGCTCGCGATTGCCTTGACGATGGCGAGCCCCAAGCCGGATCCGTCCACATCCGCGGTGCCGAGGCGTACGAACCGGTCGAAGAGTTTCGGGAGGTCGCTTTCGGGAATGCCGGGGCCGGAATCGATAATGTCGAGCGTGGCGGATTCGCTGGATACCTTGATCGCGACTTCGACCTTTCCGCCCGGCGGCGTATAGCGCACGGCATTATCGAGGAGGTTGCCCATCAGCATCCGGATTTCGACACGGTCGCAAAGGATCGACGCCTCGTCTTGACCCGTTACGTCAATTTCGATCGAACGGCGGCCGGCGAGAACGAGGACATCTTCCAGCGCCTCCCGCAAAATGCCCGAGAGATCGTGCCATTCGCTTGGCGGCTGGCGGTCTGGCATGTCCGCGCGGGCAAGGTCGAGAAGTCGATTGATCATGAGAGCCATGCGCTTGAGCCCTCGTTCAATATCAGCGGAAAGCTCTTTCACGTCGCTGGGCGAGGACGCATGACGAAGATTTTCAGCTTGAATTTTCGCGGCCGTGAGCGGCGTTCGCAACTGATGCGCGGTATCGGCCAGAAACCGTTGGCGAAAGTCGAGCAGAGCCTGCTGGCGTGCGAGAAGAGCGTTCACGGCCTCGACCAATGGCGTCACCTCGCTTGGCAGGCCGCTCGCATCGAGAGCCTCGCCATTCCCCGGCGCTCGTGCCGCCAGACCCGCGACCAGGCAGCGTATTGGACGTAAAACACGGCCGACAACCAACCAGACGAAAAGCCAAGAAAGCGGAATCAGGGCAGCGACCGGGTACACCGCGCGAAGCGCGCTCTCGGCCGCGAGTTCCTGGCGGACCGATACCCTCTGCGACACCTGCACGGTTCGTTGCGGACGCACCAGGCTGTAGGTCCGCCACTCATCTCCCGCAAAAGTGACGTTGACGAAGCCAGTCTTGCCTTGCCGTGGAAGCGGGAGTTCCAGATCCGACATGCGGATCACCCGTCCAGCACTATCCCAAATCTGGATCACCAGCACGTCTTCGGGCTCGAGGTCGGAACTCTCTGGCGCCGACAACGCGCTCTGGCTCGCGCCTTCGCCGATATAGAAGGCAAGCTGACGCAACGTGTCGTCAAAGTCTTCGTCGGGCTCGTGAAGCGCGACAAGATACGAGCCGAGGCCGGCAAAAATTCCGGTTATCGTCAAGAGCACAAACAACCACGTCAGCAATTGGCCACGGAGCGACTTCACGAAAGCTTGCCCGGAATCGCCCAGCCGACTCCGCGAATATTGCGGATGATATCCTTGTCGAATTTCTTCCTGATGGAATAAATGAGCGCATCGATGGCATTGCTTTCGACTTCCTCGCCCCAGCCATAAAGCTTTTCTTCCAATTGGCCCCGAGACAGGATCGTGCCGGGGCGTTCCGCCAGCGCCTCGACTAGCCCAAATTCACGCGCGGACAGAACGATCTCGATACCCCGATAGCTCACCACGTGGCTCGCAAGATCCAGACTGACCTCGCCGCATTCCATCCTGGTACTGACATGACCGCCACGGCGGCGGAGCACCGCCCTGATCCGCGCGGCCAATTCATCCACGTCAAATGGTTTGACGATATAATCGTCAGCGCCAAGATCGAGCCCCGAAATACGGCTTTCGACTTCGTCGCGGGCGGTCACGACGATAACCGGCGTTTGATCCTTGCCCCGTCGCATGCTCGTTAGAATATCGAGACCAGAAAGCCCCGGCAGACCGAGATCGAGCAATACGACCCCGTATTGGGTCGTCGCCAAGGCCTCGAGCCCGCTCACGCCATCCTTGGCCCAGTCCGCGGATATGCCGGCACGGGCCAAGCCCCTCCGCAATCCAGAGCCAATCGTGGGGTCGTCTTCGATCACCAGGGCCCGCATCGGCGCCACCAATCACATTTCCGGATATGCCCGCGAATCACCACCGTGACCCGCGCAGCGCATATGAGGTTAGTTTATTTTGCAAAGGGACGACATTTGTCCGGCCGAATCCGGACCAGGCGTCCTCATTCTCGCATCAGTCAAAGGCAGTAGTATAAAAAACGGAGCGTGATTCGTCGCGAATGAAACAAAGGCTCGATGATTCAAAGCGTAGAAATGTTTTCCTATCGAAATCTGACCGCGGTTGAAAAAAGCGAAGCGCGAGCCTTGTCGAAACGCAAAGCAATTAGCATGGCCGGGACGATACTGGAATTGGTCACCGGACCTCCTTGGTCGGCCGCGGGCGCAGCTTACCCCTCTCCTGCCGGGACCAGACGATGTGCGGCATAGCAGTCGCGATCGAATGGGACGGCGCCGCGACGATCGTGCGGCAGTTGGTGGATGGCTTATCGCATCGCGGCGACATCAGCGATCCGATCGTGACGCCCTGGCCGAACGTGGCGATGGGGACCCGGCGTCTGCGGATCGTCGACGGTGCGCATGGGATCCAGCCGCAAATCTCGTGGGATGGCCGTATCCTCGTTTCCTTCAACGGCGAGATTTACAATCACGCCGCGCTCCGGCGCGACCTCGAAGCAGAGGGTGCCAAGTTCAGGACGAACTCCGACACCGAGGTGCTCGCGACAGCCTTGAGCCACTGGGGACCAAAAGCGCTGGGCCGCCTCAATGGCATGTTCGCTTTCGTGGCGGTCGATATCGGGACCGGGCAGTTTCTCGCGGCCCGCGACCCATTCGGGGTCAAGCCGCTCTATCTCATCCAATCTGAAATCGGATTTCTTTTTTGTTCGGAAATCCGGCCATTGCTCTCGGCAACCGAAAAGGGCAACGTACTCATGTTGCCGCCGGGACATCTGATCACGCGGACCAAATGCGCCCGGTTCAAATCCTTCGAGGTCGATCCGACGCAAGCAACCGCGGCAAACGATCCCGCGAAGCTTGATCGATTGTTGGCCGCGGCGGTGCATTGCCGCATTCCCCCCGATCTCCCGGTCGCCCTCATGTTCAGTGGCGGAATTGATAGCACCTTGGTGGCCCATTACGCCCGTCAGATTCGACCGGACGCGCCCGCTTACTTTCTTGGCGGTCCCAACGCGCCGGATTATCGGCATGCCGTCCGTTATGCCGGCATGACCGATTTGGACCTCCGCTTTGTCTCGCTCGAAAGCGCCAGCCTCGACACGCCAGACCTGATCCGGGAAATCGCCATAACCACGGAAAGCTTCGAGCCGGAGGTGATCCGCGGCAGTCTATGCACCTATCTGTTGTCCCAGCAAGTTCACCAAGACGGTTATCGAGTCGCACTCTGTGGCGAAGGCGCGGATGAACTATTCGCAGGCTATGTCCCGCTCGAATTGGCCTTCGCCGACAGCAATGTCGCGGGCATCTTCGTCCGCAATCAGCATCTCGGCACCATCAACAAAACCTGCCTGCAGCGAAACGACCGCTGCGGCATGCGCTTTCAGCTCGAGTTGCGCGAACCCTTTTTCGACCCTTCGGTCGTGGATTACGCGCTCGGTCTGGATTCCACGGCAGTCGTCGAGAACGTGAACGGCCGAGCCAGAGGCAAGGCGCCATTGCGCGCGCTCTATGATTTATACTCGGAAAGCCTTCCCATCTCGATCCGCGACCGACGAAAGGTGCCGATGAACGAGGGATGTGGCTTTGATACGTCCCAAAACGAGGGGCCATGGAACGATTTCGCGGAGCAAACGGTCCGCGATCGCGATTTTGAGGACGGAAAACGGCGGTTCGCGCAATTCGATCTTCTAAGCAAGGAAGAATTCCTCTATCTCGACGCCCTGGCGACGAGCATGGATGTCTTCCGTGTTCCCCACCTTACCGCGCGCGCTCGACTGGTATTTCCAGCCGTCAAAAACAGCGAAATATTGCGGCCGTTCATGATCCCTGAAACAATATGACATCGGGGCTCGTCTGCTCATTTTCTCCTCATTTCACCGCGGTATCAAAGCGCAAGACGGCGTGAATCGCGCGCTCGAAATTCGCCGACTTGCTTTTGGGGCGAACGGGGTTCTTGGAAATCTCGTTAGGAATACACCGCGAGCGAATTGCGCATCGCGCGCCCTTGCTCACGACAAGGCTACACAACCCCATCCAAAATATAACCATATCAATGTATATTTTATACATCGTGATACATTTGTATAAATTGGCCATTTCACAAAAAAATACGCGACATCTGATGATTTTAACGTTTAATTAGGCGATTTTTTCTACGATACCGGCGATGAAATGATTCATCAGGGAAAATATACCATGAGCATCTCCTCAATATCATCGC
>JARLIW010000220.1 GCA_031291515.1 Beijerinckiaceae bacterium | reverse complement strand
GGCCACAATCCCGGCATCGCCGAACTGGCCCTCAATCTTGCCTCGGACGGCGACATCAAGGATTTCGAGGCCGTGCGCAATCGCTTTCCACCCGCGAGCTTCGCCATCATCGAATTTCGCGGCGAGAATTGGGAGGACGCGGCGGCCAGCGGCGGCCAGCTCGTCCAATTCGTCACGCCTGATAATTTGAAGGCATGAAATGGCTCGCGGCGCCGGGACCTTGCGGTCTGGGCACGGTCCCTCTGGGCGTCCAGCGACGCTCAAATGACATGTTTCGCTTGCAATCTCTCGGCCGCTGGCTTGGCAAGCCCACGTTCCCGTTGCAACTTTCCAGTTTAGAATTGCAATAAAAATAGGCTTCTAAATCATACGGCTCAACAAGATCCCCTTCTAGATTAGAATCGTTATTATTTTCGCGCACCTCCTTGCGAATTGAAATTCATTGCCCTATCAAATATGAACTTGACAGCCCACCCACCCACGAAGAGCCGTTTTATAATTATGAATACTGAAAAATCGTCACGAAAATGTAGGGTTTTTCTCGTTTCGTTTGTCGCCTTTGCTACAAATGCTACGAATCCTACAGTGTCTTGGGGCGGGGAGGTCGTCGCGAACGATGTGGCGCCTGTGATCGACAGTTTTCACGAACTCGAAACGAAATATATTTTCGGCTTCACCTCGGGCGCGGATATTGGCGTGCCAGGCGAACAAGCCGTCGAATTCGAGACGACGACCGCGAGCGCCATGCGAGGCGGGCATTACAGCAATATCGAGCAGGAAGTAGAGTTCGAGCATGTGCCCACGGCCTGGTTTGGCTACGAGTTGAGCGCGCATGGAACGAGTCATGCGATCACCGGAGTCGAGGGCCTCGACAATATTCACCGCACCACCTTCAGCGGGCTTTCGGCCGATCTGCGCTTTGCCCTTATCGACCGCGTTCCCGGCTCCCCCGTCGGCCTCACTTTCAGGGTCGCGCCTGAATGGGAGCGCGTGGACGGCGCGAGTGCGGGCTATACCACCAATTACAGCACCGGCTTTTCGCTGCTCGCCGATACCGAACTGATCCCCAACCGACTCTATGGCGCGATCAATGCGAATTACACCCCGGAAATCGACCGGCCCGCGGGAGCGCCGTCTTGGCAGGGCGTCTCCACCGATGGCGTGACCGGCGCCATTGCCTACCGGATCGCGCCAAAGGTCACGATTGGCGACGAGCTGGAATATTACCGAGCCTATGACGGGGCTTCGTTAAATTCCTTCCGCGGGCACGCGCTTTACGACGGGCCGACGCTGCATATTCAGTTTAACAGCAAAATGATGCTCGCCTTGGCGTTTTCGACGGAAATCGCGGGGCATGCCGTTGGCGATGCCCGGCCGCTCGATCTCACGAATTTCGCGAGGTACCGGGGCAATATGAAATTCGAGATCGAATTCTGAAACTTTCGACGGGGTCAAGGAGACCGGGCATGCGCATGACGACATTCGACGGACTGAAGGCCGCTGGCGGCCTGTTGGCGGCAGTCTTTGCGATTACACCCGTTGCCGCGTCGGCGGAAACGCTGCAACTATCGCTCCAAAATCATAAATTTCATCCGGCGGAAGCAGTCGTTCCGGCCAACCAACCGTTGACGATCGAGATCGACAATCTCGACGCGACGCCGGCCGAATTCGAGAGCAAGACTCTGCGCGTCGAAAAAGTCGTGGCCGGACATGCGAAAATTTCCGTGCAGATCCGGGCGCTCCCACCCGGACGCTACCGGTTTTTCGACGATTACAACGAAGACACCACCGAGGGATTCCTCGTCGTAAAGTAAGGAAAGCATGATGCTGGGTGCGTTGATCATCGTCTTCCGAGAAGTCATCGAGGCCGGCCTCATCGTCGGCATCGTGCTGGCCGTGACAAAAGGCATCCACGGCCGAGGCCGCTGGATCACCGCGGGCGTGGCGGGCGGAATTGCCGGTGCCGCGCTCCTGGCCGTCTTCGCCGATGCGCTCGCCAACGCTTTGGCGGGCGTGGGCCAAGAGATCTTCAATGCCTGCGTGCTCGGACTCGCCGTCTGTATGCTGACGTGGCACAATATCTGGATGGCGCGGCATGGCCGCGAGATGGCGGCGGAGCTGCGCGATGCCGGCCTTGCCGTCAAAAACGGATCGCGCTCGCTCGCGGCGCTCGCCATTGTCGTGGGCGTCGCGGTTCTGCGCGAAGGCTCGGAGATCGTGCTCTTTCTCTACGGCCTTGTCATTTCGGGCGGCTCGACGGCCTTGGGCCTCCTGGCCGGCAGCGCGCTCGGCCTATTGCTCGGCTGCGCGGTGAGCGCCCTGACGTTCCTTGGCCTGGTGACCATTCCTTCTCGATATCTCTTTGGCGTCACCACCACGCTCATCACCTTTCTCGCCGCCGGGCTCGCGGCGCAGAGCGTTCTGTTTCTCCAACAGGCGGGCTTGATCACGCGTCTGCAAGCCACCGCATGGGACAGTTCCGCGATTCTCTCCGACACGAGCCTCTTCGGCCGGCTTCTGCATACATTGATCGGCTACAGCGATCAGCCCTCGCAGATGCAAGTGCTGGTTTACGGCGTGACGCTCGCGACGATTTTCACGCTGACCAAGCTCCTGGAGCCGGGCAAACCGCGCGCGGCGACAGTGGCGCATACCGTGGCGTGATTATGCCTCCTGACACCGGGGCCGAGCTTGCCTACATAGGAGGCTTCTCCAGGCGGATCCTCCCTTGCCTTTTTTCTCCGATCTTCTCTTCGAGGCCCGTGCTTTCGCCCAAACCCTGAGCGAAAGCGCCGGCACGCCTGTCGTGCGTCTCGGGGTTACCGGGCTGTCCCGCGCGGGCAAGACGATCTTCATCACCGCATTGATCGAGCATTTGACGGAACTCGGCGCGCCAGGAGTGGGCTCCAAACGCGCCTTGCCCGTCTTCCGGGTCATGGCCGATGGGCGGTTGACCAAGGGACGGCTCGAACCCCAGCCCGACGATACGGTCCCCAGGTTCGCCTACGAGGCGCATCGCGCGGCGCTGCGCGGTGGCGAGGACGGCGCGGCCCGCGTTTGGCCGGCCTCGACGCGCCAGATCGCCGAAGTGAGAATCAAATTGGAATTCGAGCGCGCCACCGGACTGCGCCCTGGTCCCGCCAGCCTCATTCTGGATATCGTCGACTATCCCGGCGAATGGCTGCTCGATTTGCCGCTGCTCACGAAAACCTACGCGCAATGGTCGAGCGAGACCTTGGACGCCGGCGCCCGCGCGGCGCGCGCCCAACTTGCCACGGCATGGCGAGCCTTCACGCTGGCAACCGACGCGGCGGCGCCGTTCGAGGAAGCGAAGGCGCAACAGGCGGCGGATCTGTTCACGGCCTATCTCCGCTCGTGCCGCGCCGATACCCACGCGCTTTCCACCCTGCCGCCGGGTCGCTTTCTGATGCCTGGCGATTTGGAAGGCTCGCCCGCGCTGACCTTCGCGCCGCTCGTCCTCAAGCCCGATGTGGCCTATCCCGAGGGCACGCTCGCCGCGATGATGGAACGGCGCTACGAATCCTACAAAACGCAAGTCGTGCGGCCGTTCTTCCGCGATCACTTTTCCCGGCTCGACCGGCAGATCGTGTTGGTGGATACGCTCGCCGCCCTCAACGCGGGGCCCGGCGCGCTGCGCGATCTCGAAACCGCCCTCGCGGAAATCCTGCAAGCCTTCCGGGCGGGACGCAACAGCCTGCTCTCCAGTATCTTCCGTCCCCGGATCGACAAGATCTTGTTCGCCGCGACCAAGGCCGATCATCTCAACCACACGAGCCACGACCGGCTCGAGGCCATTTTACGGACCATCGTGGCTCGCGCGATCGCACGGGCCGATGACGCAGGCGCCGAGATCGACGTCATTGCCTTGGCGGCGATCCGCGCGACACGCGAGGCGCGGATCGGAAAAGAGCCTCATGCGCTCGATTGCGTGGCGGGCATTCCCGCCGCCGGCGAGGTCATCGATGGGCAGACCTTCGACGGCAAGACCGAAGCCGCGATTTTTCCCGGCGATCTGCCGGCCGATCCCAAGGCGGCGTTACGCGGCGAAGGCCTTTACGCCGGTCCCGCCGAGGCGGACTATCGTTTCGTTCGCTTTCGGCCCCCGTTGCCCGAATTGAATGGGGATGGGACACCGCAACCCCTGCCCCATATTCGGCTCGACCGCGCCCTCCAATTTCTTCTCGGAGATCGTCTCACATGACGGGACCGGACCCGAAGCCAGAAGAGCGCCGGCGGCCGCGCGCGGTTCGGATTGAAGCCGAGGATCCGCCCCGCCCCATGCGCGAGCCCAGCGAAACCGTCGTGGAGATCACGCCCGACCCCTTCGCGTTCGAGACCGTGGCGCTCGACCCGGGCGAACAAGCGGTCGAGACGGCTCAGAAGCGCGGCATTTTTCGCCGTGGCTTGTTGTCCTGGGGCGGCCTGTTCTGGTCCGCCCTGGGCGGGCTGGTCTCGCTGGCCCTCGGCCTTTGGGTCACGCAGATCGTCGATGGGCTTTTCGCGCGCTCCGCCGCCCTTGGCCTTATCGGTCTCGGCCTGGCCGCCCTCGCCGTCCTCGCCCTTCTGGTCCTCGGCACCCGCGAATTCCTGCGGGTCGGACGGCAAAAGCATATCGCCAAACTGCATCAGGATTTCGCCAAGGCCCATGCCGCCGACGACCGGGATCACGCGCGAAAACTCGTGAGCGAACTCGCCGCGCTCTATGTCGCGCGGCCCGAAACGGCGCGCGCGCGCGCCGATGTGCTGGCTCTGCGCAGCGAAATCGTCGATGGCCGCGATCTCGTCGAAATCGCCGAGCGAACCCTCGTGGCGCCGCTCGACGGCAAGGCCCAAGCGGCCATCGCCAATGCCGCCAAGCGCGTTTCGCTGGTCACGACGATCGCCCCGCGCGCCTTCATCGACGTCGCCTTCGTCCTTTTGCAGGCCGTCCGCCTGATCCGCGAGATCGCGGAAATCTATGGCGGCCGGCCGGGACTCCTCGGCTTCGTCAAACTTGCGCGATCGGTCGCGGCGCATCTTGCCATTACCGGGGGCATGGCGGCGGGCGACAGTCTGTTGCAGCAGGTCGTCGGCCACGGTATCGCCGCCAAAATCTCGGCGCGGCTCGGCGAGGGCATGCTGAACGGGCTCTTGACGGCCCGCATCGGCCTCTCCGCCATGGCGGTCTGCCGCCCGATGCCCTTCGCGGCGCAATCGGCGCCAAACCTGCGCAAAGTCGTGCCGTTCCTGTTCAAACAGGAGAAGGCGCCTTCCCGCGGTTAGATGTTCGGGAACCTTCGATCTCGGTCCCGGTTCCGCTGCGTGTCACAGCCGCTTCATGGTGATTTGGCACATGTGGACGCATCGCCGGACCCGTCCGGTCGAGAGAGCCATCGCCAATCGACGCGCCGCCCGTCCAGGAGCACCGATGTCAAGAATCGCGACTGTCAAGGAAACCGGCTTGGAACTAAGCGAGGAAGAATGGACCCGGTTCGAGGTCGCTGTCGCCAGCACAGTTTTCGGCAGACCCGAGCCTTGGCCCTTTGCGCGCGGCGCCAAGGCCATCGTGGCGGAACGGTCCCAGCCCAATCCTCAACGTCAGGACGCATGCGAACTCTGCCTTGAGGCAGCGCCGCATCAGCCCTGACGCGAGGGCGTCGAGACCTTCAGTCCATCGAGAGCGGCCGTCACCTTGATTTGGCACGACAGCCGCGAGTTCGGTTTCACGTCAAAGGCAAAATCGAGCATGTCTTCTTCCATCGCTTGCGCCTTGCCGGTCAGGGCGATGAACGCCTCGTCCACATAGACGTGACAGGTCGCGCAGGCGCAGGCGCCGCCGCACTCCGCGATGATTTCCGGCACGTTATGCCGAATAGCCGTCTCCATGACCGTCGATCCGAGTTCCGCGTCAACCGTGCGAGCAGTGCCTTTCGAATCGATGAAAGTGATAGCGGGCATGAAACGATCCTTTGGAAAATGCGCCTGTCCAGACCACGGCGGTCACGAAGTGATGGTCTTTTAGAGAAAGCCGCGCGCGATGAATAGAGGCTCGAAGCACCCTGGCGCCTGTTCCATCGGCGATGAGCCCGCCTCGCTCCGACGAACATACGTATCGAATTGACCTACATATAAAAATCGCCAATACGCGCAATTGTCACTCAGGCCGCGAATCCGTTCGTCCGCGCGCTGGCCAAGATCACGGGGCTCTATCTCCGCTTTGTTCCCGCAAAAGCACGAGCCGGGCCTCGATCGCGGCTTCGGCCTGCTGGAACGCCGCCACCACTTCCTGATAGAGATTTCCGTCCGCCGCCCGCGCGCGGGCGGGGGCATGGCCATAAGCCTCGACGGCGGCGGCGATTCGGGTCGCTCCGGCCGCAAGCGCCGACCCTTTCAGCAAATGGACCACCTCGCCGTGGGCGGGGCTGTTCGGCAGTTGGGGAATCAGGCTTCGGGCCTGGGCGACAAAAAGCTCCAGAAGGTCCATCTCGAGGCGGTGATCGCCGAAGGTTTCGCGAGAGAGATAGGAGAAATCCATGCGATCAGCCTTGCCTCTCGGGCGGAAACGGCCCCGACCGTTCCCGGCGAGGGGCCGGTAAAGGCTTGTACCAGCCCATATTTACCCCCGTTTCAACTTTGCCGCCAAACCGACGTTAACGACGTTTCGCGATCCATTAGCTATACGAGTTTCCATAGTTTGTTTCAGACTGTAGAGTGGATGTTGGTTAACAGTGTGTATCCTGGCTCATTTCGCCAGGCGAACGCGTTATGTTGCCGACGGTGTATCGTTCAAGAGGCGAAAATGGCCAATCCAGGCAAAACTCGTGATCCGGCGGCCGAGGCGCTGTCGGCCATTGAAGAGGCTCTGAATCTGGCCGACCCTCTGCAAGTGGGCGGGGGAAAGACGCCGGATGCCGGCCGGGGCGAGCCTAAAGCCGAAGATCGCCTTGCCAGCCCGAGTTCGAAAAGCGGCGGCGACACGCAAAAGCGTGATCGCGGCGGTCGCCCCAATCGCCCGAAGCTTCCCGATATCGACGACCGCGCCCTCTTTGCGCAGCCGCCCCGGCAAACCGCGCGCCCAGTCTCCGCGGCCTTCAACGAGAGACCCTACGAGGACAGGCCGTTCGAGGATCACGCCTACGAGGAGCGCCCTTACGTAACGCCCAACGCGTTACCGGCCAACGACGACCGCGAATCGGTCGGTCAAATTCTGCGGGCGCTCCAGGCCAAACCAAGCGGAACGCCGATGCTCATCGCGGGTCTCGCGGCGTTGGCTTGGCTGATTCTGTGCTCGTTTTACCTTTATTCCGACCGCGCCAATGCGATTACGGAGGGCGGGCTCTTCCAACCGAAAGCCGCGCTCGGCCTGCTCGCGGTCGCCGGTCCCATGTTGTTTTTCTTCATGACCGCCGCCCTCACCCGTCGCGCCCAGGAAGTGCGCATGACGGCGCGGACGATGATGCAGGTTGCCATTCGTTTGGCCGAACCCGAAACGATTGCGACCGAACAAATGGTCACCCTCTCGCAGGCGATTCGCCGCGAGATCGCCTCGATGGGCGATGGAATTGAACGCGCGCTCGCGCGAGCAGGCGAGCTGGAAATGCTCGTGCGCTCCGAAGTCTCGAATCTCGAACGCTCTTATGGCGACAACGAACGCCGGATCCGCTCGCTGATCGACGAACTCTCGTCGGAACGCGAGGCGATCTTGTCGAACGCGGACAAGGTGCGCGTCGCGATCACCGGAGCGCATGAAGACTTTTCGCGCGATCTCGACATTTTGTCGGGCCGTATCGTCGCGACGGTCGGAAGCGCCGGCAACGACGTCACGCGGTCTCTCGGCGAGAAAGGCGAGGACATCCGCGCCGCGCTCCTCACCGCGGGCGAAGCCTGCACCCGCAACCTCGATGAAAGCGGCGGCGAGATTCTCTCGAAACTGACAAGCGCGAGCGACGCCTTGGGTTCGGCAATCGCCGCGCACACCGCGGACCTTGAAACGAAAATCGCCCAAGCCGGTCATATGCTGGTTGCGGACCTTGGCTTGAAAGCCAACGACATCGTCCAAAGACTCGACGAAACGGGGACGCGAATCTCTGAAAATATCGTCACCAAGGGCGATGTTCTCGCGGTCCGGCTTGCCGAAACCAGCGACCGCCTGCACGATGTCGTCGCCGTCCAGGGCAATACCTTGCACGGAAACCTTCACGACATGGCGGACCAGATTGGCGACCTGATCGCCGATCGCACGCGCGCGGCCCAGGCGACCTTCGAAACATCGGGCATCGCTCTCACGGCACTTCTCGACGAGAATCACGAGCGCATCAGGTCAAGCTTCGAACAGCATAGCGCCGACCTCCATCGTCGCTTCGTGGAAACCTCGGGCGAGGCCGCGGCGCTATTCGCGGAGAATACCAACACGCTCACGCAGCAACTGGCGGATACCGCCGATCAGACGCTATCCGCCTTGACGCAACATCGTGAAACCATGCACGAGCGTCTCGCCGCGGTCTCGCACGAAACAATCTCGGCTCTGACGTCGCAAACCGAGCTTCTCACCGAACAACTCGCCACGACGTCGCAAGAAACGATTTCCATCCTCAATCAGCATGGCGAATCGCTGCAAGGACAGATTGCGATCACCGCGACGGAAACGGTCGAGGCCTTGGCTGCCCACACGGAAAGCATGCACGAGCAGCTGGTCGTAACGGTGAACCAAACCATCGATGCCCTTGGCTCGCAAACCGATGCCGTCAACGAGCGACTGACCACGACGGCGAACCAAACGATCGAGGCCCTCGGCTCTCAGACGGATGCCGTCAACGAGCGACTGACCACGGCGGCGAGCCAGGCCATCGATGCCATCGCGGCGCAAACCGAAAGCGTGACCGAGCGGCTGACCACGACCGCGAACCAGACGATCGATGCGCTTGCCGCGCAAACCGAGGCCGTCACGGGGCAAATGACCGCGACAGCGACCCAGACCGTCGATGCGCTTGCCGCGCAAACCGAGGCCGTCACGGGGCAAATGACCGCGACAGCGACTCAGACCGTCGATGCGCTTGCCGCGCAGACCGAGGCCGTCACGGGGCAAATGACCGCAACGACGACCCAGACCGTCGATGCGCTTGCCGCGCAAACCGAGGCCATGACGGGTCGGCTGACCGCGACAGCGACGCAGACCATCGATGCTCTCGCATTACAAACCGAGGCCGTGACCGAACGGCTCACCGCCACGGCGAACCAGACCAGCGATGCCCTTGCGCTCCAAGCCGAGGCCGTGACCGAGCGGCTCACCGCCACGGCGAACCAGGCGATCGAGGCCGTCGACACGCATACGCAGGCCCTCAACGACCAATTCGGCGCGTCGGCGGCCGGCTTCATCAGCACGATCGACGGTCATGCCGAAGCGATTCATGACCGCCTGACCGGCACCACCAGCGAGACCCTTTCGGCGCTCGATTTCCACACCGACGCGATGAACGAACGGCTTCGGGCCACGGCGATCGATGCCGTCACGATGCTGGGCGGCTATATCGACGACATGCATAGCAAGCTCGGCGTCAATGCCGAAGCGACGTCGAGCGCGCTCATCCGTCACGCCGAAGCGCTGCAGGAAAACTTCATCCTCAGCACCCAAAAGGCGATCGAACATCTGACCGGTCAAATCGGCAGCTTGAACTCGCGCTTCTCCTACCTCGCGTCCGAAGCGGTCTCGGCCATCGCAACCCATGGCGACCGGATCAACGAAGTCCTGTCCGGGAACCTCGAGGCCTTCAACGAGACCTTCGCTCTTCAAGGCAACTCGGCGACCGCCCAAATCGGCGCTCATGCCGAGCGTTTCACGGCGACCCTCGCCGATCGCCTCGACGCGATCGAAAACGCGATCACCATCAAGGGGGGTGACCTCAACGGCAAGCTTGGCCAACGCATTCAAGACGCCGCGCGCTTGCTCGACACCCAGATCGGCGACTTCGAGACCCGCGCGGTCGAACGCGCCCAGAACGTCACCTCGACGCTTTCGACCCTTGTGACACGGATCGACAGCGGTCTCGAGACCCGTGCGAGGGCCGTCAGCGAATTGCTGGCAAGCCGCGCCCTGGACATCGCGCGCGCCTTGAGCGAGGGCGGCCGCGATATCGTGCAGTCGCTCGAGACGCAAGCCGTCGAAATCGAGAACATCTTCACCAACAAGACCGCATCGCTTTCCGAAAAGCTCGAAGGCCACGTCGAACGCATCGATCTGCAGGTCCTCGGCCGGCTCAGCGTCATTTCCGACGACCTCGCGCAGAAGGGCCAAGCGGTTTCCGATAATCTCGCCAAACAAGCCGCGTCGATCGACCGCGTTCTAGGGCGGCAGACGCAAGCCTTGAGCGCCACGGTGGAACGCGAGACAAACGAATTGCGCCGGGTCGTCGCCAACGCGATCAGCGAAATCGACACCGCTCTCGCAAGCCGGGCGCAGGAAGTCGGGGGCGCGCTCGAGATCAAGGTGGCTCATGTTTCCGGGACGCTCAACGCTCTCTTGGGCGAGATCGAAAGTATCTTGGACGTCAAGGGCCAGTCGATCCAGGACGGGATCTCGGCTCGGTCCGAAGAGCTGCAGTTGGTCTTGAGCCAACGCGGCGATCAACTCGTCGAGCGCCTCGGCCACACGAAGACCGAAGTGACCGAAGCCTTGGACCGCTCCGCCGAAGATCTTCGCTTCGCGATCGAAAACAGCGTCGTTGCTTCCACGAATTCGTTGGTCACCACCAATGATAAGCTTCGGTCCGAAATCGTCGCGGTCGTCGACCGCCTCGGCGCAAGCAGTGCATCGCTGCAACGCATGATCGGAGGCGCCAGCAGCAACTTGGCGATTATCGATAAATCGCTCAACGAGCGGATGTCCGATTTCAACGGCACCATCACGAATATCGCAAGCGAGATCAACCGCCTAACGGCGACCGCGGGACGAACGATCGCCGACGCCGGGGATGTGGCCGCCACGATCTCGAATTATCACGAAACGCTGACGAGCTCCGCCTCGGCCGTGGCGCGGACGCAAGGCGAACTCGATGAAAAGTTCGAGGCGCGTTTGAAATCTCTCGATCGGGTGCTCGAAGAGGTTGGCAACAAGCGCAACGACTTCGAGGCGATGATGGAATCGTTCTCGGCCCTGATCAATGAATCGATGGGAAAAGCGGAATCGCGCGCCCGCGATGTCGGGACCATGCTCGCGGGTTCGTCGCATGCGGCCACCACCGAAATCGAAGCCTTTTTTGGCAAATCGATGGATCGGTTCCAGGCAACGTCCACGGCGATGCGCGGCATCGCCAAGCAGATCTTCGAAGAGATCGAAGCCACGCGCGAGGAAGTGCGTCGCAGCGCCGGCGAGATCCCGCGCGAAACCGCCGAGCAAGCCGCCGCGATGCGGCGCGTGATCGGCGACCAGATCAAAGCGCTGAACGCCCTGACGGATATCGTCACGCGTTCGGGCCGCTCGCTCGACCTGTCCGAGCCCGTCAGCGACCAGTCGCCGGTCAAGGCAGCGGCAGCGGCGCGCCAGTGGCGCTCCCCGTCCTATTCCGTCGACGAACCGAAGGGCCAAGACACCAGGCAAGACACCAGTCGGCAAGAGATCGTCCGGCACGAGACCCGGACCGCTGGGCCGCCCCCGAGGAACCCAGTTTCGCGCAATGACGCCTCCTACCTCGGCGAATCCCCACGGCTGCAAGCCCCCCGTCTCCCCCAATCAGGCCGATCCGAGGTGACGAAACAAATGGCGGAGCGCCAAGAACCGGCGCGGCAAGAGCCCGTTCGCCAAGAACCAGTCCGCCAAGAACCGGTCCGGCAAGAACCGGTCCGGCACGACACCTCGCGTCAAGAGCCCACGCGGCAAACGCCGGCACGGCGCGAGCCCGCTCGCCCATCGGCCCCGCGTATCGAACCGTCGGTGCAACGGCAGCTGCCGCCCTCCGATCGGGGGCAAGGTTGGCTCTCCGATCTTCTCGCCCGCGCCTCGCAGGACGAGGAGGAAGCGCCGGCCAATTCACAGGCCGCGCCGCCCGCGCCCGACCGATCCGTCGAACCCCTCGAAGCGATTTCGCTCGATATCGCCCGGATGATCGTTCCGGCCGAGGCCGCGGATGCCTGGGAACGTTATCGCGCCGGCGACGACAATGCGTTCCAGCTTCAGATCTATACGTTGCGGGGCGCGCAAACGTTCGAGGACATCCGCAAACGCTATCGCATGGATCAAGATTTCCGGGCGACCGTCGATCGCTATACGCAAGAATTCGAGCGTCTGCTGGCGCAAATCCAGCAGAGCGATCCCGACGACCAACTGACCCAGACCTATCTCGCCTCCGATAGCGGCAAAGTCTATACGATGCTCGCGCATGCCTCCGGGCGGTTGAGCTAAACCAAGGCTCGAAGGGCGGGCGTGGTTTTTCATGACACCGTGCGCCAAACCCAAAGCCGACGCGGACTTGCCTGGGACATTCCCGCAAGTTCGCTTGGCCGCGCACGGGGCGCCCCTCGCAGAATCGAGGGACGCCTGGTTTTGCCGGTTCCATGCGCCGAACGGACGCCGCTCCCAGCAGATTTCGCGCATTGAATCCGTTAAAAAACCGGCTCAGATTACGCCGGTACGGCGGTCGGCACATGGGTACCGGACAAGGCCGTACGGGGAGGATGAGCGATGCGAAAAGTAGCAATTGCCCTCACTGCGACGGCGGCGATTTTGTTTGCCGGATCCTTGACCTGGCAGGCCAACGCCCAAACGACGCGCGGCGCCGCCGCGATTTCCGGCGCGTCGGAAAATTTTAGCCCGATCGAAAAAGCTGCTTGTGGTCCCTTTTGGGGCCGGTGGTGTGGTCCCTGGCATCACCGGGTCTGTACCTGGCGTGGATGCTGGTGTGCTCGCTGCTGATCCTAGAATCCGCGAGCGCGGTAGCCCGTATCCGTGCGCGTCGAGGCCGCCCCGGTTGGCGGCCTCTTGCTTTGGCGCGCTGTCACAATCTCCGTCGCCGAACCGGCTTTCGGAACCTCACGGATTTCCTATTTGGTGGTCCGTTTTTACCACTCGATTCCCTGCGAGATAAGCGCTTTGATGACGGCGTGGAAGGATGCCTGGAGAACGCGCATCGGGTGCGCCCAATCACGCAAGCCGGTTCCATCGGGGCCGAATCCAACGAAAGCCCGCTCGGACATTCGTCGAACGCAAGCTAAGGTAAAAACCAAAACAAAGAGATGAGCGTCGTCCCGCGGCAATGGCGGGACTGGGTTTCGGGAACCGCGCTCGACGATCGGCACCTCGCGATGACCATGACGCCGCAACAAATCGAAGCCGCCGGTCACGCTCTCGCCCACGCGCGCAAGAGCGGATCGCTGATTGATCTCCGGCTTCAAGACATCGCGTCGGACGAAGACGCCGAGGCAGTCCAACTCGAAGCCGCCGATGCGATGGACGATCAGCCCAGGGGCTACTCCACGCTGACGTTTCCCGAGCACGCGGAAGGTTCAACGCAGACCGAGAGCTTCGTTCACGGCCT
>JARLIW010000037.1 GCA_031291515.1 Beijerinckiaceae bacterium | reverse complement strand
GCCGGATAGTCGAGGCGACGCTTTGACTCATATCGTTTTTTGACTCGGGGCGGCCGATTGTGTAGTCCTTCGTCGCAATTGGCCCCGATGCAGCCACCCTGCGTCGGGGCTTTTATGTTTAGGGCTCTATGCGCCCTGCCAATCGAGTGTTTTGAGCAATGGCGAATGTGGTGGTTGTCGGCGCCCAATGGGGTGACGAAGGCAAGGGCAAGATCGTCGACTGGCTGTCGAACGAGGCCGATGTCGTGGTGCGGTTTCAGGGCGGACACAATGCCGGCCATACGCTGGTCGTCGACGGCAAGGTGTTCAAACTGGCGCTGCTTCCGTCGGGCATCGTGCGCGGAAAACTCTCCGTCATCGGCAATGGCGTCGTCGTCGATCCGCACCATCTGATCGATGAAATCGCCAAGATCGAGACGCAGGGCATCGTGGTGAGCCCCGACACCTTGGCGATCGCCGAAAATGTCACGCTGATTCTGCCGCTTCACCGCGAACTCGACGCCCATCGCGAATCGGCGATGGCCTCCGGCGTGCAGATCGGCACGACCAAGCGCGGCATTGGCCCGGCCTACGAGGATAAAGTCGGTCGCCGCGCGATCCGGCTCTCCGATCTGGCCGAACCCGATACGCTCGACGAGAAGATCGCGCGTCTGCTCGCCCATCACGAGCCGTTGCGGCGCGGCCTCGGGCTCGAGCCGGTGACGGCGCAAGCGATCCGCGACGATCTCCTCGCGGTCGCGCCCAAAATCCTGCCGTTCATGCGCGCGACCTGGGACCACCTCGAAACCCTGCGCCGCGACGGCAAGCGCATCCTGTTCGAGGGCGCGCAAGGGGCCTTGCTCGATGTCGACCAGGGCACTTATCCCTTGGTGACCTGGTCCAACAGGGTCGCGGCCATTGCCGCGACGGGCTCGGGTCTCGGGCCCAAAGCCATCGGTTATGTCCTTGGAATCGCGAAAGCCTACACCACGCGTGTCGGCGGCGGTCCGTTCCCGACCGAGCTGCACGATGAGATCGGCCAGTTGATCGGGGATCGCGGCCACGAATATGGCGTCAATACCGGGCGGCGGCGGCGCTGCGGCTGGTTCGATGCCGTGCTCGTCCGGCAAACCGTGAAGACCTCGGGCATCGACGGAATTGCGTTGACGAAGCTCGATATTCTCGACGGGTTCGAGACGATCAAGGTTTGCACGGGGTACCGGCTCGACGGCCGGTTGATCGAGCGGTTTCCGGCGAGCCAGGCCGCGCAGGCCCGCGTCGAACCGGTCTATGAAACCATCGAGGGATGGTCCGGCACGACCGCCAATGCGCGGTCATGGGCCGACCTGCCGGCCCAAGCGATCAAATATGTCCGGCGCATCGAGGAGTTGATCGGGGCGCCCGTGGCCCTGTTATCCACAAGTCCCGAGCGCGACGATACGATTCTGGTCCATAATCCATTCCGGGACTGACGCGAGCCGCTGTTTTCAGAGGGCTTCCCTGAGGTGAGCCCGTGAAGGCGCCGACGAAATCGCGCACATGCGACACCGCCGGACATGTCTTCGTCACGAGAGCCAGACGGGCTCGAGGGGCATGGGATCCAAGAACGGAGAGCTTTTCTGCGTGGAAAAGCTCTTGTTTTTTTGCGGGTTGGTCTATGTCCCAAGGTATAAAAGACCACGGCTTTGGTTGGAAGCGCTCGAGCCTGTCAAGAAGAGACGGCCGTGGCGGGGAGAAGCGGACTTCGACCTCGCCCGAGGTTGTGGATTGACGCTACAGACAAGGGATGCTCTGAAACCGCATGGCCGAATACTATCCTCTCCTGTCTAGAGCGATTTCCAGCTTGCCGAATTCCACGCCGGAATCGCGCAAGCTTGTGTACGAGCGCGCGCGCAAAGCGTTGATTGGGCAACTGCGGACTCACCAACCCCCGGTGGCTGACGTCGATATCGACCGCGAATCCTCGGCCCTCGACCGCGCGATCGAGCAGTTGGAAACGGAGCTCGCGGGCAAAATGGCATCGGCGACGGCGGCGCTGGAACCCGAGGCCCCAAGGCCGCCGCCTTCAAAAGCGAAGGGGGCGGAACCGGTCAAGTCCCCGTCGACGGCAAATGGCGCCTCTGGCGCGGCTGCAAGCCGGCCGCCGCGCCTTTCCGTTCCTCCGCTTTCCCCGTTCAAGAAGAGCAACGCCGGCCCGATCTTGCCGCCAGCGCCGCCATCTCCCAAGACAGAGACGCCGTCCGCACCCAGGATCGAGCCGACTCCTGTCGTGGCTGCTCCGGCCCCGATTGCCCCGGTCCCTCCGGTTCCCGCGCCTCCGATTCCCGCGCCTCCCATCGCGGATGTTCCGGAACCCGTGCGTCCGATGTCTCCAGCTACCGAATCGGCCGTGGCGGAATCGGAGTCGCCTGAACCCGAAGACGAGGTGTCCGTGGCGCCGCGCGTTCTGGACGCCCCAGACGAGCCGTCGGGCGACGCCGCGTTCGCGAGAACCCCGATTGAACCCCAGCGGCCTTTCGCGCCGCAGCCCCCTCGGCAATCCGGCCCCAAGCGGCCGCTCTGGATCATTCCGCTGGGCGTCGGTCTCGTGGTGCTTCTCGTGGCGATTGCCGCCTACAAATTACGGGATCGTCCAGAAAAACTGGTCCATGCCAAGCCCGCCGACCAATCTACGGATGCGAGCAAGATCGTCCAGCGCGTCGGGGGCGCGGATAAGGTCGCGGCCGGCGCCGATGCCGACAAGACCGCCAGCGCCGATGCGCGCGATCAGAGCGCGCCGCAACAAGATCAGCAAGGCCGGCCTCCCGCCAACCCGGCTTTGGCCGTGGCCGGACGGGCCGCCCTGCTTGTCGAAGCGCCCGACGAGCCCAACAAGGTCAAGACCTATCTCGGCACGGTCGTTTGGCGTCTCGACAACGTCAACGACGAACAGAACCAGGCGGTTGGCTTGGCAGTCCGCGCCGATATCGATCTGCCCGACGACAAGCTCAAGGCCTCGGTGATCTTCCAGAAGAATATCGATCCGTCGCTGCCGGCCTCGCATACGATGAAGGTTCGCTTCAGTCCCGAGGCCCGCAGCGCGACCGGAAACGTCAAGACCATCAACGTGCCGCAGATGCGGCTCGAGGACAGCGCAACCGGCGAACCGCTCGATGGCGTCACCGTGCCGATCGTCGAGAATTCGTTCCTGGCCGGTTTGAGCCCCGGAAATGCCGAAAGCGCCAATCTGCAACTTTTGAACAGTCGGCAGTGGATCGATATTCCGATGGTTCTCGCCGATGGCAAGATCGCGAAACTGACCTTCGAGAAAACCGAAGCCGGTCAACGCGATCTCACGGAGGCGATCGCCGCGTGGTCGAAGCCTTAGTCGCTCGCCATTTTTCGGCGCGCATAGGTTCGAACGTCCCGAACTTTCACTTCCCGAAAAGCATGAGCACGAAGGCCACGCCGTTATAAAGCGCGTGGAAGCTGATCGAAGCCTTGAGGCTTCCCGTCCGTTCGCGGATGAAGCCCAAGGCCAGGCCGACCGGAAAGACCACCAGGGCGTAGAGATGCGTCGGCTCCCAATGCGCGACGGCGAACAGCGCCGAGACGCTCACGAGGCATGGCGCGAAGCGGAGTTTGTCGCGCAGAGCCGTGTAAAGCCAACCGCGAAAGATCAGCTCTTCCGTCAACGGCGCCGAGATCGTGGCGATCACGAAAAACACCGAAATCGCGGGAAGGCCCTGCGGGACCGTGATCCACTCCTGCGAGGCGGGATAGAAATAGGCCAAGGCCGCGTTGGCGACCAAACTATAGATCATCGCGGCGACGACGGTCACCCAGCAGGATCGCGGCGTTCGGCCCAAGCTCCACGGATGCCAGGCGACGAGATCGCGCCAATTCGCGCCGCCGCGGAATCGCGCGAGCGCGAAGACCGCGAGCGCGAAGGCCGCATAGACCAGGATCCCGAGAATCAGCGCCACGAATTCGCCGGTCCGCGGATCGCCTTGCATGGCCTGGATTAAATTCGCCGCGCGCACGCTCGCTTCGTGCCAGCCGAGGATCGCGGCCCCGCCCAGGAACACGAGGCCCAGGGCGAACCCGCTCAGCAGCAACCCGAGAACGACGATGAGAACGAGACTTAGCGGCAGTCCGATCCAGCCATAGGGTCTCGCGGGCCCGGCATCCCGTTCGCCGATCTCTGCTTCCATGATGCGTTCAGCTCGCCTTTAAAAAGCTATCCAACACCATTTTTCGACCGGCTTTGTCGAAATCCACTGTCAGCTTGTTGCCATCCACGGCAACGACGGTGCCATTGCCGAATTTGAGGTGAAACACTCGGATGCCTTTGGCAAAAGCCGAAGCCACGCTCGATTTCGCGACGAGTTCGCCCTCGATTTGCAGCGGGCCACGCCGCGCGGCGGGTTGCGAGAATTGCCGCGTGGCGCCCGGCGCCTGCTGTGTCCGTTGTTGCGCCCGCTGCCAGCCCGGCGTCGCATAGGACGAGCCATAGCTGTCCATATTGGCGAACCGCGATTGCGCATAGCCGCCATAGGCGCTGCCATTGGCCGCCTCGGTCACCTCGACATGGCGGTCGGGCAGTTCGTCGAGAAAGCGCGAGGGAATCGTGGTCTGCCAGAGGCCGTGAATCCGGCGGTTGGTCGCGAAATAGATTTTCGCGCGGCGCTTGGCCCGGGTGATGCCGACATAGGCGAGCCGGCGCTCTTCCTCGAGGCCGGCGCGGCCGGTTTCGTCGAGCGAGCGTTGATGTGGAAACAGGCCTTCCTCCCAGCCGGGAAGAAAGACCGTCTCGAATTCCAATCCCTTGGCGGCATGGAGCGTCATGATCGAGACGCGCTCGCCGTTGCCTTGACCAGCCGCGTCCATCACGAGCGAAATATGTTCGAGAAAACTCGCGAGGTCGGGAAACTCCTCCATCGCGCGGACGAGTTCCTTCAAGTTTTCGAGCCGCCCCGCCGCTTCCGCCGTCCGGTCCTTGCGCCACATGTCGGTATAGCCGGATTCCTCGAGGATCATCTCGGCGAGCTGTCCCTGCGGCTTGGTGTCGGCGAGGCTCGACCAGCGCGCGAAATCCTGGAGCAGCGCGCGCAACGTCTGCCGCGGCTTCGGCTTCATTTCCTCGGTTTCGACGATGATGCGGGCGGCTTGCATGAGCGGGATGCGCTCGGCCCGCGCATGGTCGTGCAGCACTTGCAACGCCGCGTCGCCGAGACCGCGCTTGGGATTGTTGAAAATCCGCTCGAAGGCGAGATCGTCGGCGGGCTGCGCGACACAGCGCAAATAGGCCAGGGCGTCGCGGATTTCCGCGCGTTCGTAGAAGCGTGGGCCGCCGATCACGCGATAGGGCAGGCCCAAGGTGATGAAGCGCTCCTCGAATTCGCGCATCTGGAACGAGGCGCGGACCAGGATCGCGACCTCCTCGAGCGAATGGCCACGGCGCTGGAGCTGTTCGATTTCCTCGCCGACGGTGCGCGCTTCTTCCTCGGAATCCCAAATGCCGGTCACGGTCGGCTTTTCGCCATCGTCGCCGTCGGTGAACAGCGTCTTGCCGAGCCGGCCTTCGTTGCGCGCGATGAGATGGGCGGCGGTGGCCAGGATATGGCCCGTCGAGCGGTAATTGCGTTCGAGGCGGATCACTTTCGCGCCTGGAAAATCCTTTTCGAAACGCAGGATGTTGTCGACCTCGGCGCCGCGCCAGCCATAGATCGACTGGTCGTCGTCGCCGACGCAGCAGACGTTGTGACGCCCCTGCGCGAGAAGCTTGAGCCAAAGATATTGCACCGTGTTGGTGTCTTGATACTCGTCGACGAGCATGAAGCGGAACCGCTCCTGATAGCTTTTGAGCACATCGGGATTCTCGCGGAAGAGCCGCACGCATTCCATCAGCAGATCGCCGAAATCCGTGGCGTTGAGGATTTTGAGCCGCTCTTGATATTCGCGGTAGAGAACCGCGCCCTTGCCATTGGCGAAGCCTTCGGCCTCGCCCGGCGAGACATGGGCGGGATCGATCCCGCGGTTCTTCCAGGAATCGATCTGCGTCGCGAGCGCGCGGGCGGGCCAGCGCTTGCTGTCGATATTGGCGGCTTCGATGACTTGTTTGAGCAGCCGGATCTGGTCGTCGGTGTCGAGAATCGTGAAGCTCGATTTGAGGCCGACGAGTTCGGCGTGCCGGCGCAGGATTTTCGTGGAGATCGCATGGAACGTCCCGAGCCAAGGCATGCCCTCGGCGACGGGGCCCGCGAGCAGGGCGACGCGCTCCTTCATCTCGCGCGCGGCCTTGTTGGTGAAGGTGACGGCCAGGATCTCGTGCGCCCGCGCCTTGGCGGAGCCCAAAATATGCGCGATGCGCGCCGTCAGCACGCGCGTCTTGCCGGTGCCGGCCCCGGCCAGCACGAGAACGGGACCTTCGATCGACTCGACGGCGCCGCGCTGCTCGTCGTTGAGCCCGTCGAGATAGCGCGCCTCGCTTTGGCGCGCCCGCGCGCGATCGGCAATGCCGCCAGGACGTGGCGTCACATCGGTCTCGAGCGCGGTATCGCCAGGGACTCTAGAAAGCGGCATGGAAAACCGGGAACAAAATACGAATCATAAGGTGCAATGTGGGGCCGCGCGGGCGCGATGTCGACCTTTTCGCCGCATAAACCATCGCCCGGCCCGCGCGTTCGACCATTCTTCGCTTGCCCCTTTGACTTCCCGATGCCGTGATGCATGAAAAGACGCCAGTCGCGATTGCTTCAGGCGCCTCTTGATTGGACCGTGCCGAACCTGTGCGTGATCTCCTCACCGGCCTTGCGGCCTTCCTGATCGTATTGCTGACGGCGGCGCTTGCGGCCCCGTATTTCATCGATTGGAACGCGCAGCGCGGGTTCGTCGAGGCGCGGCTTTCCCATGCGCTCAAGCAAAAGGTCACGATCGGCGGCGCGATCGACCTCAAGCTGCTGCCAACCCCCTATCTCGTGCTCGATCAGGCGGTGATCGGGAGCGACGAGGGGCCTGTCCGCCTCGGTATTCGACATCTCGTTCTCGAACTCTCGGTGACGCCGCTGCTGCACGGCGAATTCGAGGTGGTCGAGGCGGTTTTGGAGGAGCCGGTGATCCGCGTGAACCTGCGCGACGATCACAGCCTGCCGCCGCTGCCCGATGCGCCGGCGTTTCGCGCCGACGTCCGCTTCGACCGAATTGCGATCAGCGGCGGCACCTTGGCCATCGCCGATCCCGGCAGCGGCTACACGTTCGTGGTCGATCATCTTGATTTGGAGGCGGCGGCGGGATCGCTTGCCGGCCCCTTCAAGGGAACCGGCGAGGCCGGAGGGTCGGCGACGCGCACCAAATTTCGTTTCGCCGCGAGCGCCGCGCAGGACGGCAAGACTCATGCGCGGCTCGTCGTCGACGAAACGCGCGCGCATGCCGGCCTCGATCTCGACGGCACGTTGAGCATGATCCGCGCCGGACATGAAAGTCTTCGCGAGCGTTTCGATGGCGCGGCCGCCGTGTCGGGCCATTTCGGCGACGGCGCGGCGCTTGTCCTGCCGTGGCGGCTGGCCGGCCCGATTCACGCCGACCCCTCGGGCGCGGGGATGAAGGACGGCGAGTTCCGCATTGGCGCGGAGGAGCACGGTCTGGCCCTCGCGGCGACCGGCGAAGCGGTGTTTGCCGATACGCCGCGATTGCATGTCGGATTGACCGGCAAGCAGCTCGATATGGATCGCTTGTTCGGCGGCGGCATTTCGCCGAATGGCGCAGCCGTGAAGCCGTCGATCCCGAGCGTAGCCGCCCTGCGCCGCGCCTTCGCGACCGCGTCTCCGCCAGTCCCCGTCGCGGCCGATGTCGCGATCGAAAGCGCAATCCTCGACGGCGAAACGCTGAGCGGGCTCAAAACCGCCTTCGTGCTTGGCGGCTCCGGGGCGCAGCCGTTGCGTTTCTCTGGCGATGGTCCCGGTCCCTCGCATCTTGCTCTCGCGGGAACATTGTCGCCCGGCGCCAAGACGGATTTCGACGGACTTTTCGATGTGTCGAGCGGCAATGCGGGAACCACGGCGGCCTGGCTCGCGACAATCGCGCCGGGTTACGCCCCCGCGGGACAAGACATTCCTGTCCGGGCGGCAAGCGCCAAGGGCCATATCGCGTTCGGCGACGGCGGCTTCAGCGCGACGGGGCTGTTGCTGCGGCTCGACCGTTCGATTCTAACGGGGACAGCCGGGTTCCAACCGACCCGGAACGGTCGTCCGGCTCTGTTCAAAGCCAATCTCCACGCGGATGCCCTCGACGTCGACGCGCTGCCGGATCTCGATTTGTCGCGGCCGATGCGAAATTACGATCTCGATCTGCATCTTGATGCCCGCGCGATCAAGGTGGCGAGCCTCGGCGGCGCCCCAGCCGATGCGGGCCGTATCCAGATCGGCCTGCTGCGGTCCGGGCCAAATCTCACGCTCGATCCGTTCAAGATCGAGGGGGTCGGCGGCGCCGCGATCGCGGCCACCGCGCATTTCGATCCGCGCGGCGGCAGCCTCGACGCGAAACTCGACGCCGACAAATTGACGGACGTCGCCGGTCTGTTGAAACGCCTGGCCCCCGGCAGCTGGGCCGACGCGCTCGCCAACCGCGCCGACGCGCTCGCCCCAGCCAAGCTCAGCCTCGGCGCGCAATTGAAGCCTGGTCCAGATGGCGGTCTCGCGCTGTCGTCGGCATCCTCGTCGGGAACGGTGGGAAACAGCCGGTTCGAGGCGGCGCTTACGCCCGATGCCGCACGTCCCGGCAACGTGACGGGCCGCGTCTCGATTTCGGCGCGGGAAGGCAGCGCGCTGCTGCGCCAAATTGGCTTGCCGGCTTTGCCGCTCGACAATCTCGGCGCGAGCCAAGTGACGCTCGCGTTGCAAGGACCCTTGGGCGGCCCGCTCGATGCCGTGATCCACGCCGGATTCGGCGCCACGAGTTTGGAGGGCAACGGTCATGTGACGCTCGACCCCGCCCATCCCGATGGCGCCGGCACGGTGAAGCTGACAAGCCCGGATGCCTCGCCGCTCTTGCAATCCATGGCCATCGCTTTTCCCGATTTTTTCGGCCGGATCCCGGTCGACCTCGAAAGCCATCTCGCTTGGAGGAATGGCGGGTTGGCGCTCAACGACCTTTCGGGTCATGCCGGCGGAAGCACGGTGTCCGGCGCCGTGGCGTGGCGCTCCGGCGCCAAACCGGCGCTGACGGGGGCGCTCCGGCTCGACCGCTTGTCGCTTGAAACCTTGGTTGGCTTGGCGCTAGGCCCGGCTCAGCCCGCCGCCGCGTCGGCGATTTGGTCAAACCTGCCGTTCGGGACCGGGCTCATCGATCCGCCTTCCGCGCGGCTCGATCTCAAGACCCGGTTTTTGGATTTGGGCGAGGGGCAACAGGCGCAAGACGCGGCGCTCGGCTTGGAGATTTCGCCGGGGTTGGTCGCGGTGAAAAACCTGACCGCGCGCGTCGACGGCGGGATGCTCAAGGCTGGGTTTGATCTGCGTCGCGACGGGGCGACGGCCTCGCTCGAGGGCAAGATCGCTTTGAACGGGGTGAAACTCGATCTGCCCAGCGCGCAAGGCACGCTCGACGCCGCGCTCGACATCGCCGGGGGCGGGCGCACGCCGCTCGCCCTGATCGCGAGTCTCGCCGGGACGGGAAACGCCAGCATTGGCGATCTGCAGATTCCCGGCGCCGATCCGGCGGCGCTTCCCAAGGTCTTTGCCGAGGTCGAAGCCGACCGGCTCGCCGTCGACGAGGCGACGCTGACCCGCGCCTTGGAGACCGCCGGACGCGGATCTCTCGCGGCCGGCCATCGGCGCTTCACGCTCTCGCTCGCGGCGGGCATTCTTCATTTCGACGAGCCGCGAGACGCGGCGAGCCCCGCCGCGCCACCGGTCTCCGCGGCGCTCGATTTGCGCCAGGCCTCGATCGAGGAACGGATCGAAGAGACTTTGACCGCGATCCCCCAGGATTGGCAGGGACCTCCGCCGCGCGTCGCGATTACCTTGGCCGGGCCGCTCAAGGCGCCGCGTCGCGCGACCGATCTCGGCGGCTTCGTCAACGCGCTCGCGGGCCGCGCCCTGGCGCGTGAGACCGCGCGGATCGAGGCCTATGAATTCGACGTGCGGGAGCGCGCTTTCTTCAATCAGCGTCTGAAATCGGAACACGCGCGCGCCGAAGACCAGCGTGCCAAGATCCTGGAAGAGCAACGCGCCAAGGCCCTGGACGAGCAATTGCGCGCGCGTCCGCCCCTGCAACTTCAATTGGAGCCGGATGCCGGAACCCCAATCCCGACATCGCCCGCGCCTGATTCGGACATGCCAGCGACGGTGCGGTAGCGCGGCGCCGTCACGCTTGGCCCTGGCGGGACTCCAATAAAAAGACCCGAATCGCCGAGGAGAGATTGGCGCCGTCGCGCCGCGCGTCGATTTCGGCGGCGAGGCGCGCGACCGAGAGTCCTTGGCGTTTGGCCGTGGCTTTGAGCGCGGTCCAAAACGCGTCTTCGAGCGAAATGCTTGTGGGATGGCCCGAGATCATGAGGGAATGTTTGCGGACGGCTGCCGGACCGCGCTCAGACTTGGTCATCACCGCGCGGGCAAATTGAGCGTTCCGCCGGAGTCAGACGATGACCATCGAGGTGACGACTGGCGGCCGATGCGGCGGCTTCTGTCTGGGTGCGTTCACTTGCGGCGCGGCCGAAACGGGCGCGGTTCCCCGCTGCCTCGGCCGCGCTCGCGGCGCGCGCCTTGGCCTTGCGCACCCGGCGGAGATTGACGATTTCGCCGGTCACGTCTTCTTCCGGAACGCGTCGATGGAGACGACCTTGGTTTCGCCGGATGGCGCGCTCGCGGCCGTTTCCGTCCCGATTTTGGCCGGCGCCGCCGGAGCGCCGGTCTTGAGAGGCGCGGGGCTCGCCAACAAACCTTTGGGCGCGGCCGGTTTGGCGAGGGGCTTGGCTTGCGGTTCGCCGCTATCGTTGGCGCCTTCCTCGACCGCTTCGGGATGCAGTTCGAATTTGAGGCCGAATTGAACCGACGGATCGAAGAAGCCGGTGAGCGCGTCAAACGGAATCAGCAGCATTTCCGGAATGCCCTTGAATGACAGCCCGACCTCGAAGGCCTGGTCGGTCACGGTCAAATTCTCGAATTGGTGCTGAAGAATGATGGTCATTTCATCGGGATATTGCTCACGCATCCGGTTCGAGAGGCGGACGCCCGGCGCATGCGTGCGGAAGGTGATATAAAAATGATGCTCGCCTGGAAGACCCTCGCGGGCGGCATCGCCCAGCACCTTCTTCACGACCCCGCATAAGGCTTCCTGCACGAGAAGATCGTAGCGTATCAGGTCGTTCGGCATCCGGGATCTATCCAAAGTGAAGCCAAAAAGCCGCGGTAACCCACAGCCTGGGGAGAATAAAGTGGAGGCTTCTGTTGCCAGGTGCCTCCGAACCCCGCCTTGAAGTGCTACCCCCAAGGACTTGATTTCGGTACTATTACCGCATTACGCGGCAACGGCCACCGGAGCATAGTTGTCATTGGCAACTATAAAGTTAGCCCGGTAACGGTGGTACAATGCCGAGCGAAAGACAGTCCTTTACACTTCCCGTCGAACCTATTTCGCCCCCGCCAAAGCATCTATCTTAGGTACCGTTACCTAGGAAGATGCTTTGGTGGAGGCGCCGGGTACCGCCCCCGGGTCCGAAAAGCTTCATTTCGACGCCGTTTATCGCCATAGCCGCCACGAGGACGGCATGATCAATATAGGGGAGCATGCGCGAATAAGAAAGATGTCTCGGGACCAGGCGGTCATGGATCAACAGACAAACGTCGGGCTGAATCGCATCAGGCTCGGGTTTCCCGGCGGGCCGGAATTGCCCGCGCTCGCTTTGAGCCTCGTCGTCATCTTGGGACTGGCCGCGCTTTTCGCCGGACTCGTGGCGGCCGTGGCGCTGCTGGGACAGTTTGCGCTTCTTGGCGAGAGGGGGATGCGCGGCTTCTATCTCTCGCTGCAATTCAACATTGCGCGCAAGACGGAACTCAGTGCCCTGGCCGTTTCGGTCGCCTACCTTTCGTTCGCGGCCGCGATCCTGATCGTTGCGCGCTGGACGGGGCGCGGCACGTGGCGCAATGTCGTGGCATTGAGACCCGCGAGCGGCCGGTGGCGCAAGCTGGCGCCGCTCGCCACGGTGGCGCTGATCTTTGCGCTGCTGACGAGCTATGTTCTCGCCAATCCTGGTCAACGATATGTCTCCCATGACGGGCCGACGGACAAGACGTTGATCGCGTTAATCGTGCTCAATCTCGTGGTTCTCGCGCCGCTCGCGGAGGAGCTTTTCTTTCGCGGCTGGCTGTTCACCGCCCTGCGGCTTCGGTTTGGGTTCCTCCCCGTGCTTGTCGTGGTCTCCATTCTGTTTGCCGCGTTTCACTGGGATCGCCGCCATATGATCCTCGTGCTGCCGCTCGCCTTCACGCTCGGCCTGATCCGCGAACAGGCGGGCAGTATCAAGCCGACCTTCGTGCTCCACGCGGCCTATAATCTGACGATCATCGCGGTCACGCTTTTGGTGCAATAGGGTCCTATGCAAGCTGGGCCGCATCGAAAGACGCGGGCTCACGAAGAGGTGAACCGGCCTTCATTTTTGGTTCAGCAAGACCGCGCTTAAATCACGTCATCGGCCTTTCAATTTCGGAGGAAAACATGAAACGAAGCTTGAAAATCGCCACTTTGGCCGCGCTGGCTGTCGCCACCGTGGCCTCGGCGGATTTGCTGTCCGTGGCCCCCGCCGCGGCGATGCCGGGCGCGGCTCTTCAACAAGATCAGGTGCAGCCCGCTAACGGTGTGTCCGTCGAGAACGTTCGCTATTGGCGCGGCGGTCGCTGGTGGTACGGCCCGCGCCCCTACTACCGGCCTTACCCCTATTACGGCTATGGATATGGCTACGGTTATCCCTACTACGGCCCCGGCTTTTATGGTCGCGGCTGGGGCTGGGGTGGGCGCCACTGGCGCTGATATTCCCCGGGGGCGCTGGCGAAAGCCTGGCGCCCCCTTTTCCGTGAACAGGCGTTTCCGACTTGCTTTTTAGCTTAGAACAAACATAGAACATAACAGTGGTCTGTTGATGACCCTGGCGCGGGCGTATCGCGGCGGCGCGGGCCGGCTTAAAATTGACGCTGGTGAGGCAGGGGCGGGCGATGTCGCGAGAGAACAACAAGGCTTGGACGGCGAGCGCGATGTCGGGGCAGATGCCGCCGCCCGCGCCTCCGCGCGCGAGCTTCGTCCATCTCCATGTTCATTCGTCTTATTCGCTGCGCGAAGGCGCGATGTCGATCGAAAAACTCGCGGGTTTCGCGGGCGCCGACGGCATGCCGGCCTTGGCCATTACCGACACCAACAATCTGTTCGGCGCGCTCGAGTTTTCGGAAAAGCTCGCGAAATCGGGCATTCAGCCGATTATTGGCATTCAGCTCGCGATTGCGTTCGGCGATGGGGCGCAGCTCTCCGCCCGGCTCGGCGAGGACGAGGCCGGCCGCGCCCCGCTGGTTCTGTTGGCGCAGGACGAGCAGGGCTATCTCAATCTGATGCATCTCGCCTCGCGCGCCTGGCTCGACCCGACGCCGGGCGAGCCGCCGCATATCAGTTTCGAGCGCTTGGCGGGACGCAGCGCCGGTTTGATTGCCTTGACCGGTGGCCCCAATGGTCCGCTCGATGTCAGTCTCGGCCTTGGGCGGCAGGAGGTCGCATGCGCCCGGCTCGAGCGTCTGATGCCGATTTTCGATCGGCGGCTCTATATCGAGCTGCAGCGCCATGGCATCGCCAGCGAGCGCGAAGTCGAAGGCGCGCTGATCGATCTCGCTTACGATCATGGCCTGCCGTTGGTCGCCACCAACGAACCCTATTTCGCGGCTTTGTCGGATTACGAAGCGCATGACGCGTTGATCTGTATTGCCGAAGGCACGGTGGTCGGGCAAAGCGAACGCCGCCAGCTTTCGCCCGAGCACCGGTTCAAGACGCGCGGGGAAATGCTCGCGCTGTTCGCCGACCTGCCCGAGGCGACCGCTTCGAGCGTCGAGATCGCGCGCCGCTGCGCCTACCGGCCGCGCACGCGCAAGCCAATTTTGCCGAATTTCACGGCTGGCGCGGCGGACGAGGCCGAGGTGCTGGTGGAACAGGCGGAGAAGGGTCTTGCCGCGCGGATCGCCGCGCGCGGCCTCGCGCCCGGCGTCGACGAGCAGACCTATTGGGACCGCCTGGCTTTCGAGCTCGATGTCATCAAGCGGATGAAATTTCCGGGCTACTTCCTGATCGTCTCCGATTTCATCAAATGGGCCAAGGACCAGGGGATTCCGGTGGGGCCGGGGCGCGGATCGGGCGCGGGCTCGCTTGTCGCCTATTCGCTGCTGATCACCGATCTCGATCCGTTGCGCTTCGGGCTGCTGTTCGAGCGGTTTCTCAATCCCGAACGCGTCTCCATGCCGGATTTCGATATCGATTTCTGCGAGGACCGGCGCGACGAGGTGATCCGTTACGTCCGCGACCGCTATGGCGCGGACAAGGTGGCGCAGATCATCACCTTCGGTTCGTTTCTGGCGCGCGGCGTCATGCGCAACGTCGGCCGCGTGCTCGAAATGTCGCTCGGCCAGGTCGACAAGCTCGCGAAGCTGGTGCCGCAAAATCCGGCCGCGCCCGTCAGTTTGAAACAAGCCATCGATACCGAGGCGCGTCTGCGCGAGGCGGCCGAAGCCGATCCGCGCGTGGCGCGCATGCTCACGATCGCGCAAACGCTCGAAGGGCTCTATTCCAACGCCTCGACCCATGCGGCGGGCATCGTCATCGGCGATCGTCCGCTCGACGAATTGGTGCCGCTCTACCGCGATCCGAAATCCGACATGCCGGCGACCCAGTTCAATATGAAATGGGTCGAGCCGGCGGGCTTGGTGAAATTCGATTTTCTCGGCTTGAAGACGCTCACCGTCCTCGCCAAGGCGGTCAAGCTCGTCGCGCAACGCGGCATCAGTATCGATCTCGAGGCGATTCCGCTCGACGACGCTAAAACATTTCAGATGCTCGGCAAGGGCGAGACGGTCGGGGTGTTCCAATTGGAAAGCGCTGGGATGCGCAAGGCGCTCGTCGAAATGCGGGCCGACCGGTTCGAGGACATTATCGCGCTCGTCGCGCTGTACCGGCCGGGCCCCATGGCGAACATTCCGACCTATTGCGCGTGCAAGCTCGGCGAGGAGGAGCCCGATTACCTCCACCCCAAGATCGAGGTGGTTTTGAAGGAAACCTTCGGCGTCATCATCTATCAAGAGCAGGTGATGCAGATCGCGCAGATCCTGAGCGGCTATTCGCTCGGCGAAGCCGACATGCTGCGCCGCGCGATGGGCAAGAAGATCAAGGCCGAGATGGATGCGCAGCGCGACCGTTTCACCTCGGGCGCGGAAAAGGGCGGCGTCGACGCCAAACAGGCCAAGGACATTTTCGACCTTCTCGCGAAATTCGCCGATTACGGCTTCAACAAGAGCCATGCGGCGGCCTATGCGTTGATTGCCTATCAAACCGCTTGGTTCAAGGCCAACTATCCCGTCGAATTCATCGCGGCGTCGATGACGCTCGACAAATCGAACACGGATAAATTGTCGGAATTTTCGAACGAGGCGCGGCGTCTCGGCATCAAGGTCGAGCCGCCTTCGATCGCGCGCGGCGGCGTCGATTTCGACGTCCATCCCGCCGACGGCGGGGCCTTGTCGATCCGCTATGCGCTGTCGGCGGTCAAGGGCGTCGGCGACGGTCAGGCGCAGGGAATCGTCGCCGCGCGGGGCGCCCGTCCGTTCCGCGATCTCGCCGATTTCGCAAGCCGGCTCAACCCGCGCGACGTCAACAAGCGCGTGCTCGAAAGTCTCGTCGCGGCGGGAGCCTTCGACGATTTGGATCCCGAGCGCGCCAAGGTTTTTGCCGGCATCGAGACCTTGATGGCGCTCGCGCAACGCCGCACGCAGGAGCGGCTCGAGGGCCAGAGCGCTTTGTTTGCCTCCGATACGACGGAGACGCTTGCGCTGACCCATGTGCCGGACTGGCCGTTGATGGAGCGGCTGCGGCGCGAATTCGACGCCGTCGGATTCTTTCTGTCGGGCCACCCGTTGGACGCCTATGCCGGCGTGCTCGGCCGCATGCGGGTGTTGCGCTGGACGGATTTCGTCCGCTCCGTCAAGGGCGGCGCCTCGGCCGGACGGCTGGCCGCCACGATCCTCGACCGGGCCGAGCGGCGCACCAAATCCGGCTCGAAAATGGGAATCGTGCAGCTCTCCGATCAGTCGGGGCAATATGAGGCGATTTTGTTCGAGGAGGGGCTCAACCAGTTCCGCGACCTGTTGACCAAGGGGGCCTCGGTGTTGGTCGGCATCCAGGCGCAATTGGACGGCGAGGATGTCCGCGCCCGGATCGTGTCGGTCGAACCGCTCGATCAAGCCGCGCAACGCGTGCAAAAGGGGCTGCGCAT
>JARLIW010000036.1 GCA_031291515.1 Beijerinckiaceae bacterium | reverse complement strand
TCGAGCGCGTTTTCGACGAGTTCCTTGACCGCCGAAGCCGGGCGCTCGACCACCTCGCCCGCCGCGATGCGGTCGATGAGCACGGGGTCGAGACGTTGGATGGGCATGGAAGCAGCCCTTCGTCCCGCTTACAAACCGACCGGTTTACCCGCGATCGTCACGAGCAGGTCGCCGTTGCCGAGCAGGCGCTTGGCGGCGCGGGCGCTGTCCTCCAGCGTGACGGCGGCGATCAGGGCGTTGCGCTCGTCGAGCCGGTTCACGCCGTAGCCGTCGAGCTGCAAGGCGACGAGGTGCCCCGCGATCTTGCGCGACGTGTCGAACCGCAAGGCGTAGGAGCCGATCAAATATTTCTTCGCCTTGTCGAGTTCGTCCGGCGTGATCCCGCCCTCCGACAATTTGCGGATTTCGTCCTGGATCACGTGAATCGATTCCGCCGCGCGTTCGTTCTTGGTCGAAGTGCCTCCGGACAGCATGGCGGCGTGGTCCATGTCGCTATTTTGCGAATAGACCGAATAGGCCAGGCCGCGCTTTTCCCGCACCTCTTGATAGAGCCGCGAGGTAAAGCTGCCGGCTCCCAACACGTGATTGACGACCGTGGCGGCCATATAATCGGGATCGTTGCGCGCAATGCCCTGACGGCCGAAGCGGATCGTCGATTGCGGCACATCGATCGTGGCGACATGGCGGGTGCCCTCCCCGCTCAGAACGGCATCGGGCACCTCAATCAAGTCCGCGGTGGCCGGCAGACCGCCGAAGACGCGATCAAGTTCGTCGCCCAGGGTCCGCGCGTCGATCGCGCCGACCACCGCGATCTTGAGATGATCCCGCGCGAACAGCTTGCGGTGCAGGGCGACGAGATCGTCGCGCGTGATCGTGTCGATCGTCTCGAGATCGCCGCGCACGGGCAGACCATAGGGATGGCCGGGATAGGCATATTGCCGGAACAGACGCGCGGCGGCGTGATCGGGATCGTTGAGCTCGCGCTTGAGCGACGAGACAATCTGCCCCTTGACGCGCGTGACCGATTCCGCGCCGAACAGCGGATTGGCGACGGCATGGGCGAGCAATTCGAAGGCCTTGGCGCTATTGCGCGACAGCGTCTTCATCCGGCCCTGGATCGCGTCGCGATCCGCCGAAAAGGTGATTTCGACCGCGAGATCGTCCAAGGCTTGGTGGAAGGCGCCCGCATCATAGGGACCCGCGCCCTCGTCGGCGAGGCCCGCCATGAGCGTCGCGAGGCCAGGCTTGCCGGCCGGATCTTGCGAGGCCCCGCCCTTGAAGCCGAAATTCACGGCGAGCAGCGGGATCGCATAATCCTCGACCAGCCAGGCTTCGATCCCGCCGGGGGAGCGGACGATCTGCACGCGCGACGCGCGCGACTCCGGCGCGAGGGTCCGGGCATCGGCGAGAGTATCGGCATATCCTGTCATGCGCATGTTCCGAACAAAGAGGCGAGACGGCGGGTCTATTGGTTCCGCGCGAACGCGAAACAACAGAGGCACGCGGTTTAACACTTCAAAACCTTGCGAGCCGCCAAAGCATGTCCTCGGTCACAAGGTCTACAACTTCCACGAAAATGCGCTACGCCGCCTCGGCGGGCAGGAGATAACCAGCAACCGCCTTGCGATTGTCGAGATAGCGCAGGGCGTCCACGACTTGGGCCACCGTCACCGCCTCGATCCTGTCCGGCCACGCGGCGATATCCGCGAGGGTCATGCCCGTCGCGAGCGAAGCGCCATACCAATTGGCGAGCGTCGTTTGACTGTCGCGCGCATAGATCGCCTCGGCGACCAGCCGCGTCTTCGCGCGCGCCAACGAGGCCTCGGAGAAGCCCTCCGTGGCCAAGCCGTCGACCAAAGCGGTGATCCGATGCTCGAGCTGCTCGAGGCTCACGCCGGGAACAGGGACGGCGTAGACGAAGAACCGGGTGTCGTCGAGCGCCGTGCCCATGTAATAGGCCCCCGCCGCGACCGCGATTTTCTCGTCCATGACCAATGTCTTGAAGAGCAGCGAACTCTGGCCGCCGCCGAGCAAGAAGGCGAGAACTTCCAACGCTTCCGCCTCGCCAGGCGCGCCGGTGCGGTAGGATGGCACGAGATGGACGCTCTGGTAGCGCGGCTGCTCGACCTTTTCGTCCGATAGAGTCACGAGACGGTGGGTCTTGGGTTCCGGCTCGCGCGGACGCACGCGGGCGGGCGGCGCGCCGAACGGGGCGATCGGACCGTAGAATTTACGCGCCAAATCAATCGCCGCCTCGGGATCGACATCCCCAGCGATGATCAGGATCGCGTTTTCCGGCGTATAGAACCGCTCGTAATAGTTGAACGCGTCGGCGCGACCGAGAGTCTCGATCTCGTGATTCCAGCCGATGATCGGGTGCCCGTAAGGATGCGACGAATAGACCGCCGCCTGGACCGCCTCGTCGAGAATTTCGGACGGATCGGAATCGGTGCGCATCCGGCGCTCTTCCAAGACCACGTCGCGTTCGGGCGCCACGACCTCGTCGGTGAGAACGAGGTTTTTCATCCGATCGGCTTCATATTCCATGCAGACGGCCAGATGCTCT
>JARLIW010000219.1 GCA_031291515.1 Beijerinckiaceae bacterium | reverse complement strand
GGGGCGGCAAAACATCGCAAGGGATCGATTGTTCCGGTCTCGTCCAGCTTTGCCTCGCGCGCGCGGGATTGAGCGCGCCGCGCGATACCGACATGCAGGAAAAAGCGATTGGCGCGGCGCTTTCATGGGATCCGCGCTTTCGGAATTTGCAGCGCGGCGATGTGGTTTTTTGGCGCGGTCACGTCGGCATCATGCGCGATCCCGTGACCCTGATCCACGCCAACGCGCATCACATGTTTGTCGCGCAAGAGCCGCTGATCGAGGCGACGACCCGGATTTTAGCGCATGGTCAAGCTGCGATCACATCGATCCGTCGTCTTGAGAATGTCTGAAAACATTTATGTTTTGTCTGGTCGCGAAAAAAACTTTGCGCTCAAGCTGGCGTTCCGGCTTGTTAAATCACCCGAGTGCGCCTACTTATTTTGTAATCGATTTGGCCGATGGTTTGGCCTCGCATCGTAATGTCGTTCGCCATGGACCACGGTTCTCGAGCGGCGCGGTGCATACGGACCACCCTCTCTTTTAAATCGAGATCACGCTGGTGTGCGAAGGCGCGCCTTACGAAGACTGACGAATAGGAATGCCTCTATGGCGACTGGAACTGTAAAGTGGTTTAATGCCGAAAAGGGTTATGGCTTCATTCAACCCGATGAAGGCGGCAAGGATGTCTTCGTGCATGTGAGCGCGGTGGAACAGGCCGGCCTGCGGCATCTTCAAGAAGGCCAGAAGATCAGCTACGAGGTCGTCGCCGACCGCCGTACGGGCAAGTCTTCGGCAAGCAATCTCCGCGCCGAATAAAATTTTGCGAATCCGGCGAGCCACGGATGTAATGGCCGCCGTTGAGGGCGATGACGACTAAAGCGCTGCATGCAGGCATCGGCGTCTTTAGGAGCCGCCACGACTGGGCCCTGGTAGAAATGCCAGGGCTTTTTCATGCGGGATCCCAATTTTTGGTCGCTTTCAATTTTTGGTCGCTTTCAATTTTTGGCGACCGATTTTTGGCGACTTTGTGAAATTTGTTTGTCGAAAAACATCTAGCGGACGGTCGCCTCGTTTTGTGGCGTTCCCGGCTCGAGATTGTCGGGCCCGAAGGCCATCGGGAGCAGTTCGCCCAAGGTGAAGCTCGCCGTGATGCCATCAGGGCCGGCGGCATGGATCGGCGTCCGCGCGCTGGCAAACTCCCGGATACGCTGGCGGCACGCGCCGCAGGGCGTGACCAGCGCCGGGCCCGGGCCGCAGACCAGGATTTCGACGATGCGCCGGTCCCCGCCCGCGATCATCGCGGCGATCGCGCCCGCCTCGGCGCAAGTCCCGACGGGATAGGCGGCGTTTTCGACATTGGCGGCGGCGTAGATCGTCCCGCTTTCGCCCCGGATCGCGGCGCCGACGAAAAACCGGGAATAGGGCGCATAGGCGCGCGCGCGCGCCGCGGCGGCGGCTTGGAGCAAGTCGAGACTGTCTTCAGGGGGAACCGGGCCGGATTCCGTATGTTCTTGCATCGGCTTGCCTACCCTTTTCTCGAAACTTGCTCTATGAGGGCTGACCGGGCATCTCCGGGCAGTCGAGCCGTGCCGCTTGGCTTCCCAGAAATGCTCTTTGAATCAAGCTGCTAAAGAGCGGATCCGGTGGAACCCGTCGTGCGATGGAGTCCACATCCGCTCCGCGGCGCCGCCCCCGGATTGTGATGAAACTTACCCTCAACTGGCTGAAAGATCACCTCGAAACAGACGCCTCGCTCGATCTGACGGTGGAAACGCTGACGAAGATCGGGCTCGAGGTCGAGCATGTCCACGATCCCGCGCGCGAACTCGGCGCCTTCGTCATTGCCTCTGTCGTCGAAGCCAAGCCTCATCCCAACGCGGACCGGTTGCGGGTGTGCCTGGTCGATGCCGGCGGCGCCGCGCCGTTGCAGGTCGTGTGCGGCGCGCCGAATGCGCGCGCGGGCATGAAGTCGGTGTTTTCGCCGGTCGGGACTTATATTCCCGGGAAAAAGATCACCCTGGGGCCGGGCGTGATTCGCGGCGTCGAATCCAATGGCATGCTCTGTTCGGCGGCCGAGCTCGACCTTTCCGAGGATCATGACGGCATCATGGATCTGCCGGCCGATGCGCCGGTCGGCGTGCCCTATGCGCGTTGGGCGGGGCTCGACGATCCCGTGATCGAGATCAATCTGACGCCGAACCGGCCCGACGCGACGGGCATCGCCGGCATTGCCCGCGATCTTGCGGCGGCGGGTCTCGGCCGCGTCAAGACGGCGCCGGTCACGCCGATCGAGGGCGGCGCGCCGTGTCCCGTTGCCGTCCATCTCGCATTCGAGGCGGCGGACGCGGGGCTCGCGCCCGCTTTCGCGCTGCGTCTCGTCAAGGGCGTCAAGAACGGTCCGAGCCCGGACTGGCTCTCGGCGAAACTGCGCGCGATCGGCCTGCGTCCGATCAACGCCTTGGTCGATATCACGAATTTCCTCACCTTCGACCGCGCGCGCCCGCTTCATGTCTTTGACGCCAACAAGGTCAAGGGCGATCTCGTGGTGCGCCGCGGCCGGCCGGGCGAGAGCCTGAAGGCGCTCGACGGCAAGACCTACGCGCTTGATGCGAGCATTGTGATCATCGCCGACGACAGCGGCCCGATCTCGATCGCGGGCATCATGGGCGGCGAATCCACGGGCTGCGACGAGACCACGACCGACGTCTTGATCGAATCGGCGCTGTGGAACCCCAATTCGATCGCCGTCACCGGCCGCAAGCTCGGGATCGTCTCGGATGCGCGCTATCGTTTCGAGCGTGGGATCGATCCGGCCTTTTGTCTGCCGGGTCTCGAACTCGCGACGAAACTGGTCCTCGATCTCGCCGGCGGCGAGGCGTCCCAAGTCACCCTGGCCGGCACGATCCCGGAGCCTGATCAGCGCGTCACCTTTCCGCCGAGCGAAGTCGCGCGGCTCACCGGCCTCGAATTGCCGGATTCCGACATCTTCCGCATCCTCGAAGCCTTGGGGTTCGACCTCGCGGGGTCGCCCGGCAATGCCGATACGGTCTTCGTCAAGGTGCCGTCCTGGCGGCCCGATATCGGCGGCAAGGCCGATTTGGTCGAGGAGATCATCCGCATCGCCGGTCTCGATCTGATCGAGAGCAAGCCCTTGGCGCGGACAAGCCAAGCGATTCCCGCCGCGATCCTGACCCCGTTGCAACGCCGCACCCGGCAGGCCAAGCGCGCGCTCGCGGCCGGCGGGTTGGTGGAAGCGGTGACTTGGTCCTTCGTCTCGCATGAACAGGCCGCCCTGTTCGGCGGCGGATCGCCCGCTCTGGCGCTCGCCAACCCGATTTCGGCCGATCTTTCCGATATGCGGCCAAGCTTGCTGCCGGGCCTGATCGCGGCCGCGGGCCGCAATGCCGCGCGCGGCCAGGGCGATCTCGCGCTGTTCGAGGTCGGGCAAGTCTTTAAAGGCGAGGGCGATCAACGCATCGCGGCCGCGGCCATCCGGTCGGGCACGGCCAAGCCGGCGGGCGGCGGGCGCCATTGGAGCGGCGGCGGCGGTCCCGTCGACGTCTTCGACGCCAAGACCGATGTGTTCGCGCTGCTCAATGCCTTGGGCGTTCCCACGGGCGGTCTGCAGGTCGTCGCCGGCGGCTCGTCCGCCTTTCATCCGGGCCGGTCGGCCGTGCTGCGGTTCGGCCCGAAGGGGGTGATCGGGTCGTTCGGCGAACTCCATCCGCGCGTGCTGGCGGCGTTGGACGTCGCGGGACCGCTGGTGGGGTTCGAGCTCATCCTCGATGACATACCTCTGCCCAAATCCAAGCCCACCAAGGCGAAGACGCGGCTCGATCTGCCTGATTTCATGCCGTTGCGGCGTGATTTCGCGTTCCTGGTGGACAGATCCGTCGAGGCCGGAACCCTCGTCAAGGCGGCGCTGGGCGCGGAACGCGCCCTGGTCAGCGAGGCCGGGGTGTTCGATGTCTACGAGGGACAGGGCGTGCCGAGCGAGAAGAAATCGGTGGCGATTACCGTGACCATCCAGCCGCGCGACAAGACGTTGACGGATGCCGAAATCGAAGCCGTGATGGGCAAGATCATCGCCGAGGTCGCGAAGAAGACGGGGGCGGTGTTGAGAGGATGAAACGATTGCATTGGATCATGCGGCCCCTCTCCATCGGTCTCTGCGCCGGCGTCATGACGTCCGGCCTTGCCTTCGTCGCGCCGGCGCGGGCCGACGAGCCCCGCAAGATCGACGATTGCGAGAAAATCCAGGCGGCCGACGCCTATAACCAATGTCTCGCCAAATTCGGCCCGTCCTCGAAACTCCATAATTTGGAGCCGGAAAAGCCCGGCGACGTCAAAGCCAGCGGGGCCGAAGCCGCCGCGGCCGCGGGACCGCTCAAATACCGGGGCCATCACCGCGGGCATGGTCACGTGTTCCACCGGCGGCATCGGTAGACCGGCGGGGACATCGCGCGCGGCTTCGCTCTTGGCTCTTGGCGCAAGCGGCGCGCCGTGCCACAAAAAGCCATGCTGCCTTCCCGTTTCTGGACCGAACTCACGTCGACCGATCTCGACTCCGCCGATATGGCGGATGTCATCGCGGTCTTGCCGATCGCCGCGATCGAACAGCACGGTCCGCATCTGCCGCTCGGCACCGACGCCTTTATCATGGACGGCTATCTCGAGCGGGTGCATGCGCGGCTGCCCGACGATCTTCCGGTGGTCTTTCTGCCGGTGCAACGGATCGGCTGTTCGGGCGAGCATCAGGATTTTTCGGGCACGCTGAGCCTGTCCGCGCGCACGGCGTTGAGCGCCTGGACCGAACTGGCCGAGGCGGTCGCGCGGACCGGGTGCCGCAAGCTCGTGATCGTGAACTCGCACGGCGGCAACAGTTCGCTGATCGACATTCTCGCCCATGAGCTGCGCGCCGCCCACGGGCTCTTCGTCGTCATGGCCGCCTGGCAGCGGTTCGGCTATCCCGACGGCTTGTTTACCGAGGAAGAGCGTCTGCACGGGATTCACGGCGGCGCGATCGAAACGTCGCTGATGCTGTGCTTCCGGCCCGATCTGGTCCGCCGTGGCCAGATCCGCAATTTCGTGCCGAAAAGCATCGCGATGGAGCGGGATTTCACCTGGCTCCGCACCGGCCGCCCGGCTGGCTTCGGCTGGATGGCCCAGGATATTTCGCCGTCGGGCGCGGCGGGCGACGCCTCGTCGGCGAGCGCCGGCAAGGGCGAGGCCTGCGCCGATTACGGCGCGACCGCCTTCGTCGAACTGCTCGGCGACGTCGAATCCTTCGACCTCGCGCAATTGACGTAGCGGCCGGGCTGTCATTCCGAGCTCGCCTCCGGCGACCCGGAATGACGGGGCGACTCTCGGGAGAGGTTCTTGTCATTGTAGCAATGACGAGAGCGGTTTTGATCGCTTGGGTGCCCCCGCGCCGAAAACCGCGCCTATTTCGGTTGATTCGGCGGGCTCGGCGGCAAGGCGTTGAGCAGTGGATTGGGCGGCGCGGGCGCGGGCGGCGGCGGTGGCGGGTTGGCCGGCGCCTGCCAGGGGAAAATCCAGGTCTCGGTCAGGGTTCTCGTTCCGCCGCGCAGGAAGCCCCTGACATCGGTGGTTTGATCGGGGTCGAGCTGGACGTCGATCGTGCCCCGGAACCCGTTCGTATAGGGGTTCCATTGGGTCGAGGCGCGCAGAATTTTGCCTTGGCTCGTGCTCGCGATCATCTGAACCTGTCCGGCGTCGTCCTTAAAGTAAGGCAGGTCGCCGCCGGTGAAATCGATGAGAAAGCGCCGCGTTCCCGGCACGTTCGGCTCGGTCGACCCGAGCGACCGCGCCGACGTCTGGAGGGTGCTCAGCGTCTTGGCGTTTTCGGAAAGCCGGTCGAGGTCGAGACTCGCCGTGATCGAATAGGCGTAGGTCAGGGGCGTGCCCACGGTCACGGGTTGCTTGGAGACCCACGACGCCACGACATTGTCGTTGGTTTCGTCGGTCGTCGGCATCTCGAACAGTTCGACGTGGCCTTCGCCGAACTTCGTCTTCGGCTCGACCCAGTAGCTCGGCCGCAGTTGATAGGCGAGCGCGATGTCTTGGTAATGATCGAACTTGCGGTCGCGCTGGAGCAGCCCGTAGCCCTGGACGTCGCGGTCGAGGAACGACGAGGTCGTGGCGAGTTTGGGATTGCGCAACGGGCGCCAAATCCATTCGTTCGCCCCGGTGTGGATCAAGAGCCCATCGGAATCGTGGAGCTCGGGCCGATAATCCTCGTTGTAGCGGTGATCGTTTTCGCCAATGAAGAACATCGATGTGAGCGGGGCATAGCCGATCTTGACGTCGTCGCGGCGCGGGATCAGCGTCGAGGTCACCTCGATCACGCTCTCGTCCTTGGCATAGCAATCGAATTGGATGGCGCCCGTCGCCACCGAACTGTCGAGCAGGGCATAGATCGTGAGCTTGTTGGAATCGGGCGCCGGGGCGTCGATCCAAAATTCGCGATAAAATGGAAACTCTTCCTGATTGGTCCCGCCGGCGAGTACGAGCGCCCGGGCCGAGAGCCCATATTGCTGATTGCGGCCCAGGAAACGGAAATAGCTCGCGCCGACGAAACTGATGAACTCGTCGAATTTCTTCGGATCGTTGAGCGGAAATTTGATCTTGAACCCGGCGAACCCGAGATTCACCGGAAGCGGTTTTTCGATCTTGGTCTTGCCGAAATCGAAATCGCTCGGCTTGTAAGGCAAGGGGGTCGGAATCCCGTCGCGGATCGTGTTGATGGTCACGGCGCGCTTATAGAGATGACCGAGGTGGAACAGATACAGACGAAACTGGCTGCCGTTCGCGCCCAGAAGCGATTTATCGTCGCGAAACTCAATGTCCCGCCAAGCATCGAAATTGAGCCGGTTCAGCTCGTCGGGAAGCGGGGGGAGCTGCCCCTCGAACGGAGCCGACGCGAGATCCTTCGCGCGCCGCACCACATCGTCGATGCTGAAACGGGCTTGCTGCGCGGGGCGGGCGGTTTGAGCCTCCGCTTGCCGGATAGTCAAGACGCTGGCCCCGGTGACGAGGGTTCCCTGGACGATCGTACGACGACTAAAAATGGTTTGCCCTCCCGCCGCTTCGGCCGCGTGGCGCCGCGCGGCGGGGTGAGTCCGTAGCCCTGATTCCCCTTTCCGGCAAGGGACCGTTCGTGCAATTCCGAGATGTTGGTTAGCATCGCGAGGATTTCGGCGAAGCGCCGCAATTGGGCCACCTTCTGAAGGCTTGGTCCTCGCTGGCAATCCCTGTACAGTCCAGGTTCGTCTGCTAGAGATGATCGCAACATCGCGAGGCGGAACAACGGCGGGTGCGTCAAACCCCTCGCCGGCCGAAGGCGATCTGTGGCCTGGCCTCGGTGTTTCGATATTTATGGGTGCAATATCACTAAGTTGCAATCGGGAGGTTGATCAGGCGATGCCATTTTCGCGGGACGTCATGTGTGGACACAAACGCTGAGCTTTAGTCCGCGAAATGGACGGTTTGCGCTGAGTGTCGAACTCGGCGTCGAACCCGCCATCGAGCTCGATGGCGAGCGCCATACGTTTTTCGATCACCGGCGCGTCTCGCTGCGATGGTTTTGCGGCACGGTTCTGACCGGCCTGATGGGGGCTGGGCTGATTGGCGCCGCCATTTACGCCGCGCTCGATCATCAATCCAATTTCGCCGAGGCGCCGGTCGCCGCGGCGCCGGTTCATAAGGACGTGGCCGAGAGCGGCATCAACCCCCGCAAAGGCGACCGGCTCGTCAAACCGGTCGATATCGTCGCGGCCAAGCAGACCTTCCGTGTCCCGTTGCCGACCAAGGTCGGCGACAAGGAGGTCATGCGGACGGGCACGTTCACGCGTGTCGAGACGACGTTGCTCACCGCGTCCGCCGGGTTCGCGGACGATGTCCCCGAGTTTAACCCGCTGAAAATGCTGGCCGACGCGCGCAATCCGGTCGATGCGCCGCCCGAGCCCGTGCAAGACGACGCCGAGGTCGCGTGGGCGACGCGGGACTTTTCGGCGCAGAATCTGACGTCGCAGGTGGCGCTTTCCGCGGACGAGGTCCAGGCTCAGGTCGCCGAGCACGTGAAAAGCACGATGGCGGCGGGCAACCGCCCCTTTTCCCTGCCCTCGCAACTGCTTCTCTCGCGCACGAGCCGCGCCAACGATCTCGGCGCCTTGGCCTATGCGAACGCGGCGGATGGCGTCACGCGGTCGCCGTTTTCCTCGATCGAAGTGCGCATGGTGCCCGAGAATGTCTCCAACATTCCGCGCTACACGCCGCCCGCCGGCGCCACGCGCATGGACGAGCGCCTCGTGATCTTGCGGCACGGCGAATCCTTCGAGAATCTTTTGATCACCGCCGGAGTCACCCGCGAGGCGATTCTCGCGATCGTCGCGGCCTTCGACGTGAAATCGGGGCAACCCGTCGTGGCCGAGGGGCGACGGATCAAGCTGCTGTTCGCCGACACCGACGGCCCTAGCAAGGACATGGTCGTGGCGCGCGTCTCGGTCTATGCCGGCGAGGCTTTGGAGGCCTCGGTCGCGTTGAAGGACGATGGATCCTACGTGCGCCTCTCGACGCCCGAGGCCGCGCCCGCCCAGGCGGCGGCGCCCGCGCGCGGCGATGACGACGATGACGACGGCGGCGGCATGCGGCTTTACAATGCTCTTTACGAGACGGGGCTGAAGCAGGACATTCCGCGGCCCATCATCGACGATCTCGTCCGGGTGTTCGCCAATGACGTGGATTTCCAGCGCGGCGTGAGCGGCGGCGATTCCTTCGTCGCCTTTTATGACGAGGGCGAAGACGGCGACGGCAACAAGGAACTGCTGTTCGCGTCGATCACCGCGCGCGGCGAAACCTACCGCTACTATCGCTTTCAGACGCCCGACGACGGTCTCGTCGATTTTTACGATCAGAACGGCCGGTCGACGCGCAAATTCCTCGTCCGCACGCCCATTCTGAATTTTAAGATCACGTCGGGCTTCGGCGTGCGCTTCCACCCCATTCTCGGTTATTCGCGCCCGCATACCGGCGTCGACTTCGCCGCGCCGATCGGCACGCCTATTTTCGCGGCGGGAAATGGCACGATCGTGAAAGCGGGCTGGGATTCCGGCTATGGCCGGCGCATCGAGATCCAACACGCCAACGGCTATGTCACGACCTATAATCACATGTCCGGCTTCGCGCGCGGCGCGGTCGAAGGCGCGCGCGTCAAACAGGGCCAGACCATCGGCTTCCTCGGCCAGACCGGCTTGGCGACGGGGCCGCATCTCCACTACGAGGTTCTCGTCAACGGCCATTTCGTCGATCCGATGCGCGTGAAACTGGCGCGCACGCGTGAATTCGACGGCAAGATGCTGGCGGCCTTCATGAAGGAACGCGACCGCGTCGAGGACCTCATGTCCAAGGCGCCGAACGCTTCCGCGCAGGTCTCCGCCCGGGTGACCGCCAAGGCGAATTGACGGGTCTTTATGCCGCGCCGGCGTCCCGCGCGGGCGTTCGCGCCAGCAGCTTCCCCTCCCGGTCGAAAACGGCGATGTCGAGCTTGATCGGGCTCCCCGTCAGCGCCTTCGCTGCCGTCGCCCAAGCGGCCGCCGCGACGCGGGCCGTCATGTCGATATTTTGAGCCTTGGCCTGCTGCAACGCGTCGGTTGCCGTATTGGCCGTGGCGATGTTGCGCGCCAAGTCGGGGCTTGCGCCGGCTTCGGCCGCGCGCGCGGCGAGCCAGGCGAGATCGACCGCGCCGCGCGCGGAATGGAGATCGAGCAGGCCTTGGCCGAGCTTGACCATTTTCGCGAAGCCTCCGGCGATCGTGACCCGCTCCACCGGATGCTTGCGCAAATATTTGAGCAGGCCGCCCACGAAATCGCCCATTTCGATCAGCGCTGGCTCGGGCAGATCGTCCAAGACCTGCACGGCTTTCTCCGACGTGGAGCCGGTGGCGGCGGCGATATGCGGCAGGCCCATCGCGCGCGCGACATCGACGCCGCGATGGATCGTGTCGATCCAGGCCGCGCAGGAAAATGGAATGACGATGCCCGTCGTGCCGAGGATCGAAAGCCCGCCGACGATTCCGAGCCGTCCGTTCAACGTGTGTGTCGCGATCTCTTCGCCGCCGGGAATCGCAATGGTGACGGTGAGGTCCGCCGGAGCGCCCAAAACTTCCGCCAAGGCGGCTTTGATCATGCCGCGCGGGCCGGGGTTGATCGCGGGTTCGCCGACAGCGAGCGGCAGGCCGGGACGGGTGACGGTGCCGACGCCCTGGCCCGCGCGAAACACCAATCCTTCACCCGGCGCGGCCCGCGCGACGCGGGTGACGACCAAGGCGCCATGGGTGACGTCGGGATCGTCGCCCGCATCCTTGATAATGCCGACCTCGGCGAAACCGGCTCCGAGCTTCTCATGGGCCACGGCGAAACGCGGCCGCTGGCCGCCGGGCAGGGGGATTTCGACGCTCGCGGGAACGTGGCCGGTGATCAGCGCTTCGCAGGCCGCGCGCGCGCCCGCGGCGGCACAAGCGCCGGTGGTCCAGCCGCGGCGCAGGGAAGTTGGATTGGGCGGTTCGTCCGGCGTCATCGCGTGATGTTGTCGCGCCCGCGCCGCTCTGGCGCAAGCATTGGAATGACATAAGCCGCTTGTCTTGCGCGGGGCGAGCCCCTTAGATCGCGCGATGACGCATGGATTTCTCGTAGCGGCGCCGCGGTCTGGCAGCGGCAAGACGGTTCTGACGCTCGGCCTGATGCGCGCCTTCGCGGCGCAAGGCCTGCGCGTGGCCGCCGCCAAGAACGGGCCCGATTATATCGATCCGGCCTTTCATGCCGCGGCGACGGGCCGTCCCGGCGTCAATCTCGACACCTGGGCGATGGAGCCAGGCCTGATCGAAGCGCTGGCCGGCCAAGCCGCGCGGGAGTCCGACCTCTTGATCTGCGAGGGGTCGATGGGGCTCTTCGATGGCGTCGTCGCCGCGCCGCGTCGCTCGGGCGCTTCGGCGGATCTCGCCGCGCTTCTCGGCCTGCCGGTGCTGCTGGTCCTCGATATCAGCGGCCAGTCGCAAACCGCCGCCGCCATCGCCAAGGGCTGCGATGGTTTCGATCCGTCGGTGCGGATCGGCGGCGTCGTGCTGAACCGGGTCGCGAGCGAGCGCCATCGCAAGCTCGCGGCCGATGCGATCGCGGCGGTGGGTCTCTCGGTCGTCGGCGCTCTGCCGCGCGCGGAAACGCTCGTTCTGCCCGAGCGCCACCTCGGTCTGGTCCAGGCCGAGGAGACGCCGGACCTCGATCGCGGGCTCGAGGCCATCGCTGGTTTCGTCGCGGCTCATGTCGATCTCGCCGCGATTCGCGCGCTGGCGCGGCCGATCGCCGCCACGTCCGCAACCGCCATCGCCGTTCCGCCGCCGGGGCAAACGATCGCGGTCGCGCGCGACGCGGCCTTCTCGTTTCTCTATCCCCACATCTTGAGCGGCTGGCGCGCGGCCGGCGCCGAAATCCGCTTCTTTTCGCCGCTGGCGGACGAGCCGCCGCCCGAGGCCGACATTTGCTGGCTGCCGGGCGGCTATCCCGAATTGCACGCCGGGCGCCTCGGCGCGGCCATGCGATTCCAAGCCGGGCTCCGCGCCTTCGCGCAAACGCGCCCGGTGCATGGCGAGTGCGGCGGCTATATGGTTTTGGGGCAAGAACTCGTGGATGCGGCCGGCGTCGCGCATCCGATGGTGGGCTTGCTCGCGGCCTCGTTCAGTTTCGCGAAGCGCAAAATGAATCTGGGCTATCGCGATGCGGCCTTGGCAAGCGATTGCGGCCTGGGCCTTCGCGGCACGCGGCTGCGCGGGCATGAATTCCATTACGCCAGCGTGATCGAACCCGCCGATCCCGACGCGCCATTCGCCTTCGCGAGGGATGCCCAGGGCAATCCGCCCGTTGCCGCCGGTAGCCGGCGCGGCTTGGTCACGGGCAGTTTTTTTCATGTTGTGGCTGCGGGGTAGCGCCCGTTTTTTGTCTTATGCGTTCGGCGCCGTTTTGCCTGACCT
>JARLIW010000218.1 GCA_031291515.1 Beijerinckiaceae bacterium | reverse complement strand
TCGCGCCGTTTGGCATCGTCTATGCTACCGATGCCAAGGCCGAGCCGAAGGTGCGGGTGGTCGATCAATTCGCGAGCTCGACCCATGAGTCCATCGTCTATCCGATCGCCCTCGCCACATCCTCCAAAAACCCGGACGCGGCACGCTTCGAGTCCTTCACGCGGTCGAGCGAAGCCACTAAAGTCTTTCTCGACCAAGGTTTTACAATCTTGAAATGAAGCGGGGCACGTGTTTTGACGCCGGACGAATGGACCGCGATCGCTCTGTCGCTGCGCATCGCCTTCGTGGCGGTCGTGGTGAGTCTGCCGTTTGGCATCGCCATGGCCTATATTTTGGCGCGCGGGCAGTTTCCCGGCAAATCCCTGTTGAACGGGCTGGTCCATCTGCCGCTGGTCCTGCCGCCCGTGGTCACGGGCTATGTGCTGTTGCTCGCCTTCGGCCGGCGCGGCGTGTTTGGCGCGGCGCTCGCGGATCTCGGCATCGTGCTCTCGTTTCGCTGGACCGGCGCGGCCTTGGCCTGCGCGGTCATGGGATTTCCGCTGATGGTGCGGGCGATTCGTCTCTCGTTTGAATCCATCGATCGAAGCATGGAAGCGGCCGCGAGCAGCCTGGGCGCGTCGCCGCTTTGGACCTTCATCCTCGTCAGCCTGCCGTTGGCGCTTCCCGGCATCTTGGCCGGGGTGATCCTGTCGTTTGCCCGCGCGCTCGGGGAATTCGGCGCCACGATTACCTTCGTCTCGAACATTCCGGGCGAAACCCAAACCATTGCGGCGGCGATCTATTCCGATACCCAGGCGCCCGACGGCGATGCCGCCGCGCTGCGGCTGACACTGGTCTCCATCGTCATATCGCTCGGCGCGGTCATGGCCTCCGATCTCGTTCAGCGCGGGATCGAAAAACGTCTGGCCGCCAACGGATGATCGATGCCGATCTCCACCGCCGCCTTCCCACCTTCGAGTTGGATGTCGCGTTCCGCAACGGCGAGGGGGTGACGGCCCTGTTTGGCCGCTCTGGATCCGGGAAATCGATGACGATCGGACTGATCGCGGGCCTCGCCAAGCCCGATCGCGGTCATGTCCGGGTTGGCGGCGTGACGTTGTTCGATTCGCGGCTGCACGTGGATCTCGCGCCGCACAAACGGCGGATCGGCTTGGTGTTTCAAGACGCGCATCTGTTTCCCCATCTCAGCGTGCGCCGGAATTTGCTGTTTGGCCGCTGGTTCGCCCCGCGAGCGGAGCGGACGGTGACGATGGATGCGGTGGTGGAGACGCTAGGCATCGGCCATCTCTTGACGCGGCGACCGGCCGGGCTCTCGGGCGGCGAGCGGCAGAGGGTGGCGATCGGCCGGGCGCTGTTGGCCTGTCCGCGCCTGCTCCTGTTCGACGAGCCCTTCGCCGCGCTCGACCGTCAGCGCAAGATGGAAGTATTGCCGCTGATCGAGCGGCTGCGCGACGAATTCAGGATTCCGATGGTCTATGTCTCGCATTCGCTCGAAGAGGTGGTGCGGCTTGCCGGTTATGTCGTCGTACTCGAAGCCGGCAAGGTCGCGGCGGCCGGCGATCCCTCGACGGTCTTCGCGCAGGCGGAGTACCAGGCCGACGACCGAAGGTTTGGCCGGGCGTCGGTCCTATCCGCGGTGGTGGGCGAGGAAGACGTCGGCTATGGCCTCACCGCCTTGCATCATCCCGCCGGCACGCTCTGGCTCGCCGGTCCCGCGGGACATCGCGGCGGCACGGCGCGGATCGTGATTCAGGCCACGGATGTCGCCTTGGCGATTGGCAACCCGGGCCAAACGAGCGTGCGAAGTTCGCTGAGCGGCACCGTCTCCGGCATCGAAACCGATGGGGCTCTCGCCGCCGTGGACATCGCCCTGACGGGCGGCGGCACGCTCACGGCGCTCGCGACCCGCCGCGCGGTGGACGATCTCGAAATCAAGCCCGGCAGCGCGGTGCTCGCGTTGATCAAGACGGTCGCCTTGGATGAAGGCATGGTTCATCCGGATTGAGCCCGCATGCGGGCGGCGCTTTAATTCCGCGCGATAATCTCGCGCTCGCCCTTGAAGCAGATGCGGAGACGGTCCGGCAGGCCTGTCTTGCGGCGGCGCGAAAAGCTCGAACGGCGGGACGGTTTCGACCGTTTTAGGACGCGGGGTTGTGGCGGCTGCATTGACACGCCGGCTTCGACGACGAGGTTTTTTTCCAGGACGACGGCCCAGGCCTTCGCGGCGATGGCGATCTCGGTGGCTTCGCCCGAGGCCAGTTCGACATTGAGATCGGGGTCGTCGTGCGACAACGTCAGCGTCGCGGACCCTCGGGGCGCCTGCACCCGGACCCGCAGGGTGTCGTAGGCGGCGACGGGAACGGCGATGCGCATTTTAATTCCGTCCATCACGCGCTCGATTGAAACTTGCGTCATGCTCATATGCACGGTGCGGAGCTTGGTATCCGCGCGCGGATCATAGGCATGGCGCGTCACCGTGAAAGATTGTCTTGCGAGATCACTCATGAAGGCTACCGGGCTCCTGCGCTCGTAGGCGGCGTGTCTTCAGTCTTGCCGTTCCGTTGCGAGAAATCTCCTAACGAGGCCGGGAAATCAGGGTTAAATACCGGATAAATCAGTGTTTTTAGCGCTTATCCTTTGTGCCTGGATACGGAAATCGCTAAAATTCGAGTGATTTTCCAGCGCGTGATGATCGCGCGAGATCAAAAGCGCTTGATCTGTGCCCACCAAATCAGCACATTGCCGACACGACCCCGCAACCTTCGCCGTATCGCGCCTCGATCCAGGATTTCACATGCTCGCGCATTTCGCTCTGTCCCTTACCGATGCCAAGACAATCGCCGGCGCCGCGCGGGCCGAGGCCGAGAAGAACGGTTGGACCGTCGTGATCGCCATCGTCGACGACGGGGGCCATTTGATTTATCTGGAGCGACTGGACGGGACGCAAAAGGCCTCTGTCACGATCGCGCAGGACAAGGCGCGCACGGCGATCATGTTCAAGCGACCCTCGGCCGCTCTCGAGAAGGTGATCGCCGATGGGCGTGTCGCCATGCTGTCGCTGTCGGGCACGACATTTGTCGAGGGTGGCTTGCCAATCGTCCATCAGGGTCACTTTATCGGTGCCATTGGCGTGTCCGGCGTGCAATCCTTCCAAGACGGCATCGTCGCCAAGGCCGGCGCCGAGGCCCTGGGCGCGGCGTAGCCCGGCCATCGCATTTGACGGGCCGGTCCTCTTTCCAAGGCGGTACCGATTTGGCTTCATTTGACCTTGATCCAGGCCAACAGGACCGCTTTTCGGCGATCGTTCGGGACGCCGGGGCGATCGCCTTGCGCTATTTCAAGCCTGGAGATCAGACCGGCGCGAAAGTGACGTGGAAGGGTGACGGCTCTCCGGTGACCGAAGCCGACTATGCCGTCAATGCCTATCTCGAAACCAATTTGCGCGCGCTTTGGCCAGAGGCTGCCTGGCTTTCGGAAGAAAGCGCCGACGATCCCGCCCGGCTCCAGGCGCGACAGGTGATCATCGTCGATCCGATCGATGGCACGAGGGGCTTCGCGCGCGGCGATCGCAATTGGTGCGTGTCGGTGGCCTTGGTGGAGGCGGGCCGGCCGGTGCGCGCGGTGGTTCACGCGCCCGCCAATGCGGAAACCTTCGTCGCGCAAGCAGGCCGGGGCGCTTGGCTCAACGGGAAACCGCTTTCGATTCCGGATTGCGACGAGCTTCATCCGAATTTGCGTGTCTCGGCTCCGACCCATGTCGCGCGGGAGATTCGCGACGCCGGCGTCGTTCTTGATTTTCGGCCGAAGATCCCGTCCCTCGCGCTACGCATCACGGCTGTGGCCTCTGGCACCTACGACTGCTGCCTCGCCACGCGCGATTCCAACGATTGGGACCTTGCCGCCGCCGATCTCGTGCTACAGGAAGCGGGGGGCTTGCTGGCCGGCGCCGACGGGCAGTCCCTGGTCTATAACCGGAGCGAAACGTGCCACGGGCTCTTGACCGCGACGGCGCGAGCTTTGCAACCGAAGTTTTTGGAAGCGGTCCTTCGGGCGGACGCGTGGCACCGTTGAGGCCGCTTTCCACGAGAGCGCGTTCGGCATTGCGGATTTTTTATAAGTTGGAGCAGGTCCGCGACCGAAATGTCCGTAACCTTTTCGAGGCATGCTCTTGGCCTCGACAGACCGCAAGTTTCCTTTATCCGCGAGACCAGCCATTATGCCTGACAAGCCCGGAAAACAGCTTCTCCACCTCGTCTTCGGGGGAGAGCTCGAAGAACTCGACAAGACCCAGTTCCGCGACCTCAATGAAATCGACGTCGTGGGCCTTTTTCCCGATTACGCCTCCGCCTATGCGGCCTGGCGGATGAAGGCGCAGTCGAGCGTCGACAACGCCAATATGCGCTATTTCATCGCGCATCTGCACCGGCTGCTCGATCCCGCGGATTAGCGTGTTTCCGCCGTTCGCGCGGGTATAATTGAGAAAAGCGCGGTAACGCTCTGTGAACATTGCGGTTTTTGCTCAGGGGCGGAAGCCGCGCGGTGCTCTTCAAGAAACGTGGTTAACGCTAGGATAAGACGCGATTTTCTCGTGCCTTCTGAAGTCTGGCATGAGAAGCGTGGCCTAAGCGCGCCATTCGCGGTTTGGATATCGGGAGGCTCGGGTTACGCGTCCCGCGGTCCAACTCTTCACGAATTTTATTCGACCCCGGCCTTTCTCAAGCCGAGCCGGATCAATTTGGCCTCGGGGGAGGCATAGGCTTCCTGGAGATCGACGTTCCAGTAGCGGAGTTCGTCGAGCGGAATGGGCACGCCGGTGCCGGCGCAACGAACGAAGGTTCCCGGACGGGTCACCCGGAATTCACCATCGAGAAACTCGATCTGGGCTTCGCCCGCGGGCAAGGGGGGCCGCTCGATACGGTTCATGATCGGCTCGCCCGGAAGCAATGAGATGGCACGGCTATTGGTCCCTCGAATGGGCGGTCTGAAAACATCATCCGCCCGGCGGAGGACATGTTCGAATGACGAGCGTTCAAATCGCAAAGCCCGTTAGAACAGTGAAGTCTGGTCAGTCTTGCGCGGCGTCCGGCTACGCTTGGCCAATGCTGGCGGTCGCTCGGCGGAAACCGCGCTAATATGACCATCCGCGAATTCGATGTCGAGTACGGCCGCGCTTTTTATGTCGAGGGCCGAGCGTCTCGGGTGTCCGTCGGCGTCGCGGACCAATGCAAAGCCGCGCGAAAGAACCTGCTTATAGCCGAGGCTTTGCAACAACTTGCCGTGACGGCTGACCATTTCGGCGCGCGCTCGCAATGCGTTTTGCCAGGCCCGTCTCAGTGATGCCGTTTGCTGATCGATCCGCTGACGGGCCCGGCTTTGCTCGCGACCGATCGCGAGCAGACTCGTTCGCAGTCGTTGGGCCGCCTGCCCCAGGCGTTGGCTTCGCCGCTCCGCGGCCAGCATCCTGCTATGACCGAGGCGTTGGTCCAGGGATTTGAGCCGCTGATCCTCGCGCGCGAGGCGCGTGCGCGGCGCCTGTTGCGCCAGGCGATTGGCGAGCCGGGACAGGGCCAAACGCTGGCGGTCGCGGTGGCTCGCCATCACCACCGCGAGCCGGCCGCTGGCGCCGTCGAGCCGTTGGCGCGGGATCGCGGTGATCGTATCGCCGGTCAAAAGAACGCGGGTCAGCGCGCGCCAGTCGCTGCGCCGGCGGTCGATGAGCCGCAGCATCGAAGCCTGGTGGCGGCGTGCGAGATCAAGGTGGTTGGCGATCAGATCGGCGCGAACCGGAACCGCTTTTTCCGCTGCCCCCGAAGGGGTCGGCGCGCGCAGATCGGCGGCATGGTCGATCAAGGTCCAATCGGTCTCGTGGCCAATCGCCGCGATCAGCGGGATCGCGCTGGCCGCCGCCGCGCGAACCACGATCTCCTCGTTGAAGGCCCAGAGATCTTCGAGCGAGCCGCCCCCGCGCGCGACAATGAGGACATCTGGCCGGCGCACGGGTCCGGTTTCCGGCAAGGCGTTGAAGCCCGCGATGGCCGCCGCGACTTCCGCCGCCGCCGTCTCGCCTTGGACCCGCACCGGCCACACCAGGACCGGACGGGGAAAGCGGTCGGCGATCCGGTGCAGAATATCGCGGATCACGGAACCTGTCGGCGAGGTCACGACGCCGATCACGGCGGGGAGGTAGGGCAGGGGCCGCTTGCGCGCCTCGTCGAAAAGGCCCTCGGCGCCGAGGGCCTTGCGGCGGGCCTCGAGTAGCGCCATCAGCGCGCCGACGCCGGCGGGCTCGAGCGCCTCGATCACGATCTGATAGGCCGACTTGCCGGGGAACGTCGTGATCTTGCCCGTCGCGATGACCTCCAAGCCTTCTTGCGGCTTGGTCTTGAGCTTCGAAAACGTCCCTTTCCAGACCACCGCGTCGATGCGGGCGCTCTCGTCCTTGAGCGAGAAATAGGCATGGCCCGAGCTGTGGACGCCGCGAAAATTGGAAATTTCGCCGCGCACGCGCACGAAGCCGAAGCGGTCCTCGATGGTTCGCTTCAACGCGCCGGACAATTCGCCGACCGTCATTTCCGGCGTATTTGTTACCGGACGCTCCACGATGGGCGGCATTTCTATTCCTTGATCAATTGCCCGGAATATATCACGGGGCCCGTCGCGACGCCCGACGGCGATCCGCCAGGCGGCTCGACCGAAACGGCGAATGCCGCGGCGTCGGCATGGGTGCCAGAGGGAATCGGGAGGGAAAGCGGAGCGCTGCCGATGACGCCCATCGATCGCGGCGGCTTGCCGTCGCTGATATACCAGAGTTCAAGACTTTTGCCTTTGGGTGTCTCGGCGGCGACGGGACGCACGAAGATGCGATGGGACTTGAGATCGACGCGCACCAAAAGCGCGGGCTGATCGCCGCCCCGGTTGACCGCGGCGACATAGGAAGTCTCTTCGAGAGCCGTGGGAAGGACGAAGCGATAGCCGACGAAAAGGAGAAGAACTGCCGCGAGGGCGCTCGATACGACGGTCGCGGCGCGCCAACGCGCGAGAGAACGCCGTAGCTTTCGGGTGGCGTCGGACGCGCCGCCATCGATGACGCGAAAGCCATGGGGTTCCGCGCCCCGGCTCGCCAAGGCGCGCTCGATCCGTGCCCAGACGTGATCGGGCGGGGTCAGTGGCGCAATGTCGTCCGCGAGTCCCGCGAGTCGAGACTCCCAAGCCGCCACCGCGGCCTGAGCCTCTTTGTCGCCAGCCAACCGCGCCGCGAACGATCCGCGTTCGGAGGCGTCGAGGGTGCCAAGGACGAATTCGGCGGCTTCGAGGTCGAGATCGCCGTTCATGCGGCACCATCCAAGCAATCGCGCAAGACCGCGAGGCTGCGATGCAACCACGTCTTGATCGTGTTCACGGGGCGGTCGAAACGCCGCGCCAGTTCCTCCCGGGAATAGCCCTCGTAATAGGCCAGGAGCACACAGTCGCGCGCCGAGGCCTCGATGGTTTCGAGACAGTGACGCAACGACGCATTATTGATCATATCCGCCTCACGGTCGCGGTCCTCCGCGACCCGCTCGTACATATCTGGTTCGGAATCGCCTCCGGATACGGGCACGAAGGATCTTTGTCTGAGGACATCGATGGCCCGATTGCGGGCAATCGTGTTCATCCATGCGCGAGCCGGACCGGCCTCGGGCGAAAACCGTTCGGCATTTTGCCAAATGCGCAAAAACACATCCTGCAAAATCTCTTCCGCCGCCGCCCTGTTCCTGACAATACGCAGGATCGTCGCGAATAGTTTCGGCGCCGCGACATCATACAGCGAGCGAAATGCGACGCGGTCCTGCCGCGCCACGGCGAATAGCAGGGCCTCGTCCTTGACATCTTCCGTTACCAGCAAGGGATCCCCACGCGACATCGCCGCCATGCCTTAGTGGCAGAGCCGTCGATCCATACCGCAAATCGGGGAAAGTCAAAATGATCCGAGTGGCGGGTTCACATCCGCGGGACGGAGAACTCGGTCACTCGAGGATCGGCGCATCCGGCGCCGAGATCCTTGACGCGAAATTTCCGTCTCGCCGCGCCCACGGCGATCTGGTGACGACTTAGTTGTATCGAGCGTATTGGGAACCGACGATTACCGAGGTCAATATCCCGGCTATAAAACAACTTGGCGCTATTACTTGATTTTGCCCGCGCTCATTTAGGACTCGGCATTATCCTTTGACGCGACGGGCGCATCTTCAAACTCGTCGTCGCCCGCGATCGCCGTCACCAAATCGACGATTCGCTTGCGGACTTTCGGCTCCTTGATCCGCGCAAACGCACGGTTGAGGTGCAGCCCTTCGAGCGTCGATATGAAATCGACGACATAGGCGGAGCCGGCCTCGGCCGCGGCCGAATGAACGAAGTTTTCACCGGTGCCGGAATCGAAAGCTGGCGCGCCTTCGAAGAAGTACGCTGGCGGGACATTGAGACTTTTCGAAATCTGTTGAAGACGGCTCGCCCCAATACGATTCGTCCCCTTTTCATATTTCTGGACCTGCTGAAATGTCAGCCCCAGAGCTTCACCAAGCTTTTCTTGGCTCATGCCGAGCAGGACACGGCGCATGCGGACACGGCTCCCCACATGCTTGTCGATTGGGTTTGGAACCTTTTTCACAGAGTCGAGCCTTCGGTCCACGGTCATCTCGCTAGTTAATTGTGGGGGGTTAAGCGGCGGTCGCTGGGAGATTCAAATCTTTTCGACGTTCTCGCAAAACCGTAATCACCTAGCCCTTATTGTTTCTATTCCATGCTCTTACAACCTGCAATGTCAACATCATTATCCCGGAAATCAACAAATCAATGGCATAAGGATAACGAGCATAAAGGGTTTCGGCTATAGGTTGAGGCACAAAATTATCCAGAATGCCCACCTTCCCCAATGGCAAGGACGCAAGCACCCGGCCATAAGGATCGATGAAAGCCGATATTCCGGTTGCGGCGGCCCGTATCATTGGTAGCCCTTCTTCAATGCTTCTTAGCCTTGCTTGGGTAAAATGCTGTTCGGGACCGAATGTGTTTCCAAACCACCCGTCGTCGGTCACGTTGAGAAGCAAACGGGGGCGGGGACCGCTGCTGGACAGAACGGCGCCCGGAAAAATCGCTTCGTAGCAGATCAGGGGCGAAACGCCGGGGAGTCCCGGGAGCGACAGATTATGCCGTCGGGCGCCAGGTTCGAATCCTCCCGGGATCGAAACGAAGTTGCGCAACCCGATACGCCGCAAGAGCGATTCGAATGGAAGATATTCGCCGAACGGGACAAGATGAATCTTGTCGTAGCTATCGAGCAATGTGCCGCCGCTCGCGATCACTTCGATGACATTGAAATAACTGACATGCGCGGGATCGTCGCCGCGCTCCGGACTGTCCTCTTCGCGCGCCGCGCCGGTGACGAGCACGGCTTTGGGCGGTAGAAGCGCGCCAATGTCCGCCATCGCCCTTGGATCGCGTGTCAGAATGAACGGAAAGGGGGATTCCGGCCAGACCAGAATGGTCACATCGTCCAAGGCAACGCCTTTTTGCGGATCGTCCAGGCGTGACAAGGCCAAATAGTTCGCGAGGATTTGGTCCCGGTATTCCGGCCGAAACTGATCGTTTGGCAAAATACCGGGTTGCATGATCCGCACGATGACGTTCGGGACTGGACTCACCTGCGAGTGGGCGAGCCGCGCCGCGCCAAAGGCCACGATCAGCGCACCCGCCCCAGCCGCCATCAAAGTGGGCCTCCAGTTCAGCCCGCTTCGTGGGTGAACATCGGCGAGCGTCGCCGGCGTGGCGAAAATCGCGACGGCAAGCAGCGTCAGGCCGTGGAGTCCCATGAGCGAAGCGATCTGCGCCGTGACGAGCGTGCCGCCGAGCGCCATGCCGAGATCATTCCATGGAAATCCCGTGAGGATCGTGCCGCGCAGCCATTCCGAAAGCCCAAGACCCAGGGCCAGCGCCAAGATTCTTCCGGCGCCCGGGATCCAGAGCAAGCGCGCGACAGCGAAGCCGAAAGCCGGGAAAAAAGCCAGCATGGCCGGCAGCGCGACGACGCCGAGCGGCAGTGCCCACGCAAATTCGGGAACCATGAGGAAGGCCGAACCGAGCCACCAGAACCCCGCGAGAAAATAACCGAAGCCGAGCCACCAGCCCGCCGAAAAGGCGAGACGCAACGACCCCCATCCGGGCCAGGCAAAGAAAGTCGCGCCGTCGGCTGATCGCGCCTCGCTCGAACCGTCGAGCAGCCAAACCGCGACGCTCATCGGAATGATCAGGGCCGGCCCGATATTGAGCGGCGCCATGGCGAGAGCCCCGGCGGCTCCCGCCACTAAAGCGGTGAACCGCCGCGCCCATCCGCTCGATAGGATTATACGATCGGCCAAAGTCAGCATGGTCAAATCCGGATCACCTTGCTGACACCGGCCAGCCCTCGACTGCGTCTAGCAGATTCGGGCACGCGCGTTCATGCTCGCGGCAAATGTTCCTGTGCGCAGGTCGACCGGGCCGGAATTGACCGGGACGGCCGATTTTACTCCGCCGCGTTCAGTAGAGGCATCTCGGCGGGGCGGAGCTTGGCGGAATAGTGCGACGCATTGCCTTTGCCCGAGCAAGCATCGCGCGCGAACATGATGAGATGGTGCGCCGGGATCGCATAGATCAACAAAGCTTCGATTTCGCCGCGCGCCAGCCGAGGCAGCGCGAATTTCCAGAACGTCAGGCGGTAATCGCCCTTCACGCCGGCATGCCAGAGCAGTTTGCCGAGGATGACGAGGCCTTTTTTGATGTTCGGCCAACTCGTTCGCTGTTTGCTGTTGGGGCGTGGCAGGCGGTTCGGCCAGGTCGCTTGCATCTGATAGGCGTAGCGCTTGAACAAAATGTCGGGCCGGTAGGCCTTGTCCATGCAATCGCGCCACATCGCGAGCACGTCGTCGTAAGGCATCAGAAATTGGACGTTGGATTCGCGATCGTCGCTTTCGTCGATCCGGCCCGCATTCGCCAGGCGGTCCCAAAGCGGGGTCTGCGGCAAGGCTTGCAGCAGGTTGATCGTGAGCATCGGAATCTGAGACAGTTCGATGAATTTGAGAATCTTTTCGGCCGACTCCGGCGTGTCCGTGTCGAGGCCGAGGATAATCCCCGACACGACCTGCATGCCGTGATTGTTGATGATTTTGACGGCGTCGAGGATCGGCAGGACCATGTTGTGGCCCTTGTCCATGGCGGTGAGCGCCTCGGGTTCGGGCGTCTCGATGCCGCAGAAGATCGCATCGAACCCCGCCTCGCGCATCAAGGCGAGGATTTCGGGCGAGCGCGCGATATTGAGGGTCGCCTCGCAGGCAAAGCCGATGGCGTAGCCGTTGCGCTTCTGCCAAGCGATCAAATGCGGCAAAAGATCGCGGATCGCCTTGCGATTGCCGATAATATTGTCGTCGACGAAATAGACGGACCCGTTGACGCCGAAAGCAAGCAGCTTGTCCAATTCAGCGATAATTTGCTCTGGTGATTTCAACCGTGGCACGCGCCCGTAAAGGCCCGGGATATCGCAGAACTCGCATTTGTACGGGCAGCCGCTCGAAAACTGGATGGTGCCCAGCATGTAGCGGTCGATTTCCGCCAATTCATAGGCCGGCATCGGAAATTGGCTCAGTTCGCGCCGTGCCACGGTCTTCAAGACGATCTGCTGGGCCGGGCGGCTGGTATTTTCGCCGAGCACCGCGATCAAGTCTTCGGTGGCATCGCCGAGTTCGCCGACATGCAGATAATCGAAATCCGGGTAGTTCTCCGGGCACGCCGAGACCGAGGGGCCGCCGAGAACGGTCGGTTTGCCGAAGCGATGGGCGCGGTCGTTAATATTGCCGATCTGGCGACGCTGAATATGCATGCCGCTGACGAAGACCGCATCGGCCCAGGTGAAATCTTCTGGCGTTGCCGGAGCCATGTTCTCGTCGACGAACCGGACGTCCCAGTGCGCGGGAAGCGCGGCGGCGATCACCAAAAGCCCTTGCGGCGGCATGAAGGCCTTGGTTCGGTCCAACAAGGGATAAGCGTATTCGAATGTCCCGAAAGACGGCTCGTAGCGTGGGAAGACGCAAAGGATGCGCCGCATGCAGACGTTGTTCGCATGGGTCATGAGTTGGGGATGATCCTGGCGCGCGTTACGGATTCGGCATCGACAACATAGCTTGTGCGGCATTCGGACGCTAGAGTTCGCGATCTAACGTTCGGATAGGTCTCGCCTGTTTTGATCGTCCATGCTTGAGCGTAACGATGGGGCCGTCCAATCGTTGCAGCTCGGGGAAACTTTAGGCTCGAGGTTGCGCAATCCAGCATGGGCGACACGATTTACCTGAGACATGGGGACGCCGCGGCCGCAATTGCCCTGCGCGGCGCGGAACTCCAGAGCTGGATTGTGCATGGGGCGGAGCGGATTTGGACGCCCGTTCCCGCGATTTGGCCAGATTCGTCTCCGGTTCTGTTTCCCGTGGTCGGCTGGACGCGCGAGGGCAGGGTGACGATCGCGGGGCGGCGTTATCCGCTCGGTCTTCATGGCTTTGCCCGGCATCTGCCGTTCCGGCTTGCCGGGCGGAGCGACGACCACGCATGCCTCGTCTTGGAGGCGTCGGAGGCGAGCCGGGCGCTTTACCCCTATGATTTTGTATTCCGCGTGACCTATCGCCTCACCGGAGTCGGCTTGCGCATCGAACTTACGGTGTCGAATCGCGGCGAGACGGCCATGCCCTATGCTTGCGGTCTGCATCCCGGCTTCCGCTGGCCTTTCGCCGGGGGAACGTTGGACGAATACCACATCACGTTCGCGGAGGCGGAAGCCCCTGCCGTTCCCATCATCTCCGAGGGGCTCTTTACTCGGGACACCCGGCCGGTGCCGCTCGAGGGAGGTCGTCTCCCGCTGTCCGCGGCCTTGTTCGCGCACGAAGCCTTGTGTTTCCTCGACGCGCGGAGCCGGTCTCTCCGGTTCGGCCGCGAGCACGGAGCAACCATTACCGTGGAGCTCGACGATTTTCCGCATATCGCTTTATGGTCGAAGCCGGAGGGAAAATTTTTGTCGATCGAGGCCTGGACCGGGCGAGGCGATGATGCCGACGGCACAGGCGATTTCTTGACCAAGCCATCGATGATTCACCTCCCGCCGGGGGCGGAACGCAGCCATGTCGCCGTTTATGGGTTTGAGAGGTGAGGGGCCACCCTCGAGCGGGATTCATCCGAAGGCAATGCGGCCGATCCATCCCAAATCGCGTTTTCGAAAGGTCGACGCCGTCTCGATGCCGCTTCGATCAACTGTCTCCTTGTTTTCGCCTCGGGACCGGCCTAAATCTATTCAATTAATCCAGAAACAGCCGGAAGGCGGAGTTTTCACATGGGTAGCCTATCGCTTCCGCACCTCATCATCCTCGGCGCCATCGCGCTGATCTTTTTTGGTGGCCGCAACAAAATTTCCGACATCATGGGAGATGTTGCCAAGGGTATCAAAAGCTTCAAGAAAGGTCTCTCGGACGATGACGAGAAGGTCGAGGCCCGTCCGGCCGAGCCGGCGCGTACGCTCGATCATCAGCCCGCGACCGTCGCCGACCTGAGCAAGGTCTCCGAGGCACCGAAGGCGAGCTGAGGCCTGGGTGAAAGCACGGGTGGGCGTCTAGGCCGATCCCGCGTATTCGTGATCGCTTGTTTTCAGCTTGGGGTAATTCCGGGTTCAAAATGCTTGGCCCGGCTGTGTTTGGCCGCGTCCGCGGACCTTGTTCTCTGGTAGACTTGTTCTCTGGCGGCGCTTGGTCCCTTGAGTTCTGATCCTCTGCAAAGACTGGGCGCATTTTTCGCGACGATGGCCGTGTTGCCCGTTTCCAAAATGTGCCGAAGCGCCGGTTAGGGTTGTCCATGTTCGATTTTGACGCCGGGAAGCTGTTGATCATCGGCATCGTGGCGCTTGTGTTCATTCCGTCGAAAGATCTTCCGCGCGTGCTTCGGCAGATTGGCCAGTTCGTCGGCAAAATGCGTCGGATGGCCAGCGAATTTCAAGGTCAGTTCATGGATGCCATGCGCGAAGCGGACATGGCTGATCTCAGGCGCGAGGCGGACAAACTCGCCAAGGCCGCCGAAATCGAGTCGAGTTTTCCCGAAGTCCGCAAAAAGTCCGAGCCGTTGCTGTCGCCGAGTCCGGATGTCCCCGCCGCGACCTCGCAGGGTCACAGCGTCGCGCCCGCAAGTCTTGCGCCTCCGGAGTTGGATCAGGAGCCGGAGCCGCTGCCGCATCAGCCGGCCAAGACGTTCGAATCCGTCGAAGAGTCCGCCCTTCCGGTCCTGCCGCCGCCCGTTCATGACGGCGCGTGAGGACAAGCGGCCCTGGGTTCTGCTAAAGCCCTCCCTGATGATGTCTAGACCCGATTGGAGGGGCGTCGCCCCATGACCGATGCCGATATCGAGGCGAGCAAAGCGCCTCTCATGGATCATCTCGTGGAGCTGCGGACGCGGCTGATCCGGGCGCTGATCGCTTTTTTCGCGATGTTCATCCTGTGCTATTTTTTCGCGAAAGACCTTTATAATCTGCTGGTAATTCCATATCAGCATGTCGCGGGGGCGGAGGCGCGGCTGATCTACACGGCGCCGCAGGAATATTTCTTCACGCAGCTCAAAGTCGCTTTCTTTGCCGCCGCCTATTTGTCCTGTCCAATGATCTTCGCGCAGCTCTACGCTTTTGTCGCGCCGGGACTGTACAAGCACGAGCGGCGGGCTTTCTTGCCTTACCTCTGCGCCACGCCGGTGTTTTTCGCGATCGGCGCGTTGATGGTTTTTTACGTCGTCATGCCGAATTTGTTGAGTTTTTTCATCGGTATGGAGCAATCGAAAGAGCCGGGCCGGGCGCAAATCCAGCTTCTTCCAAAGGTCAGCGAATATCTGTCCCTGATCATGACGCTGATCTTTGCCTTTGGCTTGATGTTCCAGCTTCCGGTCATTCTGACGCTGCTTGGACAAATCGGAATCGTCTCCTCGGAATTTCTCAGATCGAAGCGGCGGTACGCCATCGTGCTGGTGTTTATCGTTGCCGCGATCCTGACGCCGCCCGACGCCTTTTCGATGTTGGCGCTGGCCGTTCCGGCCGTCGGTCTCTATGAGGGCTCGATTCTCGCCGTCATGCTGATCGAGCGAAAGCGCGCGAAGGATGAGGCGGCAAAAGGCCAGGTTTAGCGGCCGGGGGCTAGACGAATCGCCGCGAACGTCGCTCTTTCAAGGCGGCGCGTCGCGGCGCGATGTTTTTCGGCGTGATGCCCTTCGATGATAGTCCCGGCGCCGTGGCGCCACCTTAAGAGGCTTCGGATTCATGTACGATCTGAAATGGATACGCGAGAATGCCGAAGCCTTCGACGAGGGGCGGGCACGCCGGGGCTTGGGGGCCTTGTCGCCCGAGATCCTCGCGCTCGACGACACGCGCCGCGCGGCGATCGCCAAGCTTCAGGCCGTCCAAGAGCGGCGCAACGCGGCCTCGAAGGAGGTCGGCGAGGCCATGAAGGCCAAGGACATTGCGCGCGCCGAGGCGCTCAAAGCCGAGGTTGCGACGCTCAAGGTGAATTTTTCCGAGCTGGAACTCGAGGAAAAGAACGCGATTGCCGCGCTCGAGACGTTGCTTCTCGAAATCCCGAACCTGCCGCTCGACACCGTGCCGCTCGGCAAGGACGAGAACGATAATGTCGAGCTGCGGGTGGTCGGCGAGAAGCCCACGTTCGGCTTCAAGCCGAAGGAGCATTTCGAGATCGGCGAAGCCCTCGGCTTGATGGATTTCGAAACCGCCGCCAAGCTCTCGGGCGCGCGTTTCGTCGTGAACAAGGGACCGCTCGCCCGCCTGGAGCGCGCGCTGTCGCAGTTCATGCTCGATCTCCATACCGAAACGCATGGCTATACCGAGGTCAATCCGCCGATCCTGGTGCGCGACGAGGCGATGTTCGGCACCGCGCAATTGCCGAAATTTCGCGAGGATCAGTTCCTCGTCATACGCGAGAACGTCGAAGCCGAGGTTGGGCAAAATCTCTGGCTCATCCCGACCGCCGAAGTGCCGCTCACCAATCTCGTCCGCGAGTCGATCCTCGACGAGGCGGTATTGCCGATCCGCGTCACGGCCTCGACGCCGTGTTTTCGCGCCGAGGCCGGGGCGGCGGGACGCGATACGCGCGGCATGATCCGTCAGCATCAGTTCACCAAGGTCGAGCTGGTTTCGATCACCACGCCGGAGCAATCGGAGGCCGAGCATGAACGTATGCTTTCGTGCGCCGAGGAGGTGTTGAAGCGCTTGGGCCTTGCCTATCGCGTGATGACGCTTTGCACCGGGGACATGGGGTTCGCGAGCCAAAAAACCTATGACATCGAGGTCTGGTTGCCCGGCCAGGACCGCTATCGCGAAATTTCGTCCTGCTCGGTCTGCGGCGATTTCCAGGCGCGGCGTTTGAACGCGCGGTATCGCCCGGCGGGTGCCAAGGCCACGCGTTTCGTGCACACGCTCAACGGGTCCGGCGTCGCGGTCGGGCGAGCCTTGGTGGCGGTGCTCGAAAATTATCAAGAGGAAGATGGTTCGGTTCGCGTGCCTGACGTGCTGAAACCGTATATGGGCGGCGTGACGCGCCTGTCGCGCGCCAGCTGAACCACGGAGAGGCCGCATGCGTATTCTCATCACCAATGACGATGGCATTCATGCACCGGGCCTCGCCGTGTTGGAGCGGATCGCGGCCAAGCTCGGCGGCGAGGTTCTCGTCGTCGCGCCGGAAACCGATCAATCCGGCGTCGCGCATTCGCTATCGGTCAATGATCCGTTGCGGCTGCGGACGATTTCCGAGCGGCGCTACGCCGTGAAGGGGACGCCGACGGATTGCGTGATCATGGGCGTCAAACACATTCTCGGCGGCGTGAAGCCCGACCTCGTACTCTCCGGCGTCAACGCCGGCCAGAATATCGCCGAGGACGTCACTTACTCCGGCACGATCGCGGGCGCGATGGAAGGCACGATCCTCGGCATTCCTTCGTTCGCTCTATCGCAGGCCTATGGCAAGAACGCCTATGGCGGCCCCGGCGGACGCGAGGGAATTCGTTGGGACTGCGCCGAGGCGCATGCACCCGGCCTCATCCAACGGATTCTCGCGGCGGGTTTCGGCAGGGATATTATCATCAACCTCAATTTCCCGCCCTGTCCCGCTGAACGGGTCGAGGGGATCAGCGCCACGGTGCAGGGGCGGCGCGACGCCTTGGCGGTCCAGATCGAGTCCCGGCTCGATGGGCGGCACAATGCCTATTACTGGATCGGTTTCGGACGGCAGAATTACGAGATCTCGGCGGGAACCGATCTGGAAGCTTTGTCGAAGAACCGGATCTCGGTCACGCCGCTCAAGCTCGATTTGACGGACGAGCCGACGGTGACGCGCTATGCGCAACTCTTTGAATCCTGACGTTTCCGCCAGCGGGTTGGCGCCGGCCCTCCGCGACGGCGACGAAATCGAGACCGCGCAGGCCAAGGCGGCGTTCTTTTTGCGCATGCGCGCGCGCGGGATCCACGATCTCGGCGTCCTGCGCGCGTTCGAACTCATCCCGCGCGCGTTTTTCGTCGATGCCGCCTATCGCGCGCTCGCCGCCCGCGACGTGCCGGTGCCGTTGGCGTGCGGGCAAACGATGCCTGAGCCTTGGCTCCTCGCGCGGATGATCGAAGCGTTGGCGATCGAACCCCGGCATCATGTTCTCGAGGTCGGCGCGGGTTCGGGCTACGCGACCGCAATTCTCGCGGCCATGGCGGCGGATGTCATCGGCGTCGAGCGATTTCAAACCTTGGCGCTCGCCGCGCGGGACCGTCTGGTCGCGCTCGACATCGGCAATGCGGCGATCGTCTGGGGCGATGGCCTCGCCTTGCCGCTCGCGGCGGAGGCTTTCGATCGGATCATCGTCCACGGACTTGTGACGGATACGGACGTCTTCGTGAAGCGGTTGGCCCCCGAGGGCCTTCTGGTCTGCGCCCGCCCGGCGGCGAGCGCGCCGCATGCCGCTGTGATTCAAAGGCGTGGTGACGGCACAAAGGAAACCTTGGTTTGCCCGTGCCGCCTGCCGTCGATGATTCCGGGGATCGCGGCGGCTTTGTAACCGCCGCGATCCCTCGTCAGTTCGATCTTACTTGCCGCCAAACAGCGAACCGAGCCAGCCGAAGAACGTTTGCGGCTTCGCGGGGGCGGCGGCAGGCTTTGGCGCGGCCTTCGGAGCCGCCGCCGCCTTCTCGACATAAGCTGTTCCGGCCTTTTGCGCCGTGAAAGACGCGAGCGCATCCATCAGCGGCGGGGACAAGGCATCGTAAGTTGGGAGGCCGAGTTCCTTGAACCGGGCGCGGACGGCGTCCATGCCCGAGGGCTCGTAACCCTGCTCGATGATCGATGAGACGAAGGCCGCGAATTGCGGAGCCTGCCAGCCCTTGGCGTCGCTCAGCTCGGTATGAACGAAGTCGAGACCCTTGAACGCATGATCCTTTTCGATGCGGCCGTAAAGATGAACGCCGCAGTCCTTGCAGGCATGGCGCTGGATGGTCGCGCTTTCGTCGACGATCTTGAGTTTTTCGGGATGCGCCGTGACCTTGACATTGGCGACCGGGATGACGCCGATAACGGAGAAGACCGCGCCAGTCGGCTTCCAGCACTTCGAGCAGCCACAGGCGTGGTTGTGCACGACATCGCCGGTAAGGGTGACCTCGACCTTGTTTGTCGGACAATGGCAATGCAGCGTGCCGCCGCCGAAGTTGGGAACGCCGGGCGTGATACCATTATCGATTGCCGGGTGAAGAGCAGGTGTAGCCATCGAAGACCTTCCGGGTAAAAGAGTGTGCGAGCATCAGTTTGACACGGGCGCCTTTGCCGGGGAGGTCCAGGGCTTAGGGGCAACCAGTTTGACCTTTTAACGGCGAATGGCCGGGTTTGAAAGGCGCATAAGGATTAGTTATGCTTAAGTTTCGTGGAGAATGTCCAAATTTTTTTTAATGTTATATTATAACCGTGCCTGCGGGGCGTTTCGACGCCGATCGCGTAACGCCCTGTTTGTTGCGGGAAAACTTCGATCGACGTCGGCGACGCCGCCGGAGTCCACCGGCCCTAGTTTCATCGCGCCGCGACGAGTCCCGAGCGTCTCTGTTGCCGTGGAGATACTTAATTTTCGTTAAGTTTAACTTCGTGGTCTTTTTTGGGAAAAGCCGTTTATCTTAAACTCTCCCTTAACTCGCGTCATCGTTAATGCACCTACTGAACCCGCGTTTGTAGGTTGCGTCATGCGTAAAGTTTGTACGATTTCCGGCTCGGGCCGTCTCGCCCGGTTTGCTCTGGCGGGCGCTGCGGCGGCTATGCTCGCCGGTTGCGCGGACTCCGATCGCCTCGCGTCAAATCCACTCGGCAACCCTTACGCGACCGCTTCAGCCGATCGCCAGCCGGCGCCGGACCATGATTATCGTCCCGCTTCGCCGTCGCCGATCTTTTCCCAGCCGCTTCCGGCTCCCGAACAGACCGGTTCGCTGCCTGAGCGCCACGTCGGTCCGCAATACGCGAATTACGAGGCGCCCGCCCACGAAAGTCCGAGGCTGGCCGAGGGGCCTGTTCCGATGCACGCCGAAACGGCGACCGCCTCGATTGCTTCGGGTCATGGCGGATGGTCCGCGCAGGGTGGGATGCCCGTGATCGCCGCGCAGGGCGAAACCGCGCGAATCCTGGGCGAACGCTACAATGTCCCGCCGGACGTTCTGTTGCACGTCAACGGCTTGAACGCGTCGTCGCAAATTCACGCGGGCACGCGCCTTCTCATCCCGGTCTATAGCGCCTCGGGAGCGCCGGTCGTCCGGACCGCCGCCGCGCCCGCGAAGCCGGTTGTCTCCGACAAGCCGAGGCATGATCATTCGGCGCGCGAGAAGCTCCTGGAACGCAAGGTCGCCAAGGCGGCGCCGACGGCTCCCTCCAAAGCCGAGCACGCCGACGTTGGAGCGAAAAAGGTCGAACCGGTCAAGAAGGCCGAGATCGCGCCGAAGCCCGTCGCTCCGCATGCCGAACCGATCAAGCCCATCAAGACGGCAAAGGTCGAGGACGTCCCGGTCAAGAAGCCCGTGCCCGCCGTCGATGTGACGCCGACCGCGAGCCTGCCGCCCGCGACGCCCGTGAGCACCGCCGCGAATCCCGAGTTTCGTTGGCCCGCGCGGGGGCGCATTATCCAAGGCTTCAAGTCCGGCGGCAATGACGGCATCAATATCGCGGTCCCGGAGGGAACGGCGGTCAAGGCCGCGGAATCCGGCGTGGTCGCTTATGCCGGCAGCGAAATCAAAGGTTTCGGCAATTTGGTGCTGATCCGCCATCCCAACGGATACGTCTCGGCCTATGCCAATAATGGCGAGCTCGACGTGAAGCGCGGGGAGCAGGTCAAGCGGGGCCAGGTCATCGCGAAATCGGGGCAGAGCGGCAATGTCGCGTCGCCGCAACTGCATTTCGAATTGCGCAAAGGCTCGACGCCGGTCGATCCCACGCAATTCCTGGCCGGCGGCGATCACACCTGATCGTCGCGAAAGCCAGCCTCGCGCGTCGGACCGACCGAGGACATGAGATCCATTCCCGTTACCCGCGAGACACGAGCGACGGGAGTTGGTAAAGGCGGCGGGTTCGTCCCGCCGCCTTTCTTTTTGGCTTGACCTGTCTACCCCGCAAACACCACCAGCATCGCAAGCTCCGCGAGCTGTTGCGTCGCGCCCGCGACATCGCCGGTCTGGCCCGCGATCTCGTGCCGCGCGAGCAGCGTGGCGAAGCCCGCCGCGATCGCCGCCGCGAGGCAAGCGAGGGTCGTATGCCCCGGCGACGCGCCGGCAAAGAGCGGCAAGGTCGAGATCGCGAGGGCCATTCCCAAAGCCACGGCATAACGCGGTCGCGAGAGGCCCGTGACCGCCGCGCCCGCGCCGCCTTCGCGCGCTGGCGGCAGGATGATCAGAGGCAGGAGACACAGAGTGCGCGACAGGGCCGCGCTTGCGACGAGTGCGCCGGCCGCGAGCGGCATGTCGCGCGCCGCGATCACGGTGAGGCAGGCGACGCGCAGATAAAGCGACAGTCCCACGGCGCAAGCGCCGAACGTGCCAATGCGGCTGTCGCGCATGATCTCGAGCTTGCGTTCGCGGGTGTGTCCGCCGCCAAACCCGTCGGCGCAATCCGCCAGGCCATCCTCGTGCAGGGCGCCGGTCGATGCCACGAGTGCCGCGATGGCGAGTGGCGCGGCGACGAGCGGCGGTAGGCCCAAGGCGCTCGCGCCGGCCAGAACAAGAGCCGGCCCGAAGCCGGTTATGGCGCCGGCGAGCGGCACCATCACGACGGCGTGCGCGAGACCTTCGCGGCCCAGCGCGATTTCGCGCGCGCTGGCGGGAAGCGGCAGGCGCGTGAAAAAGCGAAGACAGATCAAGAGATCGGCGAGAGGCGTTGGCAGCATCCGCCGCTCATCTCGCATGCGCGCGGCTTTGTCGAGAGCTCCGCCGGAAATCGAAGATTTCCTTTTGGGGTCCGCGGCGCTAAGAGCCAGGCTTCATCAATGAGGTTCAAATGCCAGCCAGCGGTCTTCCCTTCGACGATATCCGCGCTCTGTTTCCGCTCATGCCGGAGGGTTCGAAACAGGCCGAGGCCGCGGTGCGCGCGCGCCAGGCCCAATTGACCAAGCCGGAAGGCTCGCTTGGGCGCCTCGACGATCTCGCGGCCTTTCTCGCGAGCTGGCAGGACAAGGCGCGGCCCACGATCGATCAGCCGCTCGTCGCGGTGTTCGCCGGCAATCATGGCGTGACAGCGAAGGGGGTTTCCGCCTATCCCGCCTCGGTGACGCGCGCGATGTTGGAGAATTTTTCGGCTGGCGGGGCCGCGATCAACCAGATTTGCGCGACTTACGGCATCGGCCTCAAGGTCTTCGAACTCGCGCTCGATATTCCGACGGGCGACATCACCGAGGGCGCGGCGATGGACGAGGCGGCCTGCGCGGCGACGATCGCGTTCGGGATGGAAGCGATCGCGGGCGATGTCGATTTGCTGTGCCTCGGCGAAATGGGGATCGGCAATACGACCGTCGCGGCGGCGATCTATACCGCGCTTTATGGGGGGAGCGCGGCGGATTGGGTCGGGCGCGGCACGGGGGCCAGCGATCCCGTGTTCGAGCGCAAGATCGCGGCTGTGGAGACAGCGATTGCCTTGCACCGCGATCATTTGAACGATCCGCTTGAAGTTCTGCGCCGCTTGGGCGGGCGCGAGATCGCGGCAATCGCTGGGGCGATTCTTGCGGCGCGGATGCAGCGCGTTCCCGTGATCCTCGACGGCTTCGTGGTCTGCGCGGCGGCGGCGGTGCTGCAGGCGCTCGATCCGACCGCGCTCGATCATTGCATCGCGGGCCATGTCTCGGCGGAGCAGGCCCATCGCGCCGTGCTAAAGCGGCTTGGCAAGGAGCCGTTGCTCGATCTCGGCATGCGGCTCGGCGAGGGCACCGGCGCCGCCTTGGCGCTCGGCATTTTCAAAGCCGCGCTCGCTTGCACGCGCGACATGGCGACGTTCGCCGAGGCGGGCGTGGCCGGGAAGATCGAGGCGTAGCGCCCGACCGCGAGCCATGCGCGGCGGGAATTCCGCTATGACTATAAAGCATAGCAAGAAAACTATTAGCGTGCTATCTAATCGGCATGACGCAGCATGACACGATCGATGCCCGGATATTCGCCATGGAGCTGCAACTCGTGGCGCGCGTATGGCGGGCCAAGACAGACGCCGCGCTGTCCGGGCTCCGATTGTCCACGACGCTCGCCTATCCGATCATGGCCGTCCACCGGCTCGGGGAGGGCGTGCGGCAGACCGTCGTCGCCAATGCCTTGGGGATTGAGGGCCCGTCGCTTGTGCGCGCGTTGGATGCGCTCGGCGCGGCCGGCTTGCTCGACCGCCGCGAGGACCTCGCCGACCGTCGCGCCAAGACGCTGCATCTTACGCCCGAGGGCAAACGGCTCGCGCGGCACATCGAAACCGTCGTGGCGCGGGTTCGCGAAGATCTGCTTGCGGGGATCTCGTCTTCCGACCTTGCCGCCACGGCCCGGACGCTTCAATCTATTGCACGCGCCGCCGGCGTGAGCCTCGCGGCCCCAATCGCGCTTGCCGATTTTGACGGGCCGAGCGCCGTTCCGGAGGCGAGCATATGAGCGCATCACGTTATCTGCCCGACCGAGCGGCGTGGATATTCGCCATCAAAACGTTTGTGGCGGCGATGTTGGCTCTGTACATCGCGTTCGCGGCGGGGCTCGAGAGGCCCTATTGGGCGATGGCGACGGTGTATATCGTGGCGAACCCACTTAGCGGCGCGCTTCGCTCCAAGGCCGTGTATCGTTTGTTGGGCACGCTGGCGGGGGCCATCGCGACGATCGCAACGGTTCCGAATCTTGTGAACACGCCCGAGCTGTTGAGCGCCGTGCTGGCGCTGTGGATCGCCGGCTGCCTGTATTTGGCGATGGTCGATCGCACGCCGCGCGCTTACGCCTTCATTCTCGCCGGCTACACGGTCGCGATCGTCGGCTTTCCCGTCGTCGAGGTTCCGGGCGCGGTTTGGGACATCGTCGTATCTCGCACGGAGGAAATCGCCATTGGCGTGATCTGCGCGACCTTGGTCAGCAGTCTCGTCTTTCCGAGCCATCTTGGGCCGGTCCTGGGCGCGCGCATCGTCGCCTGGCTGCGCGACGTGGACCGACTGGCGGTCGACGCGATCGCGCCCGACGAAGCAACGCCCGTCGAGGCCCGGCGTTTCGGGCCGCGCCTCGCCGCCGAAGCCGTCGGCATCCGCGCGATGACGACGCATCTTTCCTACGACACCTCCGCGCTCAAGGATGCGGTCCGCCCCGCGACCGAACTTCAGCAGCGCATGGTCATGACACTACCCCTGATCGCGTCCTTGCGCGACAGGCTCGCTGATCTCCGGGCCCTCGGCGGCGTAACCGAGCCCCTCGAGGCGCTCTTGACGAAGGTGCGTGGCTGGATCGCAAGCGCGGCCACCGCGCAGCCGGCTGATGCCGCGCTCCTGCGCGGCGAGATTGCGCAGCTTCAGGATCAGGCGGATCTAGCGGCCGGCTGGGAAGGTGTCCTTCTGATCTCCGTCCTCGAACGTCTGCGCGAGCTGGTCGATTGGCGTCAGGATTGTCTCGCGCTTTATCTGCATATCATCGGAGGCGGCGGCCGAAGGAACATGCCGCGGTCGGCCATGGACGTGGCCGGGGAGATGACGCTGGATCGCGATCATGGCGTCGCGGCGCTCCGCGGAGCGGCTGTTGTCGTGGTGATCTTCATAACCTGCGCTTATTGGATTGGGACGGGATGGGCGGACGGCGCGCAAGCGGTCATGCTCGCTGCCGTCGCTTGCTGTTTTACAGCCTTGCAGGACGATCCCGTGCCGTCGATCTGGGGGCTCATGGTCCCGGTGACGATCTCGGCCGCATGCGCGGCCATCGGCCAGTTCGTCATCCTGCCGCTGGCGAGTTCTCCCGAAATGCTGGTCATCGCGGCCGGCGCGTTTTTTATTCCAGCGGGGTTGCTCATGGAGATTCCCGCGACGCAGCGTTTCGGCGGGGCGCTAACGGTCTTTACGGCCACGCTCCTGGCCTTGCAGGGAAGTTACAGCGCGGATTTTGCCACTTGGGCCAACGGCACAGCCGCGGCCTTGTTCGGCGTCGCGGTCGCGGCCGCCGGTTCGGCGCTGGTCCTTCCGGCCGGTGTCGCCTGGAGCGTGCGGCGGCGGTTGCGAGCCAACTGGGCCGATCTCGCGGCGGTCGCGCGTGGCCGGAAGCCGATGGCGCGCGCGCTGCTCGCGGGCCTGTTTCTCGACAGGATCGGGCTTCTCGCGCCGTCTCCGGCGATGGTTACGACGAATGGACAGATGACGGCGGTGGCGGCGATGACCGATCTTCGCGTGGGGATCAATCTGATCGATTTGAACGCGCTCCGTCGCGAAATGCCGTCGGAGCTTGGCGCGGCGGTGGACGACGTGCTGCGCGAAGCGGCGGCGCATTTTACCAGGGCCGTTGCGCGCGATGCGATGCCGCCAGCGCCGGCTTCGTTGCTGCAGGCCATCGACCGCGCGCTCGATGCCGCGACCGCGACGACAACCAGTTTTAAACGAAACGTCGTGCTTGGGCTTGCCGGATTGCGCTGTAATCTTTTCCCTGCCGCCGCGGCCTATGCCCCGCCAGCGGTCGCGGATGTCGCAGTCCTCGTTCTTTCGGATGAAGGAGTTGCCGGATGACTGGCGAGATCGATCTTTACGGGGTTTTCGTCCCGGTGCTGTTGGTTCACGCCGTGTTGGCCTTCGTACTCTTCAGCGCTCTGCGCCTGGTGTTGACGGTCACCGGATTCTACCGGCTGATCTGGCACCGGCCGCTCGTCGACGTTTCCCTGTTCGTCATCGTTCTCGCGACCGTCGCCGCCAATCTTCAGGGGTGAATGCCATGAACCAATCTTTTTTCGCTTTTTTGCGCCTTTTCTCGCGTTTCGTGTTCACGCTGGTGATCGTCGCCATCGCCGCCGCTGCCGGGTGGCAGTTGTGGAATTATTATCTGGAAGCGCCATGGACGCGCGACGGGCGCGTGCGCGCGAACGTTGTCACGGTGGCCCCAGATGTCGCGGGGCTGATCGACCAAGTGCTCGTGCAAGACAATCAGACCGTCAAGCGCGGCGATGTGCTCTTTCGCATCAACCCGGCGCGGTTTGAGCTTGCGGTCCAGCAGGCGGAAGCCCTGGTTGCGAACCGGAAAGCACAATTCGACGAAGCGACGCGCGAGCAATCGCGTTATCAGCAACTGAGCGAAGCGTCGGTTTCGCGGCAGACGCAGGAACAGAAGGCGACGGTGGCCGAGTCGGCGGCGGCGGACTACCGCCAGGCCGTGGCCGATCGTGATCTGGCCAAACTCAACTTGAAGCGGTCGGAGGTGACGAGTCCGGTGGATGGGATCGTGACCAATGTCACGCTCGAGCCCGGCGACTACGTGACCACCGGCCGAGGCGTCATGGCCTTGATCGACAGCTCGACCCTCCGTGTCGAAGGCTATTTCGAGGAGACGAAACTCCCGCGCATTCAAATTGGAGATAAGGTCGAGGTGCGGCTCATGGGGGAATCCCGGACGTTGACGGGGCGCGTGGCGAGTATCGCGGCGGGCATCGCCGATCGGGAACGCACGGACAGCGCCGACCTGCTTGCGAGTGTGAACCCGACCTTCAGCTGGGTTCGCCTCGCCCAACGCGTGCCGGTCCGGGTCAAACTCGAGGCCGTCCCGGCCGACATGAATTTGGTGCTGGGCCGGACCGCCACGGTGTCGGTCGTCAAGGGTGACGAGCAAAGTATGGGCGGAATCAGCGGATTGTTCCGAGAAACGACGTTTGTCCACGCATTGAGCGCGGCGGAATCACTGTTCTCTCGTCCCGAGACGACCGGATCGAAAGAGGGTCCGTCCGGCCGTTAAGCCGCCGAGCGCAGCGGCGGATTGAGATCGCGTTGGTGCGACCGGCGTTCCTGCTGTTCCACCGCCATCGCGGGCAGGGCGTCCATCACGCGTCCCGGCGGGAACGCGACGGTGACTTCGGTGCCTTCGCGCACGCGTGATTTCAGTGTGAACGTGCCGCCGTGGAGATCGACGAGGCCCTTCACGATCGGCAGGCCCAGCCCCGTGCCTTCCTCGGCGGTTTTTTGCGCCAGGGTGCCACGGCCAAAGCTCGACATCACGACCGCGATCTCGTTCTCGGGAATCCCTTGTCCGGTGTCGCTGATCGAGAAGAACTGCCCGCGATCCTGGCTCCAGCCGGCCTTGATGGTGACGGAGCCGCCGGGCGGCGTGAATTTGATCGCGTTGGACAACAGGTTGAGCGCGACCTGCCGCACCGCCCGCTCATCGGCCCAGAGGCGCGGCAATGCGGTCGTCATGGTCTGGCTGATGGTGATGTCTTTCTTGCGCGCGCGCAGAGTCATCAAATGACGACATTCGTCGATGACGCCTTGCAGATCGACGGATTCCTCGCGCAGGTCGTAGCGGCCCGCCTCGACGCGCGACAGGTCGAGAATCTCGTTGATCAGCATCAACAGATGCTCGCCACTCGAATGGATGTCGCCGGAATATTCCTTATAGGCCGGTACCGCGTGCGGGCCGAAGAGTTCGCCTTGCATCACCTCGGAAAAGCCCAAGATGGCGTTGAGCGGCGTGCGCAATTCATGGCTCATCGTCGCGAGGAAGCGGGATTTCGCCATGTTGGATTCTTCCGCGCGGCGGCGGGCGAGATCGCTGTTCGTTTTGCTCTGTTCGAGTTCGGCGATCAATTCGTCTTTTTCGGCCTGGAACGAGAGAGCTTCGACCGACGAGATGTAAAGCCTTCGCGCCATCACGGCGAAATAGAGCTGCGTGCCGAAGGCCAGTTCGGCCAGAAGGGCATTGGTATCGACGAGGCTGGCGGGGCGTAGCAGGCCGACGATCGCGATCGTCATCGGCATCAGCCCGCCATAGACGGCCGCCGGAATGGAAGCCGTCACGGTGGCATTCATCGCGCCGACGAGAAGAAGCGCGATCAGAACAAAGGCCGCGGCGCGTGGCTCCTGCACATCGAACACGATATAAATGCTGAGCGCCCAACCGATCCCCTGGATCGTTTCGGCAACGGTAAAAAGGCGCCCCCAATAGATGACGTTTACATTCGTCGCGGGCTGCTTGAGGAAAAACGTCGCCAGCCCGACCCCGATCAGGATCGCCGCCGTATTCATGCCGAGCCAAAGCCCGATGGATTCGTAGGTGACCCATTGCATCGCCACGATCGCGATCGCCAAGCTGACGCAAATCAAGCCAATCGACGCGCCGCGGCGGCGTTCCGCGTAAAGTCGCAGCAATTCGACGTCGAAGGTCCGGTGCCCGCTGCCCGAGGAGGTGAGCTTTTCCCGCGCCTCGCGGACTTTCAACGACAACCGGCGCCGTTCCGCGATCAGGCGCGGGTCTCCGCCACGTCCTCGTTCGATCATTTCAGCCGTAACTTCGCTCATTCCCGCAGGCCATCATAGCGTTAGACGTTTTCTACCGCGAGAATGGACCGGAAAGATTAAGGACAAGCTTTAAAATAGCGAGAATTGCCATGATCGGCAGCACCACTTTGAAACAATTGGCCGTTTGCGTCAGAGCGTGCCGGCTGTGCCGGGATCGACCGCTTTTCCCGCCAGCCCTGCCGCACGAGCCGCGTCCGATCTTGCAAGTTTCGGCACAGGCGCGGATCCTCGTCGCGGGGCAGGCACCGGGGATCCGCGCCCATACCAGCGGTCTGCCCTTCGACGACCCGTCCGGCGATCGGTTAAGGGACTGGATGGGGATCAATCGCGCGCAATTCTACGATGCGTCGAGACTTCTCATCGTGCCGATGGGGTTTTGCTTTCCTGGCCATACGCCGGACAAAGGGGATTTGCCGCCGCGACGCGAGTGCGCGTCGTTATGGCACGAGGCGTTGCTTGCCCTCATGCCTCAAGTGGACCTCGTTCTCGCCATTGGCCGCCACGCCCAAGCCTATCATTTTCGCCGGCTCGGGCGCCCGCTTCCCGCCACGTTCAAATTGGGAGACTTGGTTCGGCGGCGCCTGGAGCCGTTTGCCGGCGGCCCGCGCGTGTTCGCCTTGCCGCATCCCTCCTGGCGCAATAGCGGCTGGTTGAACGACAACCCTTGGTTCGAGAGGGACGTCGTGCCGGATCTTCGCGAGGCCGTGGCCGCCCTGCTGTGACGGGAGCCGGAGCCGCGCGCCGGCCCGCGGGTTTACGGTGTCCTCGTGGACGCCATAGTCTGCTTTTATGACGCATCGGATGGTTGGCCTGATTCTCCGTTTTCGCACCCTTGCCGTGGCGAGCGTCGTCGCGGCCTCGACCTGTTGGGCGGCCAGCGCTGGCGCCGCGGCCATGGAGCCCCGTCTTGCTCTCGTGATCGGTGAAGCCGACTACCGTCCGGGCGCGCTGCCCACCAGCGCCAATGACGCGGGCCTGGTGGCGCAGGCGCTCGCGGAATCGGGATTCTCCGTCACCGCTTATGCCGATCTCTCCGCCAGCGGCGTCCGCCGCGCGTTCGAGGCCTTCACCGCGGCCGCCCGCCGGGCGGGTCGAGATGCCGCCGTGGTCGTCTATCTCTCGGGTTACGGCGTGCAATTCGGCGGCCGCAATTTTTTCGTCCCCATCGACGCGCAAATCTCGAGGGACGGGGATGTGCCGGCGCAAGCGCTGAGCTTGGCGGATTTGTCCCGCGACCTCGATCGTCTGCCGCTCAAGGCGCGGGTCCGTTTCTTCGATCTTGCGCGCGCCTCCGCGTTTTTGCGGGACGATCTGTCGCTCGCCAGCGGCTTGGCGATGGAAGACCGGCCGTTAGGGTCGGTCGATGTGTTCAACACGGCGCCTGGAGTCGTCGTGAGTCCCGGCGAAGGCGACTATGGTCCCTTTGCTTCGGTTCTGGCCGACGCGATCACGAGGTCCGGGGTTGGCTTGGAGGATATGCTCCGGCTGTTGCGCCTGCGCGTGACAGCTTTGACGAATGGAGCCGCCGTGCCTTTTGTAATGGGCCGGCCTGAGCGGTCGTTTGCCTTCGCGCCCTCCGTGCGATCGGTGGTTTCGAGTCCGGCTTCGCTGCCGCTCGCGGCGTTTTCACCGGTTGCCGCGTTTTGGGAAGCCATCGAGAGGGATACGCTGCAAGACTATGCCGCTTTTCTTGGTGCTTATCCTACTGATCCGCAGGCACGCCGTATCGAGACCCTGCTTGCCGCGCGGCGCGAGGCGTCGATCTGGGCCCAGACCTGCCGGGCTGGAACGGCGCCCGCTTTTTGGACCTATATGCGGCGCTATCCGCGTGGGCCGCATTTCGCCGATGCCCGACGCCTGCTCGCGGCCATGCCGGCACTGCTCGAGCCGCCGCCGCGGTTCGAGCTTTTGAGATATCAAGCCGCGCCGCCGCCGCGCGCTGGCGAATTGGAGCTGATCAATCGTCCCTTTGTGTTTGCGGACGACCCAGACGACGTTGCCGTCCCGCCGCCGCCCACGGGCCTGTTGCCGAGAAATGTCGTCGCCTTCTACGACCGTTTGCCGCCGCTGTTGCCGTTCGATGTCAACGACCCGCCGCTTCCGTTTCCGGCCGAACCCGGCGAGGTCTTTGAGACTGGCCGCATTTTCGAGCCTGGCGGCGGCGTGGACGAATCCGTGCGCGTTGGGCAGGGGATCGACAAGTCGGGCCATCTCTTTCTCGTTCAAGAAGGGTCCGATCGTAAGGCGCTGTCCTATGCCACCTTGACTGGCAATCCGTCCGGGGGCGGCACTCTGTCGCAGACCGGGCCGGCTGGCGTCGTGATTTGGACCGCGACAGCCACAAGCATCCATGATCGCCAAACGATCGTGCAGCGGGGTCCAAATCACGAGCTGCTCGCGACCAAATCGGTTGAATTCGAACAGGATGGTGGCCGGAAAATCATCTTTTCAGGTCCTGACGGTCTGCCCGTCTCGGTGCTCAGGGTCGACGCGCATGGGATGATCCTCCGGCAGAAGGACGGCGCGCGATCGAGGTTTGCGCCCCAACTTGTCTTGACGCGGCCCACTGTCCCGCGGGCGAAGCCACCGGCCAAGGCTGCCGCGAAAGCCGCGTCCCCCGCGCCGCCGCCCGTGCAGCCGACAGCTCCGACGCCCGCTTCGCCATTGCCGACCTTGTCTGTGAGAACGGCCCCCGCCACGGATCGCGCCGCGCCCCTTGCCCCATCCGAACCCGTGGCGCCAACGGAGACCAAGGTCAGACAATTCGTTCCATTCACCGTGCCGGAGCCGAAAACGCCTGAAGTCGTGGAGACCCGTCCGGCGCTTGTTCCCGAGCCAGCGGACCCCTTGGTCGCGATGCCGCTCGAGTCCAGCGTTCCGCGTCAACCTGAGACTCCGTCCGTGCCGGCGAGCCCACGCCCGGCCGAGGGTACACCCGCGGACCGGGCGCGCTTTTGACCATGACGGATTTTGCGCTTGGACAAGCCGCCAAGGGCGGATTACATTTGAAACGTCACGCTGATTTGGCTGCGGGCGGAGCGTTGCGAACGGGGAGTGATTCATGGACCGGGCTGGCGGGGGAGCCGCATATGCCGATCCGGCATCGAGTCTCCTAAAAGAAGCCGCGCGCAGGGAGCCCATGGGGTTTTCGTCCGGGACGGAGGCTTTCGCCGTTTCGCGCAAAGGCCCTGTTTACGCGGCGCTCGATCTTGGAACCAACAATTGCCGCCTGCTGATCGCGCGCCAGCCCGCGCCCGGGTTGGACGCCGCCGGGTTCCGAATCGTCGACAGCTTTTGCCGGATCGTCCGGCTTGGCGAGGGCGTCGCGCGGACCGGACGGCTCAGCGAGGAGGCGATGGCCCGCACCGTGGCGGCCCTCAAAGTGTGTGGCGATCGCATGCAGGCGCGTCATGTCTCGCGCGCGCGGCTGATCGCGACCGAAGCCTGCCGCGCGGCGGAGAACAGCGCCGAATTTCTCGATCGCGTGCGCGAGGTTACGGGTCTGTCGTTGGAAATCATCGACCGCGAGACCGAGGCTTTTCTCGCGACCGCGGGCTGCGCCGGTCTGGCCGACCCTGAGGCCGAGGGAATCGTGTTGTTCGATATCGGCGGCGGTTCCTCGGAAATCGTCTGGCTCGACCGCGATCCCGCCAAGCGCGGCCATCGTCATCGCCGCGAGGACGGTCCCCTCCGCGAGCGGGTCCGCGCCTGGGAATCGATGAAATTTGGCGTCGTCACGCTCGCCGAGCGTTTTGGCGGCGAGGCCGTGACGGATGAAACCTTCGACGCGATGGTGGCTCATGTCGTCGAGGCGTTGGAACCGTTCGTGGCGCAAGTGCGGGACGCGCCGCGCTGCCCCCGATTTCATTTGTTGGGGACGTCCGGCACGGTGACGACGATCGCGGGCGTGTTTCTCGCCTTGCAGCGTTATGACCGACGCCGGGTCGATGGTCTCTGGATGAACGGCGCGGAAGTGTCTGGGGCGATCCAGGCCTTGCGCGCGATGTCCTTCGCGCAGCGCGCCGCCAACGGCTGTATCGGCCCCGACCGCGCCGATCTCGTCCTGGCCGGCTGCGCCATTTTCGAGGCGATCCGCCGGGTATTTCCGTCCGAGCGCGTGCGCATCGCCGATCGGGGTCTGCGCGAGGGGATCCTCATGCAGATGATGGCCGCGGACCGGATTTGGTCGCGCGACGGTTTGTAAATCAACCCGCATGATGTAACTGTCGGGTCATGAACAAGGACCACGCATGAGCGGGCCGGCCGGGGAAAAACCGCGCGGCGAGCTGAAAATCCGGGTGAAGACCGCGCGGAAACGCTCGCTCGCGTCCACGCTTTGGCTCGAGCGCCAGCTCAATGACCCCTATGTCGCCCAGGCCAAGAAAGACGGCTACCGCTCGCGCGCGGCCTATAAGCTGATCGAAATCGACCAGCGCTATCACATCTTGAAGCCGGGTCAGCGCATCCTCGATCTCGGCGCCGCGCCGGGCGGCTGGTCGCAGATCGCCGCCAAGAAGATCGGCGCGGGCAAGGGGCGCGGCAAGATCGTCGGGATCGATCTGCTGCCGATCGACCCGCTCGCCGGCGTCGATTTCGCGGTGCTCGACTTCATGCAGCCCGATGCGCCGGATCGCTTGAAGGAGATGCTCGGCGGTCAAGCGGACCTCGTGCTCTCCGACATGGCCGCGAATACGACGGGCCACAAGAAGACCGACCATCTGCGCATTATCGCGATGGCCGAACTCGCCGCCGATTTCGCCTGCGAGGTCTTGAGCGACGGCGGGGCGTTTCTGGCCAAGGTGTTTCAGGGCGGCACCGAGAACGATCTGCTCGCGCGGCTCAAGACCAATTTCGCCTCCGTCCACCATGTGAAGCCGGAAGCGAGCCGCGCCGGGTCCGCCGAACTCTACGTCCTCGCCAAGGGATTCCGCGGCGCGCTGCGCAAGCAGGAATCACGCGAGGCGGAGGAGCCTTCGGGCGAATGGGACCCGCGGGTCGGTTAAGCGGGCGAGAGCAGGTTTACGCCGCGGCCGTGGCTTGGGAATCCAGGATGGAATTCTGGATTACTTCGATCAGATCGTCCAAGCTATCCGGCGAAATCTCATCCGTATTTGGAATCGCATGGGCTAATTGGTTTCGCATTCTCCGCGCTCGATCGATACGGTCGAAGGTCTCGTCGGAAATGACGCCACGAAAGGCGAGGTCGCGCGCGATCTCGACGGCAGACTTTTTTTGGGGATCCAACCCCTCATGCGAGGCAATGTTTGCCAGTATCGACTCGATCATCGCGAAACCGAAGAAATAGGCCGGGACGACATGGCCGTTACGGGCCATGAGTCTGATCTGATGCGCAATCTGGTCTAAGTCCCGCCGGTCGAATTTTGCTCTCACGGGTTCGACTGCCGGGATCGTTACAAGCTCAAACCGCCAGCCGGGATGACCGGACACGCGGCCGGCGAGTTCCTTAATGTCGTTAGCGCCGCGCACAGCCGGGCTTGGCCGGACTTCGACGATCACCCGGTCGTTTTCGCTTTCCGCGATAAAGTCAGGTTGGAGGCCTTCGAGAAAATCCGGGATCGCTTCGCCCTGGCTTGGGAAGGTGACGCGATATCCCTCGCGCTTGAAGCGACGCACGGTGGCGTTGAGCTTTTTTTCCCTGGCGGCTTCGGTGGGCGTCGTCACGGAATCAGATCTTTCCTCGGTTGGTGGAACCAGATGCGAATCCAAACGAATTCCTGTCCGTCGCATAAAGCGCCGGCAAGGATGGGCGACATATATCTTACACTATACGATCCATCTATATCGCACCACTCCACATTCAAGCGTCTCACTTGACGATCGTTTTCATATACGACGCCTTGCATGGCATCGAGAATTGGCTTTGCCAAATTGTCGCGGTCGCTTCCCCCAAAAGTGCTGAATTCACTGATCGCGACGTCGATTTCGCCGGTTGTGAGCAAGAGGCCGCCGGGGCGCACGGAGAGAGCCATATCCCGGACAGCCTGTATCCAGAGCTGAAGCCGCCGCTTGTCCTTCGATTGAAACGATTTCGCGCGTCCCCGGACGCAAAACTCGAAGACCGGCGGTTCTGGAGGCGCTGGCTTTCTCGGCTTTTGTCGATTTGGCGCCATTTAGGTCGGGTTCTTCCTAGGGTGTTGGATGTCTACCCGATTCTTTCGCCTCATGCCGCCCCCGGTTTGGCGTCTTCCACGGCCGCCGCCACGGGCGCGCCGGGCTGGCGCTTGTAGAGCGATGCGCCCGCGTTGGCGGGCAGTTTCATAAAGCTCAACGCCGAGAGCGCCGACAGCGACGCGACGACGGCAAAGGCCCAGTGGAAGTCGCTAAGGCGCAGCTCCCCGCCGTGAGAATCGCGCAAGGCCTGGACAACGCCGGCGCCCAAGGCCACGCCGACGCTGATCGAAAGCTGTTGCGCCACCGAGACGAAGCTCACCGCGCGGCTGAGCCGATCGTGCTCGATGTCGGCATAGGCGATGGCGTTGATGCCGGTGAATTCGAGCGAACGGAAATAGCCGCCAATCAGCAGAATCGTCAGCAACAGCGCGCTCGGCGTTGCCGGCGTGAACAGGCCGTTGATGCCGATAAAGGCCGCGCCGACGAGCGCGTTGACGACGAGAACGCGCTTGAATCCCAACCAATTGAGAATCGGAACGGCGGTCGCCTTCATCGCCATCGCGCCTGCCGCCGCGACAAAGGTCGTGAGACCCGATTGCAGCGGGTTCATGCCAAAGCTCAACTGCAGCATCAGCGG
>JARLIW010000217.1 GCA_031291515.1 Beijerinckiaceae bacterium | reverse complement strand
TGCCCAAATCGCACGTGCCTGTGGTCGTGTGTCGGTGGATGGGGTTCCGGACAAGAGGCCGGTGAACCATCCGTAAAAACCGGCAGCCGGAGCGAACCGGTGAATCCCGCCAAACGGGAGACACGACTTAAAGCAACGACGGACCGGGCTTTTTCGTCTCTGTCAGTTTCCAAAGCTGACGTCATGAAGAGGCTTGTCTATCTTGCCGGGCGTGCGGAACGGGAGCTCATCCCAATCCAATCGATGGCTCAACAGACTTCTCGTGGTTCATCCCACGCGCGGTTTATTGACCACGGCGCAGCATCTGATCCCGGCTTAGCCGCGGGGGAACGCGTATTCGCGCGATTCCGCCTTGGCTGATCCTCGATCGCTGACGGCTATCCAACGAACCGCCCGCGTCTCCAAAGCGCGGCGGAGCGAAGGCAGTCGTCTATCCTTTTGCTTGGTTTCGTTGGCCCAATTCAAGTATTGGGCACGAAGGGATGCCGCGATGACGCAACGTATTCTCGATTTCCTCCGCGCCCGCCGTGAAGACGGCCCGTGCCTCGTCGTCGACCTCGACGTGGTCCGCGACAATTATGCGAGCTTCGCCAAGGCGCTGCCGGACACGCGCGTGTTCTACGCCGTCAAGGCCAATCCCGATCCGGCGGTGCTCGGCCTACTCGCGCAACTCGGCTCCTGCTTCGACACGGCCTCCGTCGTCGAAATCGAGCAGGTGCTCGCCGCCGGCGCGACGGCCGACCGCATCAGCTTCGGCAACACGATCAAGAAAGAGCGCGATATTCTGCGCGCCTATCAACTCGGCATCCGTCTGTTTGCGGTCGACTGCGAAGCCGAGGTCGAGAAGATCGCGCGCGTCGCGCCGGGCTCGAAAGTGTTCTGCCGCATGCTCTGCGACGGCGACGGCGCGGAATGGCCGCTGTCGCGCAAATTCGGCTGCGACGTCGCCATGGCGCCGCGCGTTCTCGAACATGCGCAGCGCCTCGGCCTCAACGCCTATGGCCTGTCGTTCCATGTGGGATCGCAACAACGCAATCCCGAAATGTGGGACGGCGCGCTCAAGGCGGCCTCGGCGATCTTCCGCGATCTCGCCGAGCGCGGCATCAATCTGCAGATGGTCAATCTCGGCGGTGGTTTTCCGACAAAGTATTTGAAGAACATTCCGGCGGTGAAGGCCTATGGCCAGTCGATCTTCAAGGCTTTGCGCAAGCATTTCGGCAACCGCATCCCCGAGACGATCATCGAGCCGGGCCGCGGCATGGTCGGCAATGCCGGCATGATCGAGGCGGAAGTCGTCCTCATTTCGAAGAAGTCGGACGACGACAAGGTGAAGTGGGTCTATCTCGACATCGGCAAGTTCGGCGGCCTCGCCGAAACCATGGACGAGATGATCCGCTATCCCATCAAGACCGCCTATGACGGCGACGAGATGGAGCCTTGCGTGATCGCGGGTCCCACGTGCGATTCGGTCGATGTGCTCTACGAGAAGGAACCTTATTTCCTTCCCGTCAGTTTGGAGATCGGCGCCAAGGTGCTGATCGAGGGAACGGGAGCTTACACCACGACCTATTCCTGCGCGGGATTCAACGGCTTTCCGCCGCTCCGCTCTTACGTGATCTGACCGATCGCACATAGGCGGGGGCTCAAACCTCCGCCGTCCCCGAATTGTCCGCTTGTCCCGATCGGCCGCACTTGATGAAGTGCTGGTGCGAGGGTCATCCCTTTCACTCTTGGCCTTCACCGGCCCAAGGGGAGGCTTCGATGACCTCATTTGACGCGACCCAAGAATTGATCGACGCGCTCGCCTTCCGGGCGTTGCCAGCTCAGACCTTGCAGACCGCGATCGACCCGATCGTGATCGAGGCGGAACGCCCCGGCGACGAAGACGCTCGCGAGGCCCTGCTCGATCGCGCCTTCGGACCCGCGCGATTCCGCAAGACGTGTGAGGTGCTCCGCGCCGGCCGGTTGCCCGCGCGCGGTCTTTCGCTGGTTGCGCGTTGCGGCGGCGAGGTCGTGGGCACCGTCCGTCTGTGGCATGTGTCGGCCGGCGGCGTGCCCGCGCTGATGCTCGGGCCGCTCGCGGTCGATTCGCGTTGGCGCGCGCATGGCATTGGCGCGCGGCTGATGGTCGAGGCGCTCGATCGGGCCAAGGCCTTGGGCCATGACGCCGTGCTGCTGGTCGGCGACGCGCCTTATTACGCCCGCTTCGGCTTCAAGCGGGAACCGGTGCGCGGCCTGCGCCTGCCCGGCCCGGTCGAGACCGAACGTTTCTTGGGTTTGGAGCTGCGGCCGGGCGCCTTCGCGGCGGCGAAGGGGCTCGTGCGCGGCACTGGCCCCGCCAGCATCGCCGTGGGGCGAGCGCATCGGCCCAAGTTGCGGCGCGCGGCTTGAGCCGGGCGCTGTCGTCAGGCTGTCATTAGAAGCTTGCACCCTTTTTACCGAGCGCCCGGCAGGCCGCCTGCCGGGTTGATTTTGTTCGCGGCGCTTGCTTTGTGCGGGCCAGACCTGACTTGGAGACGAAAAGAATGACGGACTATCCCGTGCATGGCACGATCAGCGGCCCGATTGTCATGATCGGCTTTGGCTCCATCGGCAAGGGCACCCTGCCCCTGATCGAACGCCATTTCAGCTTCGATGCCAAACGCTTGACCGTCATTGACCCAGACGCCAAGGACCGCCATTTGCTCGACGAGCGCGGCATCCGCTTCTTGCAGGGCAGCGTCACGCGCGAGAATTACGACGATCTGCTGCGCCCCCTGCTGACCGAGGGCGAGGGCCAGGCGTTCGTCGTCAATCTCTCGATCGAAGTCTCGTCGGCGGCGATTATCCGGCTCTGCAACGAAATCGGCGCGCTTTATATCGACACGGTCGCCGAGCCGTGGCCGGGCTTTTACACCGATGCGTCGCTCAGCGTGTCGCAACGCTCGAACTACGCCTTGCGCAATGAGATCATCGAGCTGAAGCGCGAGCTTGGACCCAGCAGCACGACGGCCGTCTCCTGTTGCGGCGCCAATCCCGGCATGGTCTCCTGGTTCGTCAAGCAGGCCCTGCTCAATGTGGCGGCCGATCTCGGGATCAAGGCCGGCACGCCCGGCTCGCGCGAGGATTGGGCCGCGTTGGCGCAGAGCGTCGGCGTCAAGGGCATCCACATCGCCGAACGCGACACCCAACGCGCCAAGACTCCAAAGCCGGCAGGAACCTTCGTCAACACCTGGTCGGTCGAGGGATTCGTCTCGGAAGGGTTGCAGCCCGCCGAGCTGGGATGGGGCACGCATGAAAAGGCGCTGCCGCCCGAAGGCAAGCGTCACACCTTTGGGCCGGATTGCGCGATCTATCTGATGCGGCCCGGCGCCGGCACGCGCGTGCGCTCCTGGACGCCAACGCCCCAGGCGCAGCACGGCTTTCTCGTGACGCATAACGAATCGATCTCGATCGCCGATTATCTGACCGTGCGCGATGGCAAGAAAGTCGTTTACCGCCCGACTTGCCATTATGCCTACCACCCGGCCGATGACGCCGTGCTGTCGCTCGACGAAATGGCGGGCGGCCAATGGCAACAACAAAAGAAAAGCCACATCCTCGACGAGACCGAGATTGTCGACGGCATCGACGAACTCGGCGTGCTGCTCTACGGCCATGCCAAGAACGCCTATTGGTATGGTTCCCAACTCTCGATCGAAGAGACGCGCCGCATCGCGCCGTATCAGAACGCGACCGGCCTGCAGGTGACATCGGCCGTCCTGGCCGGGATGGTCTGGGCGCTCGAAAACCCCGCGCGTGGCGTCGTCGAAGCTGATGAGATCGACTTCAAGCGCTGCCTCGAAGTCCAACTCCCCTATCTCGGCCCGGTCATCGGGACCTATACGGATTGGACGCCATTGAAAGATCGCGGCGTGCTGTTTCCCGAGGATCTCGATCTCGAGGATCCCTGGCAGTTCAAGAACGTGATCGTGCGATAATAAGAATACCGGGGCGTCTCCCATCGCGAGATGGGAGACGCGACGTCATTCAGCGCGAGACCACCGCGGTTTTCAGACAGACGAGGTTGTCTTTCGTGATGGTCGCCATATATTCGAAACCCTCGTCTTCCTTGCCATCCTCGATCTCCTTGATCACGGCGGCGACCGCGTCTTGCACCGCGGCGACGAATTTGGCGTCGTCGCTATAGGACGAGCGCCAAATCCACGGCGTTTTGCCGCGCGCGTGAACGTGGTCCGTGACGATCGGCCCCGATTGGATTTCGACCTGAGCGCCGATGTAGTTCCGTCTCACGTCAAAGGCCGTGAGAATGACGGTATGATCGTCGGCCCCCGTCCGATCTTGATCAATCTTGCACGAAACGAGCACGCCCGCGCCATTTTCGAGTTCGGACATATCGGGACGCCAGGTCCGATAATGCCAATCCGTGGCGAGTCTCCGGGCATGCTTGTATTCCATCGCCTGGCCGCCCTTGAACGCCCAGCCATGATTGGAGCTGTTATAATCCTCGACCTCGAAATCACTTTGATTGTTCATCGCGTCGCCAAAAACGTTCGCATCGATCGTGACGCTCGTCGTGGCCGGCGGCCTTGGCGGATTGGTCACGACCGACGTACAGGTCTTGTTGATATTATGCGCGATGACCGCTGGAAAATTGAGCGTTCCGCCATCATCGGCGAATCTGAAAATGAAGTTTGAAAGAACGTTGAAGGCCTCGGCGGCCGCGGTGATATCGGCCACGACTTCTTGCGCGACGGCTTCGGAGATGCCGGCCGATTCCAACGCGCCGATGGCGCCGAGGGCCTCGACGGTCAAATCGAGCACTGTCGTGACGACGCCGGGAATTTCATACGGCGTGCCGTGATCGATCCCGCCCGAAATATCGATTTGCGATGGCGAGCCGTCTTGCTTGAACGTCAATTTCGTCGTCGAATGATCATCGGTCGCGAGACCGATGATGTGGTCTTGCTGAAGCGCGATGGTCAAACCTCCCGAGCTCTGCTCGATAATGCTTGGCGATCCCGGCCTGCCGGGAATGTACACGCGATAATTTGCGTCTTGGCTTTTAAATTCGATCGCGGTTCCGTTCTTCGCCTCGACGCCGGAGGGATAGAGGGCCACGAAATGCCGTTCATCGAAGCTAAGGCTCATCTGGTGTCCTTTCCACGAGTGTCATAAAATTTACATGCATGAATACTCCGCCAGGCGGTAAAATCGCGCCACGGCCGCTCGAAACACTGTTTGTTACTGTACGACAGCGCGTAATTTCTGAAATATCACGCGAAAAGTGTCAAGTTAATTTTTGTAATCTTTACGTGTAGAAGCCGTCGATCGCGACGCTCGGAGAGCTCCGGCCAAACCGCGCGCGCGCCCGAGGCAAGGGGCGTCCGCTGTCAAAACAGATTGTTCGTTGAAGCCACCGCGCGGTGTGCGGCAGGACCTCAAGGCGCCAAAAAAATGCCGCGTATCACGGGCTGGTTCAATAACCCTAAGCGGACCGCCGGTGCCATGACGTCCGGCTGGGGTCCCCGGCCGCGGACTCCGGCTCGATGCGGAAACGGCTGATGAGGCGGGTCAGTTCTTCGGTCTCGTTCGAAAGACTCTGACCCGCGGCGGCGGTCTCCTCAACCATGGCCGCGTTTTGTTGCGTGAACTGATCCATCTGGTTGACGGCCGTATTGACCTCGGCGAGTCCCCTGGCCTGGTCTTGCGTCGAAGCCGCGATCCCCGATATGACCGCGCTGATTTCGGCCACTTGGGCCAGAATTCCCTCGAGCACCGTGCCGGTCTCGCCAACGAGCTTGACCCCGGCCTCGACTTGCTGGCTCGATGCCGACACGAGCGTCTTGATTTCCTTTGCGGCTTCGGCGGACCGCTGCGCGAGCGCGCGCACTTCCGACGCCACCACCGCGAACCCCCGTCCCGCATCGCCGGCCCGCGCCGCTTCGACACCGGCGTTCAACGCGAGAAGGTTGGTCTGAAACGCGATCTCGTCGATGACCCCAATGATCTGGCCAATCTTCTGTGACGACGCCTGAATCCCACTCATCGCCGTCACGGCGCGCCGCACGACGAGACCCGAGCGTTCCGCATCGGATTGCGTGGCGGCCGCGACTTGACGCGCATGGCTCGCGCCATCCGCCGTCTGTTGAACATTGATGGTGATTTCATCGAGGGCCGCGGCCGTCTCTTCGAGGCTCGCGGCCTGCTGCTCGGTCCGCTTCGATAGATCATCGGTCGCTTGCGATATTTCGCCCGTCACGCCGAAGATCGCCGCCGCCTGGGCGCTGATCGTGAGCATCGTGTCGCGGAGGATCGTCACGGCCGCGCCGAAATTGGTCTTGAGGTTTTGATACTCCGGTGGAAACAGGACGTCGATCCCCCGGCTCAAGTCGGTGTTGGCGAGACTTTCCAGCGCCGAGGACAGCGCGGCCACGACGAATTTCTGATCGGCGGAAACGGATTCACTGAGCGCGGTTGCCTTCCGCAGGCGATCCGTGGCGAGATAACGTTGATCCGCCGCTTCACGCTCGGCTTCGTGCTTGGCACGCATCGCTTTTTCCAAGGTCGCGCTAGCCTGCTGCATCCGCACCACTTCGTTTTTGCCGCCTGACGCGCTTTGGGCTCCGCTGGAGAGCACGACATCGCTCTTGGCGACGCCAACAAAGAGGATGCCGATCACGTCTGTCCCGTCGAGGATCGGCTCATAGAGAGTCAGATAGGATTTGCCGAAAATCTCTGCGTGGCCCTGATACATTTTCGCCTTTCTCAGAGCAGCCTCATAGGCTGGCCCTTCGGCGAGTTTCGTCCCAACGGCACGCGATCCATCCGCCGTGCGAACGTTGGTCGCCACGCGAACGGCGTCGAGAAAGATCGTCGCGGTCCCGCCGAGCCGCCTTTGCACCTCGTCGACGATGTCGTTGGAACCGTCGACAAGATAGTTGCCAAAATAGAGCTTATTGTTTTGGCGCGCGGGTTTTCCATGCGCGTAAAGCTTTTCCCGGAGCAAGGTCAGGTTGCCCTCGAGGCTCGACAGGGCCATGGTTTCAGCTTCGCTGCGCAGCGAAAAATCCGCGAGAACCGCCATGGTTTCGGCGACATCGGCAATTGGCTTCAAGATCGACCGCATCGTGAAATAGCCAAAAGCGAGCAGACCGGCGACCAGACCAAGAGTCACGAAAATCGTTGCGACGAGATCCGCGATAGCCGCGCTTCGCGCCTCCGCAACCTTGGCAAGGACGGATTGCAACAGACCCTGCCGAATATTCCCCAGCGGCTGCACACGCGCGGTCGCGGCTTTGAACCATGACGCCTCGTCAAGACCCGCAACCTTCTGCCCCGCTGGCGTCGCGAGAATAAGCCGGCGCAACCGGTCGACTTCCCGGTTGGCGTCCGAATTCGTTACCGCGGCGAAATCCGCCTGGAGAGACTCCGGCGCGTAAGCGCCGGTCAGCTTCGTGAACGCCTCCTCTTCGGCGGCGAGAGCAGCGACCCGAAAAAGCTGCTCGGCGGTAAAGGCGTCGGCCGACAAGCCCGCCGCGACAGTCGCGCGGCCGAGGCCCGCGCGCTCGACCGCCGCCTCGGCGAAATTGAGGGCCAACGCGCTATTCTTGATGCCCGCCTCGTCGGTATCGCGAACAATCGCTAGCGACACGTCCAATAAACAATCGACGATCTCCGCATAGCGCCGCGTCGCTTCACCCGCTTCGATGGTTTGTCCGCTCACCGCGGCGCGCAACGCCGCCAGATGCGCGATGCGCTCAGCGCCGGCATGAACCTTCGAAGCGACAGCGGCGCCGAAGCCAACCAAGGATTGGTCGTCTGACGCCGATGCAAACGCCTTGTTTCGATCATCCGAAGCCTGGCGTTGAACATCGAGCTCGGCCGCGCCTTGGATGCTCTTCGACCCTAAAAAGACCGCCGTTCGCCCTCGTTCGAGTTGCAGCGCGCTCACGAGACCATCGACCGCCTCAATGACGACGCCACCCTTTGCCAATTGCGCCATTTTATTGGAGACCACGACGCGATGGAAAATAATCATGCCGCCAAGGCCGAGAACGACGATGATCGGAACGAGGACAAGAATGAGAATACGGTGCGCGATCGACATTGTGGGCCTGCCTTAAACCGGGGCGAATCGTATAGAAGCCCGCCGACGTCGTCCGCGAATTCGCGCGATTAGTGTGGGCATGACTATTTAACAAACCTAAAAAACGCCGGAAATCGGCCGTTTCGCCGCAATTTTCCGGACCAGTACTTTTGCCCTTTGTGCAAATAAGGGCGGCGTAAAATATAAAAATTTATTGAATCAAAGGCTGGCCATCGCCCTTATCGCGCGGCCGCGACGACTGTTTCAAGGAACCTTTTGGAATTGTCTCGCCTCGCTTTAGCCAAACCGGCTCTGTTAAAGTGAGGGAATATGAGTCAGGGCCGTCCGCTTTCATGATGAATCTTTCGAACCGCCGCGTCTCGTTCACGGCTCTCCTGTTGGCGCTGCTCGTGCTTTCACCCCCTGCCGTTGCGCATCCGCATGTCTGGGTCGAGGCGCGGGAAGAGGTGATGTTCGATCCCGGCGGCAAGGTCACGGGCATTCGCAGCACGTGGCGGTTCGACGAGATGTATTCGGCCTTCGCGGTGCAGGGACTCGAGAAGGACGGCAAGGTCGCCTCGCCAAAGGACCTCGCCCCGCTGGCGGAGACCAATATCAGCTCGCTCGCCGAATTCGATTATTTCACCTTCGCCAAGAACGGCGGCGTCGTGATGAAATTCGGCAAGCCGATTGATTATACGCTGGAAGAGCAAGCGGACCACCGCGTCGTGCTGCGCTTCACCCTTCCTCTAGCGACACCGACAAAAATCGTTCGCTTCCTCACGTTTCAAATCTACGATCCCACTTATTTCGTCGATTTCGAATTGGCGGCGAAGGATCCGGTCACGCTCACGGGCGCGCCATCTGGGTGTTCGCAAAGCGTGCTCGGCCCCAACCCCTTACTGGTGCAAGACGGAATGAAACTCGCCCAGACCTTCGACAGCGGCGCACAGCCCGGCCAGGATTTCGCGGTGAAAATGGCGAGCCGCGCCGTGATCGCTTGCCCGTGACCGCGCCGATGCCCCCTCGCGCAATCATCTCGTTGGCGCTCGCCGCTATTGTCCTCCTCGGATGCGGCGCGGCTCTCGCCCAAACAGCGCATCATCCCTTCGCGATCGGCGCCAACGAGGGCGCGGTCGGTCGGCCAAGCGGTTTCGGGACATGGATTTTGGCGCAGGAAAGCAGCTTCTACCGGCTGCTAACCGGCGCGCTGCGAGGAACACGCGGCAGCCTCACGGCGACGCTCGGCCTCATCGGATTGAGCTTCGCCTATGGCGTCTTCCACGCGGCGGGGCCAGGTCACGGCAAGGCGGTGATTTCGTCCTACATGATCTCGAATGAAGTGGCGCTGCGGCGCGGCCTCGCCATCGCCTTATGCGCGGCTTTATTGCAAGGGCTTGTGGCGGTGACCTTGGTCGGCATCGCGGCGTTGATTTTCAACGCCACCGCCGCGCGCATGACGCAGACCGCTCAGGCTTTGGAACTCGCGAGCTATTGCGGAATCGCCGCGCTCGGTCTTGTCCTAGTCTGGCGCAAGGGCCGGGCGGTCGTGGCGGCCCTGCGTCCCGCGCCCTCGATGATTCTCGCGCGCGCCGGCGGGGAGATGGCCCTCGCTCTACCCGAAACAAGCCGGTTCAAGGCCGACGACGGCGCGGAACCGCATGTCCACGGCCCCGACTGCGGCCATTTTCATATCCCGGATGCGCGGTCCCTATCGGCCGCGAGCTTCGATTGGAAGGCGGCCGCCGTCACCGTGCTAACGGCGGGCGCCCGGCCGTGTTCGGGCGCCATTCTCGTGCTCGTTTTCGCGCTGGCCCAAGGGCTGTTTTGGGCCGGCGTCGCCGCGACCTTCGCGATGTCGGCCGGAACAGCCATCACCACCGGCGCCCTGGCGTTGATGGCCGTCTTCTTCAAGGATGTCGCGATCCGGCTGTTTGGCGGCGGGACGGCCCGCGGCGCTCTCATCGGACGCCTCATCGAGCTCGCCGCCGCGGCCTGCGTCCTGGCCTTCGGGCTTGCGCTTCTAACAGCGGCCTTGGCGGGCGCGTATTCCGTCGGCTAATTGGTTCAGAAAGCTTCCGGCGCGCTTCGGGACTCGGAAAGAGCGCGTCCAACTTTACCCCATTTTCCGAATTGCCGACGAGACATCCGGCCCAAAGTCGGAACGCGGTGCCGCCATCGAGTCTCATCGCAATCTTAGAGAGACGCCGCCGTTACCGGCGCCAGAGCCGCGCGGCGCAAGCCGTAAATCGCGGGGCCGCTCAGAATGGAGGGCGCTGCCTCCCGGCTCGCGGTCGCCAGCAACCCGACCCTCTTAGCGCTCCTCAGTTCACCGCGTAGACCGGCGACGCCACGAAGGCCAAGCGCTTTCGGCGAGGGCGCGGCATGCGCGTTCCCTTGAGCCTCAGGCGCCGGCCGAACATTCGCGATGGATTCCGCCGAGGCGAAAGCCAGGACGGGCGCGGGAACGTCGCGCGCCGTCCCTTGCGTGATGATCTCCGGCAGCGCCGCCTTGCGGCCAGCCGATGCTTCAGTATCGGGCGCCGCGATCAAACCACCGATCGCGTCTGGAACAACCGTTGGACGCGGAATCGGCGCGGGAACGGGTTCATCCTCGAGCGACGCAAGGCGGAAGCCCGCTTGAGCAGCCGGTCGGACCGGCGGAAGCGGAAGATCATCGGCGGAGGCGAGAACAAGCGGACGGCGCGGCGGCAGCGGAACGGCCCCGTCAAAAGCGGACGCAGGTTCAGCCGCTGCGACTTCGGCGCGAGGGGCGGCCTGGGGTTGCGGACTTGCTTGCGCCTCGGGCGCTTTCGGCGCGGCAGCCGGCGGACGCTCGGAACTCGCTTCGTCACCCTCGGTATTGTTGGCATAGGCCATCGCGACAGGCGCATGCGAGGCCGCGGGCGCGGCGCTGTCACCCTGCCCATTGCCGCCGCCAAAGAGCCAAGCCAGAAAGCCTTGCGACTGCTGCGCTGGCGGAACTTCGACGCCGCCATGCGCGGCAATTTCCGCGCGCGCTTCTTCATACCGGGCCATGGGCACCCCATTCGAGGGGATA
>JARLIW010000216.1 GCA_031291515.1 Beijerinckiaceae bacterium | reverse complement strand
GGCACGTCGGGACCGCTGAAGGTCAAAAGCAGCTTGAGGCCAAAGCCGGTAATGACGGTCGAAAGCACCGTGCCGAGGATCGACAGGATCAGAATGGTCCAACGTCCGTCTCGCATGTCGCGAAGGTTGATTTGGAACGCCCCCGCGAACAACAGAAACGACAGCATCCCGTCGAGCAGAGTCGCGCGGAAGTCGAGCCCGTCCACAAAGGCGCGGGTCATGTGAATGAGGCCGAGGCTTGGAAACAGACGCCCCGTGACGATGATCAGGGCGGAGAGAATCGCGCCCATGATCGTCAGGCCGATCGTTTGCGGCAGCCTGACGTAGCGGGCGTTGAAGGTGCTGAGCACAGCCGCCAACACGACGATGATCGCGGCGGCATCGAAGGGAGAGAATTTCGGGACGGTCAGGGTCTGTCCGTTGGGTGGAGAGGCTGTTGCCCGCTTCGTTGCGCGACGATGACGATATCGCGAGGGGGAAACAAGTGGATTTGAGCGACAGTGCGCGGATATATTCCTTGCGGCGTGTTTGGGCTGGCGCGGTGATCTCGAAAAAGGTCCGCCCGGAAAAAATCCGTCTTACGACTTTGACCACGCGCGCGCGGCTGTTACACGTTGCGCCATGCGAATTGCGGAAACCGACATTTTCATCGTGCCTGGCCTCAGTGGCGGGACGGATGATCATTGGTACAGCCGGTGGGCGGCTAAGCTTCCCACCGCTCGCCGGGTGCAGCAGGCGGATTGGCACAATCCCAATCTCGAAGCCTGGACGGAGCGTCTGATCGCGACCGTTCGGGAGGCGAAGCGCCCGGCGGTTCTCGTCGCCCACAGCCTTGGATGTATCGCCATCGCCCATGCGGCGCCCGCGATCGCGGCGAAGGTTGCCGGCGCCTTTCTCGTCGCGCCGCCGTCGCGCGAGGTGATGCTGTCGATTGCCGCGATCGATCCGGCTTTTGCCGAGGTGCCGCGCGAACCCTTGCCGTTTCCCGCGGTGTTGATCGCAAGCCGCGACGACACCTATGCGCATTATCTTGAAAGCGAAAAGCTTGCCCGCGATTGGCAGGCCGAACTTGTCGACGCTGGCGCGTCGGGACACATCAATGACGAAAGTGGCCATGGGCCTTGGCCCGAAGGGTTGATGCGCTTCGCGGGGTTCTTAAAGACGCTATAAACCGAAGCTATCAGTCAAGGGAATCGAAGATGTTTCGTGCCGGCGTGATTCGCGGCTCGAGATGTTGATGGTTTCGGAGTATGGGGTGGCGGAACGGTTTTTGCTCGCCGGGATTGCGAGCCCATCGAGTTTTGCGTCCTTCCGCTCTCGCCGAGACAAATGGCATCGAGAGAAATGACGTTGAAAAACGGAGGCGTCCGGCCTTTTATGGTGGTGCGATGACCGGTGTGGATCTCGGATCTTTTCCCGATGTCGCGGGATTTTCGGGCGAGAGGCTGATGCGTCTCGACGCTGCCATGCGCGTCGAGGTGGAGGTGGGGCGTATCCCCGGCGCGATGCTGTTGATCGAACGTCACGGCGAGACCGTGTTGAAGCGGGCTTGGGGCTATCGCGACCGGCAAGCCGGCACCATTATGACGGCGGATACGATTTTCCGCATTTATTCGATGACCAAGCCAATCGTTTCCGTTGCCGCGATGATGCTGGCGGCGGAAGGGCGGCTCCACCTGGGTCAGCCCATCAGCGATTTCATCCCAGCCTTCGCCAACACCAAGGTTTTTCGCGATGGTCTTCTTGCGGAGCCTTTGAACCCGCCCACGGTTCAGGATTTGCTGCGCCATACGTCGGGCCTGACCTATCAGTCCAACGGCGGCGCGGTCGCGGACCTCTATGGCCAGGCCGACCTGTTTTCCGCCGATGTGACCAACGAGGAATTCGCCGACCGGCTTGCGGCGCTTCCCTTCGCCCACGAGCCTGGGCGCGTATGGGAATACGGCCATTCCACGGATATTCTTGGCCGGGTCGTCGAAGTTGCGTCGGGTTGGCCGCTGTCGGCCGTGTTGACGACGCGCCTTCTGGCGCCGCTCGGCATGTATGATACCGGCTTTTTCGTCGCCAACGAAGCACGGCACAACCGGATCGCGGAACCCTTGCCCGGCGAGACGGTCGGTGGCCGCGGCGGTCTCTTCGATCCACGCCGCGAGCGAGCGTTCGAAGCCGGCGGCATGGGCCTGGTATCGACCGTGGACGATTATGCCCGTTTCGCGCGCATGCTGTTGGCGGGGGGCTCCCTTGGCAAAACCGCGATCCTGGGGACACGGACGCTGCGTTTCATGACCGCCGATCATATCGGCCCGTCGACCGGCATCGTCAAACAGCCTGGCTACATGCCGGGTCCCGGCTACGGCTTTGGCCTAGGCTTCGCTGTGAGGCTGGAAGCAGGCGCGGCGATTTCGCCGGGTTCGTCTGGCGAATTCCATTGGACCGGCGTTGCCGGCACCTGTTTTTGGATCGATCCGGTCGAGAATCTCTTCGTGATCCTGCTCACGCAGGCGCCAAGTCAGCGTCTGCGGCTGCGCGCCATGGTGAAGACCATGGTCTACGACGCTTTGACAGGGGGACGAAGCTTGCGGGGCTGACGGGCCCGACACGCCGCCCTCGCGGGGACCTGTCCCTAACAAAATGCCCGGCACGAGGCCGGGCATGACGTTCACTGCGGAAGAGGCTTTCGCGCCGGTTCCGGTTAGCGCGAGTAGAACTCGATCACGAGGTTCGGTTCCATCACGACGGGGTAGGGCACCTCGGACGGCAGCGGGACGCGGGTCACCTTTGCCGAGAATTTCGCATGGTCGACTTCGTAATAATCGGGCACGTCGCGCTCGGCGAGCTTGGTCGCTTCGATGACGAAGGCGAGTTCGCGCGAGGTGTCCTTGACCTCGATGAGATCACCGACCTTGACCAGATACGAGGCGATGTTGACGCGACGGCCATTCACCTTGACGTGACCATGGTTCACGAACTGACGCGCCGCGAAGACGGTCGCGACGAATTTCGCGCGATAGACCACGGCGTCGAGGCGGCGCTCGAGGAGGCCGATCAGATTGTCGCCGGAATCGCCCTTCATGCGGATCGCTTCGGCGTAATATTTACGGAACTGCTTTTCCGAAATATTGCCGTAATAGCCCTTGAGCTTCTGCTTGGCCTTGAGCTGCGTTCCGAAATCGGAAAGCTTGCCCTTGCGGCGCTGGCCATGCTGGCCGGGGCCATATTCACGGCGGTTCACGGGGCTCTTCGGGCGGCCCCAGATGTTCTGCCCCATGCGGCGATCGAGTTTATACTTGGATTCGGCGCGCTTTGTCATCGCGTGTCCTCTAATGTGGCGCCGGCAAAAGGACACGGCCGGGCAAGAGCGGGCGACGAGCCCACTGCCACGAAATCGCGTCATCCGCCGGCTAGGTGGCGGAGGAACGCGCCCTCCTTTGCTTGAACCAGGCGCACATAGTCCCCGGGGCAATCCTATGTTGGCAGGACATCCTGGGATATGACGACTAGCAAGCCGACAGGCCAGCCGCCAAAAGGGACGGGCCACGGGTGCGTACTCGAGGGCCGAGGCCGTCGAGAAGCTGGATCGCCTATAGCGTTTTGGGTCTCGCGTCAATGCGGCGGGACGTGAATCGTTGAAACGTCATGTTGCTTTTGACCCTAAACGCTCTGTATGACCGTTCGTCAACATGGGACGCGTCAATGTCGGGCTCGCGCAGGGAATTGCTCGGACTGGGAGCTGGAGTAGCCATGACGGGTCTTGTGCCGGAGACTGTGGCCGCGAGCGATGCCGCGCCTTTGTTCAAGGTGGCGCCCAACCTGCTTCCGATCGCTGGCGAGGCCCGGACGTTTCCGGTGCGCCGGATTTATTGCATCGGCCGCAATTACCCCGACCATGCCAAGGAAATGGGGGCCGACCCGAAGACCGAGCCGCCCTTTTTCTTCCAGAAGGCGAGCGACGCCGCGCAGATCGTTCCGGCCGGCGTGACGGTCGAGCACCCCTATCCGCCGCTGACCGCCAATTATCATTACGAGCTGGAACTGGTCGCCGTGTTGAAGAGCGGCGGCCGGAATATTCCGGTGGCCGCCGCGCTCGATCATGTCTTCGGCTATGCCGTGGGCCTCGACATGACGCGCCGGGATTTGCAGCAGGCCATGAAGGATCAGCGCAAGCCCTGGGAAATCGGCAAGAGTTTCGACCATTCCGCGCCGATCGGGCCGATCTTTGCGGCGGTCGAGACTGGCCATTTCACCAAGGGCGCGATTCGTCTCTCGGTCAATGGCGTGGTGAAGCAGGAGGACGATCTCGCCTCGATGATCTGGAGCGTTGCCGAACAGATTTCGAAACTGTCGGAATCGAGCGAGTTGGTGGCGGGCGACATTATTTTCTCCGGCACGCCCGCCGGTGTCGGGCCGGTGGGGCGCGGCGACGTTCTCACCGGGCATATCGACGGCCTGCCGGACTTGACGATCAAGATCGTTTAGGCGGCGGTTTGGTCGCGCGGGATTTGACGCGTCGGCCCTCAGGCAATAGGCAAGGCGCAACCTTGACCTCCGGTGAGTTGTCCCATGAGCGCGTCCGCGCCCGGCCCTTTCGATCCCAGCCGCTCGTTTCAGGGGCTGATCCTGACCCTGCAACAATTCTGGGCGGCGCAGGGCTGCGTCGTGTTGCAGCCCTATGACATGGAAATGGGCGCCGGCACGTTCCATCCCGCCACGACCTTGCGTTCGCTCGGCCCCAAGCCGTGGCGCGCGGCCTATGTCCAGGCCTGCCGCCGCCCCAAGGATGGGCGCTATGGCGAAAACCCCAACCGGCTCCAGCATTATTACCAGTTTCAGGTGATCCTCAAGCCGTCGCCGCCGGACTTGCAGGACCTCTATTTGAAGTCGCTTCAGGCGATCGGCGTCGATACCGGCCTGCATGACATCCGCTTCGTCGAGGATGACTGGGAAAGCCCGACGCTCGGCGCCTGGGGGCTCGGCTGGGAATGCTGGTGCGACGGAATGGAGGTCTCGCAATTCACCTATTTCCAGCAGGTCGCGGGGATCGAATGCGCGCCGGTTTCGGGCGAGCTGACCTATGGCTTGGAGCGCCTCGCCATGTATGTGCAGGGCGTCGATTCGATCTACGATCTCAATTTCAACGGCCAAGAGGGCGACGCCAAGATCACCTATGGCGACGTCTTCAAACAGGCCGAGCAGGAATATTCGCGGCACAATTTCGAAGCCGCCGATGTCGAAAAGCTGTTCCAGCATTTTAAGGACGCCGAGGGCGAATGCCGCGCGCTGCTCGAAAAGGGCGACCAGGGCGCGCGTCACCTGATGGTGCTGCCCGCCTACGACCAATGCATCAAGGCCTCGCATGCCTTCAACCTGCTCGACGCGCGTGGGGTGATCTCGGTGACCGAGCGCCAGAGCTATATTTTGCGCGTGCGGGAGCTCGCGAAGGCGTGTGGGTCGGCGTGGCTGAAGACGGAAGCGGGCGGGGCGGGGGCTGCTGCTTAAATCGCTTCGACCACCGGCTCGCCCTTTCAACTCCATAGGCGACAGATTCGGACGATCACGCTAAACGTCCGGGGCAAACACCACTGGATTCCCATGCCCGATCTCCTTCTCGAATTGTTCTCCGAAGAAATCCCCGCGCGCATGCAGACGCAGGCGGCCGACGATCTGCGCCGGCTCGTGACCGACGCGCTCGTCGCCAAGGGGCTGCTCTACGAGGGCGCCG
>JARLIW010000215.1 GCA_031291515.1 Beijerinckiaceae bacterium | reverse complement strand
CCAACGGAAGATGCTGCGAATAGTGCCGCCTGAGCGAGGGACCCCAGGCGGAGCGTTGACGGTCTTTCTTATGCCGAGGGCCTAAAATTCGTCCCAGTCTTTTTCGGGCACCGCCCTTGATGCGCCGGCGCTCGCGGCTTTCTTCGCCAGGGGCCGTGGCGCGGGGGCGCCCGTCTTGCGGATCGGCGCCGCCACGCGGCTTTCGGATTGGCCGCCGAGCCGGAATTTTCCGACCATCGTGGTCAGATCCTGCGTCTCGCTTTTCAGCGTGTGGGCCGCGGCGGTCGATTCCTCGACCATGGCGGCATTTTGTTGGACGACTTGGTCCATCTGCGCCACCGCCGTATTGATTTCGGCGATCCCGGTCGCCTGTTCTTGGCTCGAGGCCGAGATTTGGCGCACGAGCCCGTCCATTTCGGTGACCTTGGCGATGATGTCCTTGAGCGCGACGCCGGTCTTGTCGACGAGAACCACGCCGCTTTCGACTTGAACCGTCGACGCCGAGATCAAGGCCTTGATCTCTTTCGCCGCCTCGGCCGAGCGCTGGGCGAGCGCCCGCACTTCGGAGGCGACGACCGCGAAGCCGCGTCCCGCGTCGCCCGCCCGCGCCGCCTCGACCCCCGCGTTGAGCGCGAGCAGATTGGTCTGGAACGCGATTTCGTCGATGACCCCGATGATGTTGGTGATCTGGGTCGAGGAGTCCTTGATTTTTCCCATCGCGTCGACGGCCTGCTGGACCACCGCGCCCGAGCTTTCGGCCGCGCCGCGCGTCGAGGCCACGATCTTGGCGGCTTCCCCGGCCGTCGCGGCCATGCTCTTCACCGTGCCGGTGATGATGTTGAGCGCGGCGGCGGTTTCCTCCAAATTCGCGGCTTGTTGTTCGGTGCGGCGCGAGAGATCGTCCGAGGCATGGGCGATCTGGTCCGATCCGGTGCTGATCCCATCGGTCGCCGCCGAGATCGTGGTCAGGGTGCTTTGCAGGCTTTCGGCCGTGGCGTTGAAATCGGCGCGCAGCTTTTCGTATTCGGCGGAAAACGCCTGGTTCAAACGATTTGTCAGGTCGCCGCTCGACAAGCGCTCGAGCCCGGCCGCGATCGAAGCCACCATGGCCTCCTGCTGCCGCTGAATTTCGTTGCGCGTCGCCTCGTTGGCCGCGCGTTCTTGCTCGGCCGCCTGGCGCTGGCGCGCGGCTTCGGCCTCCGAGGCCTGGAGCCGGATCCCGTTGTCCTTGAACACTTGGACCGCCGCGGCCATGTCGCCGATTTCGTCGGCGCGGCCGACGCCTGGGATCTCCACCGCCAGATCCTTGTCGGCCAGTCGCCGCATTGCTCCGGTCATCGCCAAAATTGGGCTCGCGATGCCGCGCGCGACCATCCACATGAAGCCGACACCGGCGCCCGCAATGACGAGCGCGACCAATGTCTGCAGTATAATGTCGCCTTGACTGCGGCGATCCAGCGCCTCGCCAAGCGCGGTAACCTCGGCCATGGCGACCGGACGCGGCACGTTGATCATCACGGACCACGGCGTCTTTGTGCGTCCGAGCGCGATCGGCGCGAAAGCCATGATCGAATCGCTCTTGGCATCCGCGACGACTTGCTCCCGACCGCTTTGAACGAGCGGGACGTATTGGTGTAGTCCGCCTTCGAGGCGGTCGATCGATTGCGCGATCGTGTCGGGGTGGTCGCTGGAGGCGACGACAAGACCCTTGTAACTGATGATCGTGACCGAGGCCTTGCCGCCGTAGATCGAGGCCTTGACGTGCTCGGCAAGGCGCTGAACGAACGAGAGATCAAAATCGGCGCCGGCCACGCCCGAAAATTTGCCGTCGATCATGATCGGGACCGACATGGTCGCGAGGAACACGTTCTTGCCCTGGACGATATAGGGGAGCGGGTCGAGAATGCTTTCGCCCCCGCCGTTCTGCGGCCCGATGTACCAGCCCCCCTTCATCACGCCGTTCGAATGCAGTTCGTGGCTGTCGTATTCGACAAGCGGCTGGATCGCGACGTGTCCGGCCGCGTCGCGTGTCCAATATGGAAGGAACCGCCCCGTGGCATCGGATCCGATGTCCTTGTTGTTGCGAAATTCGGCGTCCTGCTGGTCGAGCGCGTTTGGCTCCCAGGCGCTATAGGTGCCATTGAAGGTCGGATTGTCCTTCAAGACATCCAGAAGGATGCCGTTGAGCTGCGCGCGACGCGCGGCGGCCGGTGTAGCGCCCTTGTCACCCGACCCAGCAACGATTTCGAACGCGTGCGCCATGTCGCGCGCGGAATCGAAAGCGGCGTTCAACTCGGATCGAATAATCCCCGCTTGCGTCGAGGCCAAGGTTTGCAGGCTTTCCTGGGTCTTGCGATCGGAAAGGTCAGCGACATGCTCCGCGACGTAGGATTTGGTGCTGTGGCTCGAAACCATGCCAAAGATGACGAGCCCGCCCGTGGCGCCGAAGACGCAAAGTCCCGAGAGGATCGCGATTTTTGATTGTATCGAACGCAATTTCATTGGAGCCTCTTCAATATCCCGCGCTTATTTGACGTGGCGCACTTCGAATCTAGTCTATCTATCGTGAATTCCTAATAGATGCTGGTTACTATCGGTGTGAACCAGGAAAATTAACAGCGGGTTAACTCGCATAATCGAATTTATTGTACGAAAGACTTTGGATTGAGAGAGTTAGCATCTCGATGCGCGACTTTTTGACAAGCGGTCGGGTCGGATTCGAGCCTTGCTTCGGCCGCTCGCCAATTCGTTTTGAGTACTCGTTTGTTATATATTTAAACATTCGTCCTATATTGAGTAAAAATCATACTCAAAATTATGACGCGATAAAATTACCGCATCGCGCCATCGTGTGTCACGCTCACCATTACAATGAAAAAAATTCAGTTTAAGAATGACGTTTTGCTTTTTTAGACTCGGGCGCTTTCAAAATCTAAACTTCCCCATCGCGACCCGCGTTTGGAGCGCCGTTCAAGACAACGAGGCGCATCTTCTGTCGACCGTATGGAGATGCGTGGCTTCCCCGTTGGTGTTGCGCCTCGATCCCTGGTCATGTGACGGATCCCGCCCTTGCCTGGTCGACCAACGGAAGATGCTGCGAATAGTGCCGCCTGAGCGAGGGACCCCAGGCGGAGCGTTGACGGTCTTTCTTATGCCGAGGGCCTAAAATTCGTCCCAGTCTTTTTCGGGCACCGCCCTTGATGCGCCGGCGCTCGCGGCTTT
>JARLIW010000214.1 GCA_031291515.1 Beijerinckiaceae bacterium | reverse complement strand
GCGCGGATTTCATACGAGCTTTCAATACGTGACGCTGATCGGCGGTCAGCTCACGGCGATCGTCGTTTTGCTTTTGTTGCAGAAGGTATTTTTGAGCGAAGCGGAGTTGAAAGCCTGGGGATGGCGCATTCCCTTTGTCGTCGGCGCATTGCTCGCCTTGTTCACGCTCGTCATGCGGCGCAATCTCGACGAGACCGAGGCGTTCAAACAGGCCAAGACTCAGGCCGAGATCAAGGTGTCCGGCGTCGGTCTCCTGCGGACATTGCTCGAGTATCCGCGCGAGCTTTTGCTCGTGGTGGGCCTGACCGCCGGCGGCACCGCGGCGTTCTACACGTTCACGACCTACATGCAGACCTTCGTTCGGCTTTCCGTCGGTCTGTCGCCGGACACGACGACAGTGGTGATTTTCTTTTCCCTCGTCTTCGCCATCGTCTTACAGCCGCTCTATGGCGCCCTATCCGACAGGATCGGCCGCAAGCCGCTGCTGGTTTTCTTCGGCGTCGCGGGGACGCTCGCGACGGTGCCGATCCTGACTTTGATGCGCGATACGAAATCGCCATTCGTGGTGTTTTTGCTGATCTGCGCCGCTTGGGTCTTCACGGCGGGCTATACGTCGATCAATGCCGTCGTGAAGGCCGAGTTGTTTCCTGCGGCGATCCGGGCTTCGGGAGTTGCGATCCCCTATGCCCTGACGGTCTCTGTTTTTGGAGGCACCGCGCAGGCGATCGCGTTGCAATGTAAAAAGCTCGGCCATGAAAATTGGTTTTACATCTATCTCGCCGGGATGATTTTCCTTTCCCTTCTCGTCTATCTCACGATGCGGGACACCAAGATCCGCTCGGCGATGGCACCGGAGCGCTGAATGGGCCTGACACTGGTTATCGCCAATAAAACCTATTCTTCCTGGTCGATGCGGCCTTGGCTGCTGATGCGCCATTTCGAGATCGCTTTCACGGAAATCGTGATCCCGATGGACCAAGCATCCTCCAAAACCGCGATGCTGTCTCATGCGCCAACCGGTAAATGTCCCGCTCTGCGGGACGGAGACCTCGCGGTTTGGGATTCGCTCGCCATCATCGAATATTTGGCGGAGCGTCATCCCGAGGTGCCGGTCTGGCCGCGCGATCGCGGCGCGCGCGCGGTGGCGCGTTCGTTGGCCGCGGAAATGCATTCGGCGTTTTTACCGCTGCGGCGCAATTGCCCGATGAACATGCGCCGCGCGCCGGGCGCTTTGCCGCTCGACCCGGAGACGCGGGCGGCGGTCGCGGCCGACGTTGCGCGGATCGAGGCGGCTTGGCGCGACGCGCGCCAGCGATTTGGCGCCGGTGGGCCGTTTCTCTTCGGCGGCTTCAGCGCGGCCGACGCCATGTTCGCGCCGGTGGTGAACCGGTTCGAGATCTACGATCTAGCGGGTGCCGCGGACACGAAAGCCTATATGGGCACGGTCAAGGCGCTACCGGCCTGGCGCGACTGGCAAAGCGGCGCGGAGGCCGAACCCTGGCATCTCGCGCGAATCGACGCGGTTTAGGCGAATGGGCCGTTATTCCGGGATTGTTCGCTCGCCGCGCCTTGGCGGCCGGCGTCCCACCGCTTAACCTGGCCTCATGACCCTTCATCTTCTCAAGCTCTGTGTCGGCGCCGAGTCCATTGCCGATCTCGAAGCCCGAATTGCGGCCCGGCTCCATCTTCAGGACGTGGCCAAGCTGCCGCGCGAACATGTGCATACGACGCGGATGGTGCCGAAGCGCTCGGACGAGCTTCTCGACGGGGGCTCGTTGTTCTGGGTGATCAAGGGCCAGTTATGCGCGCGCCAACGCCTCGTCGCGATCCGGCCGTTTACCGATGCGCAGGGCATCGGCCGGTGTGATCTCGTTTTGGAGCCGGTCGTCGTTCCGGTTTTGCCGCGTCCGTTTCGGGCCTTTCAGGGCTGGCGCTATCTCGATGCGGAAAGCTGCCCACCCGATCTCGACGGCGACCTCGCGGGCGCGGCCGCGATGCCCGAGCATTTGCGCCACGCCCTACGCGAACTTTGCCTGCTTTGACGGAGGAGGGGTTTTCACAGCGGGTCGACGTGGTTGCGTGGCCACAAAATACTATCAATCGTGGTCAACAATGCATTAACATCGCCGTTCCGGACCTTATAGCACTCCATGATATTCATCGCCGCCGCCCTTATCGTTCTCTGGTTCCTCCTCGCGCAGTCGGGAAGCCTGGCGCGTCTGGATGCCAAAACGGGCGCGCGTGCCCTGAAACGCGTCGGAGCCACTTTTGCCATGTTCGCGGCCATCGCCGTTTTGTTGCGAGGGCATTTCGAACTCGCGCTGATTTTGGCGGGCGCCGGTGTTTGGCTTTACAGCTTGACCAATAAAAAGGCCGCGGTGGCCTCGGCCCCGCGGAGCCGGGTGTCGCGCGTGCGCTCGGCGATGATCGAGATGGAGCTCGATTCCGTCAGCGGCGCGATGCGTGGGCTCGTTCTCGCCGGGCCGGACGAGGGGCGACTGCTCGATCAAATGAGCCGGACGCAATGCGACGGCGTCTATGCCCTCTGCCGGTCCGCCGATCCCGAGGGCGCGCGGTTACTCGAAGCTTATTTCGACCGCCGGTTTGCGAGCTGGCGTCAGACAGGTCAAGGTGACCCTGACGCGCGGCGCGACCGGGCGCGGCAATCGAACCGGATGTCCGAGGATGAAGCTTATGAAGTCCTCGGTCTTCGACGAGGGGCGGCGCGCGACGACGTGGTCCGCTCGCATCGCTCGCTGATGAAGAAATTGCATCCCGATCAAGGGGGATCGACGGATCTTGCCGCCCGGGTGAACGAGGCCAAAGAGGTCTTGATGCGCCGGCATCCTTAAAAACTCCACGTAACGCTACGCATACGCATGATCGATATAAGCACTTGTTTCGAAATCGTTTTCCGCGACCGCGGAAAGCGCTCCGGTTCCTCTCTAGTTCTTCGTCGCGAAGCAGGCGAACCCGGAATGTTTGAGGGCCTTGCAGGCCTTCTCGGCGGAATTGGCCTCGAGGCCGGCGAAGCGGGCGCGATACAGGGTCGCCTGTCCCTTCTGCACCTTTTCCGTAAACGGCTTGGCGCCGCCAAGAGTCCCTTGGCTTTGGCCTTTGGCGCGCGACAGCAACTCGTTGGCTTTTTCGAGATTGTCCGTCGCGCCGATCTGAATCATCCAACCTTCGTGGGCGATCGCGGGCCGGGCCGGCTCCTCGGCGTGCTCTGGCTCGGCTTTGGCGACTTTGACCGGCGCGTTCTTGGCGCCGTCTTTTGCTTGCTTCGCGGCCTCGCGGAGCGCCCGCCGCGACAGCGTGGCATCTCCGGTCACATGCGACGTCGACCCGTCGTCGGCGTTTTCGCGGGGCTTGATCGAGCCGGTCGCCATGCGGTCGCTCGGCATGCCTGGAACGTAGGCCGGGCGCGCGCGAGTCGAGGCGCTGTCGCCTGAAACAGACGCGATCTGAACGGCGGCGGGAACGGTCTTGATGGGTTCCGGCTTGACCTTGGCCGACGCCGGGCTGCTCTGCTCTTCGGCATCGTCTTCGTTGACGGCTTGGACCTCGGGCGCGGCCTCGCCGGTGTGTTGCACGACGGGAATGGCTTCGGCGACTTGTTCGAGCGCCGGATTTTCCTCGATCGCGCTCGCGGTTCGGACCGTGGCGCATTTGTCGAGCAGCGACTCGATCATGTCGGACATGATGCGATCGCGTCCGAGACGCGTTTTGCCGCCGACGACCACCGAGACGAGATAATGCCCGTTGCGATTGACGGACGTCAGCAGGTTGAAGCCAGAGGCCCGGGTATAGCCGGTCTTGATCCCGTCCATGCCCTCCACGCGTTCCATCAAATGGTTGTGGTTGGGCATGAACTGGCCGGCGTAGCGAAACGACGGGGTCGCGAAGAAGCGGTAATATCCGGGGAAATGATCGTGGATCGCGCGTCCCAGCGTCACCAAATCTTTCGCCGTGGTCAGTTGCTCGTCATTGGGCAGGCCCGAGGCATTGCGGTAAAGCGTGCGCGACATGCCGAGCATATGGGCTTTGCGCGTCATCAGGCGGGCAAAATTGTCTTCGTCGCCGCCGATCCTCTCGGCGACGGCCACGGCCATGTCGTTCGCCGATTTGGTGACGATCGCCTTGATCGCGTCCTCGACGCGGATCGTCGAGCCTGGCCGCAAGCCGAGCTTGGTCGGCTCTTGGGAAGCGGCATGTTGCGACACGGTCAGTTCGCTGTCGAGGGTCAACCGCTTTTTCTCGAGCTGCTCGAACAGGAGGTAGAGAGTCATGACCTTGGTGAGCGAAGCCGGATGGCGCTGTTCGTTTTCGTCGCGCCCATAAAGCACGCGTCCGGAATTGCCGTCGACGGCATAGGCCGAAAACGGCGGATTATAGGATCCGGGCCGCACATGGAGTGGGGCGTGCATGTGGGCGGTATGACGAACGCGAAAAATGATGCGGTGCGCCAAAACCGCGCGACCGTGATGATGGCCGCGATGCGCCTCGGCCGGTCCCAGCGCGGAGGCCGAGAGAAGAACGGTGAGGCTTAACCCTCGAAGGACCGCCCGGCGAATAAGGCGGAATTTCTCCGGCGGCAACTCGACCATACGCGTTAATCCCCCACCTCGACCCATGAGGCGGCTCCCGCGCGGCCTCAAGACAATGTGTCTTGGAGGTCACGCTACCTGCCTTGAGTTACTCTAGGGTTAAGGAACTCTTCGCGCGGAAGCGCATTATTGATTCGCGGAATCCGGGTTGACGAGAGCATCTTCGACTACCAGCATTAGAAAATGTTGCGGCGCAACAAAAGACTCATTGACGACTTTTGTGCGGTGCACTATGTTTGTTTTGCGGTTGAAATGATCCCGCCGTGATCCAGAAGCGACTTCGGGAGCACGCGATCTGACGAACGGGAGTAGGACCAATGGCTACGCAATTCGACGAATTCCAAAAGGCCAGCAAAGAACAGCTGGAGCACGCCGCGGCCGCCGCCGCGACCCTGACACGTGGTTTCCAAACGATCGCCACGGAAACGACGGACTATTCCAAGCGTTCGCTGGAAAGCACCTCGTCTTTCATCGAGAAGCTCTTCACCGCCAAGACGCTTGAGAGCGCGATCCAGATTCAGACCGAATTTGCCAAGGCCCAGCTCGAAGGTTTCGTCGCGCAGGCGACCAAGCTGAGCGAACTCTACAAGGAACTCGCCAAGGAAGCGGTCAAGCCGGTCGAGACCGCCTTCGCGCAAGCGAAGGGCGCCATCCAACAGTAAGCCAGCAAAGAAGGGTGCCGTTCGAGCATCCGACTTTACAAGCGCCCGCGTATTTGAAAGGCTCGACCTCAGTCGGGCCTTTTTTTGTTGCTTGATTGGCAACTTCTTTGCGAGGGACCGCTTTGAACGGGAGTTTTGAGTTTGGACAGGCCAAGGGCCATTTGCCGCGAGGGAAATGAATCCGCAGGTCTAGCAATGACGCCTTTCTCGCCGCATATTCCATTTAGGATGAGGACGGGTTGATTTGACGGCAAGATTTTTGAAATGCTCCTTCGGATCCCTGGGCGGTTCCGTTGCCGGTTCTTTTCCTGGCGGTGCGCAAGCCTGTGATGCGCGCACCGGTATCGAACGCGCGCCGGGGCGATCCCTGGACACGAATCATGAGACCGGGGAGACGACGATTGCCGTGGTGCCAATGGGTGATGTGATGGCTGGGCCGGTCTCGATGGCCAAACAGCCGCAAAAGGACGGGGGCAACGGTGAAGATGGCCGCGGAACCGGAACGGCCGTCATTACCCGCACGAAGACGCAAACGCGCCGCCCCGGCATGTATCGTGTGCTGCTCCTGAACGATGATTACACGCCGATGGAGTTCGTCGTCGCGGTCCTGCGTAAATATTTCAGTAAAGGTCCCGAGGAAGCGACCCAGATCATGCTGCATGTGCATCAGCATGGCGTCGGGGAATGTGGAATCTTCACCTATGAAGTCGCCGAGACTAAAGTCACGCAAGTGATGGATTACGCACGCAAGCATCAGCATCCGCTGCAATGCATCATGGAAAAGAAATAGAGGTAGAAGCCATGCCGTCCTTCTCCCGCAATCTCGAGCAATCCTTGCACCGGGCGTTGGCTGTCGCCAATGAGCGACATCATGAATACGCGACCCTGGAGCATTTGCTTCTCAGTCTCACGGACGATGCGGAAGCGGCGGCGGTCTTGCGGGCCTGTTCGATTGATCTCGATCTGCTGAAGAAGAATCTTCGCGAATATATCGATCAAGAACTCGATAATCTCGTGAGCGACGGCCGCGAAGACGCCAAGCCGACAGCGGGCTTTCAGCGGGTCATTCAACGCGCCGTGATTCACGTGCAGTCCTCCGGACGCGAGGAAGTGACCGGCGCCAATGTGCTGGTCGCCATTTTCGCCGAGCGCGAGAGCCATGCCGCCTATTTCCTGCAGGAGCAGGACATGACCCGTTACGACGCGGTCAATTACATCAGCCATGGCATTGCCAAGCGCCCGGGCCTCTCCGATCCCTCCAAGGGCCCGCGCGGCGTCGAGGACGAGGGCGAGGGCCGGGACGGCAAGGATGGCAAGGAACCGGGCGAGGCCAAAAAGAAAGAGGGCGCGCTCGACGCTTATTGCGTCAATCTCAACAAGAAGGCGCGCGAAGGGCGGATCGACCCCCTCATCGGCCGCGAGAGCGAGGTGCAGCGCACGATCCAAGTGCTATGCCGCCGCCATAAGAACAACCCGCTGCTGGTCGGCGATCCCGGCGTCGGCAAGACGGCGATCGCGGAAGGTTTGGCGCGCAAAATCATCAAGAACGAAGTGCCGGAAGTCCTCGCCGAGGCGACCGTCTTTGCGCTCGACATGGGCACGCTGTTGGCGGGCACCCGCTATCGCGGCGATTTCGAGGAACGCCTCAAGCAGGTCATGAAGGAAATCGAGAATCACAAAAAGGCGATTCTCTTCATCGACGAAATCCACACCGTGATCGGCGCGGGCGCGACGTCGGGCGGCGCGATGGACGCCTCGAATCTTTTGAAGCCGGCACTGGCGCAGGGCACCCTGCGTTGTATCGGCTCGACGACCTACAAGGAATATCGCCAATATTTCGAAAAAGACCGGGCCCTGGTCCGGCGCTTCCAGAAGATCGACGTCAACGAGCCGTCGGTGCCGGATGCGATTGAAATCCTCAAGGGTCTGAAGCCCTATTTCGAGGAATTCCACAAGGTCAAATATACCAACGAGGCGGTGAAGGCCGCGGTGGAACTGTCGGCCCGCTATATTCACGATCGCAAGCTGCCCGACAAGGCGATCGACGTGATCGACGAATCCGGCGCCAGCCAAATGCTGCTGCCCGAGGCGAAGCGCAAAAAGACGATCGGCATCAAGGAGATCGAAGCGACCATCGCGACCATGGCGCGGATTCCGCCCAAAACCGTCTCGAAGGACGATGTCGAGGTGCTGCAGCATCTGACCGAGACCTTGGAGCGCGTGGTCTATGGCCAAAACAGCGCGATCGAGGCACTGACATCGGCGATCAAGCTCGCGCGCGCGGGATTGCGCGATGGCGAAAAGCCGATCGGCAGCTATCTCTTCTCCGGCCCGACCGGCGTCGGCAAGACCGAGGTGGCGCGTCAACTCGCGGTCAGCCTCGGCGTCGAACTCGTGCGCTTCGACATGTCGGAATATATGGAGCGGCACACGATCTCGCGGCTGATCGGCGCGCCGCCCGGCTATGTCGGTTTCGATCAGGGCGGCTTGCTTACCGATGCCATCGATCAGCATCCGCATTGCGTGTTGTTGCTCGACGAAATCGAGAAGGCGCATCCCGATCTCTACAATATCCTTCTGCAGGTCATGGATCACGGCAAGCTCACCGATCACAACGGCAAGCAGATCGATTTCCGCAACGTGATCCTGATCATGACCACCAATGCCGGCGCGGCCGACATGGCCAAATCCGCCTTCGGCTTCACCCGCAACAAGCGGGAAGGCGAGGACAAGGAGGCGATCAACCGGCTGTTCACGCCGGAATTCCGCAACCGGCTCGATTCGATCGTCTCGTTCGGCCATCTGCCGCCCGAAGTGATCGTCAAGGTCGTCGACAAGTTCATCATGCAGCTCGAGGCCCAGCTCGCCGACCGCAACGTGACGATCGAATTGACCGACGAGGCGCGCGCTTGGCTCGTCGAGCATGGGTATGACGAGCATATGGGCGCCCGCCCGATGGCGCGCGTGATCCAGCAGACGATCAAGACGCCTCTGGCCGACGAGGTTCTGTTCGGTCGCCTGAAGAACGGCGGCACCGTCCGGGTCATGGTGACGACGGACGAGGATGGCGTGAAAAAGCTCGGCTTTGTCTTCCCCGAAGGCCCGGTCCTGCCGCGTCCCGAGCGCGATATTGTCGAGGCCGGCAAGAAGCGCGTCCGCGCGGAGCCCGAAGTGCGCCGCGCCAAGGCGCGTCGCTTGAAGCGGGAAGATGGCGGCGACGACCCCGAGCTCGACGACGATCTCGTGGCCTCCACTGACGCGGAGGAGGAGGACGACGAAGCGGGCGAGCCGACCGAGACCGTCGCGGAGACCGAGGAGCCGGCCAAGTCAGGCCGGATCGTTCCGGACTTTCCGATCAAGCATTGAGCTTTACCGGACAGGGGAAAGGGACCGCGAGTTTCCTTTCCCCTGAGCCACGAACGTCTTTGCGAGCGAAGCGAAGCAAACCAGGAGCAACGCGCTCGAGCATGGATTGCTTCGCTTCGCTCGCAATGACGGGTTAATTTACCGCCGCGCCAGCGCCGCGCATTCGTCGCCGCGAAAACACGCTTCCACGTGGTCGTTGATCAAGCCGCAGGCCTGGGCGAAGGCATAGACGATCGTCGGGCCGCAAAAGGCGAAGCCGCGACGTTTCAACTCTTTCGAAAGCGCGACGGAGAGCGGCGTGGCCGCCGGAATCTCGGCATGGCTCGCGAATTTGTTGCGGAGCGGCACCCCGTCGAAAAAACTCCAGATCAAATCCGAAAAAGGCTCCGCGCCGCCGAGCTCGAGGTACGCGCGGGCCGAGGCGACCGCGCCCGCGATCTTCGCCCGATTTCGCACGATCCCGGCATCGGCCATCAGAGCGGCCAATTTGTCCGCGTCGTAGCGGGCGATGATTTCCGGCTGGAACCCGTCGAACGCCGTCCGGAAGGCTTCGCGCTTGCGCAGAATCGTGATCCACGAAAGCCCGGCTTGAAACCCGTCGAGGACCAGCTTCTCGAACAAAGCGCGGCCGTCATATTCCGGCACGCCCCATTCCTCGTCGTGGTAGGCGACATAGAGCGGGTCCGTGCCGCACCAGGCGCAGCGGCAGGGTGTCAAATCAATAGAGATCTTGGGCATAAGCGGGCGGTTCGATCTCGCTGATTTCGGGCAGGGCAATGGCCGCGACGCGCGCGCCCTCCACGGTGACGGCAATACCCGCCGTTCCGGCATCCGCCAAGCGGTCGATCCGCAGCGTGGCGAGGCCGATTTCGCCGCTCACCGATGTCAGCGTGCCGAGCGCCGTCTCGCCGGCCTGGACATTCGCCCCGAGCGGCGGCACCGCGCCAAAAAATTGCAGCCGCGCCACGCGCTTTCGCGCGGAACTTCGGTGTTGCACGCGCGAGACGACCTCCTGGCCGACATAGCAGCCCTTTTTGAAGTCGACGCCATGCAGCAGATCCATGTTGGCGTCGTGCACGAATGTGTCGCCATAGGGAAAGTCCACGCCGCCCTTGGGAATCCCGAGGGCGATCCGGTGGTTTTCATAGTCCCCATCCGCATTTTCAAGGATGCAAAGCGCGTCGTGCTCGGCGACGATGCGATAGCCGAGCCCATTGTGCCGGGGATCGCGAAAGGCCGGCCCTGGCGCTTCCATCAAGACGCTATCCCAAACCGCGGCGACGCCAAGCTCGGGCGAGCGATCGGTGATCACGACCTTCGCGCGCAGCTTGAACATCGTGAGCTTCTTGGCCAGCTCCGCGGCTTGGTCTTTCACGCAATCCAACAGAAAGCCGTCGGCTTGGCGAAGGACGAAGAAATCGAACAAAAGCTTGCCCTGCGGGGAGAGCAATGCGGCAAACCGCGCGGAACCGGGCCGCATATCGAGCACGCTGTTCGTGAACATGCGGTTCAAAAAGCTTTCCGCATCCTCGCCCGTCACGGCAATGACGCCGCGATCGCTGAGCAGGCTTTGGGTCATGTCGGGAACTCGACTTTCTCTGTTGGCTTCCTCACGATGTGGAGGTTTTTGCGCGGCACATCAACTGGCGAAGGCAGGATGACGCATGTCATCGGCATGGCTCGCGACGGTCGCGGACTTTTGGGATTGAGGAAAGGCGGCAACTGCTCATAAAGAGAGCGATCCAAGTGGAAAGCAGTTTAGTCAGCAAGAGTCGATCCACGCCGCCGTCGCAGGAGAGCCCAGTGTCCCAGATTTTCGATGTTCTTCTCAAGGGCGGAATTCTCGTCAACCATGACGGAACGGGGCCGCGCGATATCGGCATCGCGGGCGGAAAGATCGTCGCCCTCGGGCAGCTTGCGGCCGCGAGCGCGGGCGAGGTGGTCGATGCCACGGGGCTGCACATTCTGCCGGGCGTGATCGACACGCAGGTGCATTTTCGCGAGCCGGGCCTCGAGCACAAGGAGGATCTGGAGACGGGATCGCGCGCGGCGGTCATGGGCGGCGTCACGGCCGTGTTCGAAATGCCCAATACCAATCCGCTGACGACCGGCGAGGCGGAGTTGGCCGACAAGGTGCGGCGCGGCCATCACCGCATGCATTGCGATTTCGCCTTTTGGGTCGGCGGCACGCGCGAGAATGCTCATGACGTCGCGGAGCTGGAGCGGCTGCCCGGCGCCGCCGGCATCAAGGTTTTCATGGGCTCGTCGACCGGTTCGCTGCTCGTCGAGGATGATGCGGGCGTCGCCTCGATCCTCGCCAATACGCGGCGGCGCGCGGCGTTTCATTCCGAGGACGAGGCGCGTCTCGGCGAACGGCGGGATTTGCGCGTGCCGGGCGATCCGTCGAGCCATCCCGTCTGGCGCGACGAGGTCGCGGCTTTGCTTTGCACGCACCGTCTGGTGCGCATCGCGCGCGCGCAGGGCGCCCGCATTCATGTCCTGCATATTTCGACCGGCGAGGAAATGGCGTTTCTCGCGGATCACAAGGACATCGCGAGCTGCGAGGTCACGCCGCATCATCTGACGCTGACGGCGACCGATTACGTCAGGCTCGGCACCTTGCTGCAGATGAACCCGCCGGTGCGCGACGAAACGCATCGCGCGCGGATATGGCAAGGCTTGAGCGAGGGTGTCGCCGATATTCTGGGCTCCGATCATGCGCCCCATACGCTGGAGGAAAAATCCAAGCCCTATCCGCAAAGTCCATCGGGCATGACGGGCGTGCAGACGCTCGTGCCGATCATGCTCGATCATGTCGCGGCCGGGCGTCTCAGCCTGGAGCGGTTCGTCGACATGACGAGCGCCGGGCCGGCGCGGCTGTTTCAAATCGCGGGCAAGGGACGCGTCGCGGTCGGCTATGATGCCGATCTCACAATCGTCGACCTCAAGCGTCAGACGACGATCACCAACGGCTGGATCGCATCGCGCTCAAACTGGACCCCTTACGACGGCAAAAGCGTGACGGGCTGGCCCGTCGGCACGATCGTTCGCGGTCGTCGCGTGATGTGGGAAGGCGAGTTGACCGCGCCGTCGGGCGGCGAGGCCGTGCGCTTCGCCGAGGCGCTGCCGAGAGGGGCTTAGCCTTAGCCTGGCCCAAACCGGTTTTCGAGCGTCTTGGTGATGCGCGAGGCCTCGCTCAAAAAGCGGTCGATGATCACGCGCGCGTTCGGCGTGCAGGTGCGGTACGAGAGGGCGTAGCCCTGGAGGCCGCTGTTGAAGGCGCCCGCGAGATGGTCCTTGCGCGTCGGCGTCGTGCCTTCGGCATCGAGCAGAGCCTGCATCCGGGCATGCCATGCCGCGGCATCCTTCTCGCCGCACAGGCCGCGCAAATAGCTCAGCGCGCCCAGCACTTCGGCGAGCCGCATCAAGCTCGGATCATAGGGTTTGGTTTCGATCACGGCGGGCGGCGGGGCCGGGTCGGCCCAGGCGGCGGGCGCGAGAGCGCTCAGGCAGAAGAGGGCAGCGGAAACCCGAGCCGTGGTGAAACGCCGCGATCTCCGCCTCTCCCCCTCGTGGGGAGAGGTTGGGAGAAGGGGCGCTTGGCGCTCTTGCAAATCGAGGCGGATGGCGGGAACCCCCATCCCTAACCCTTGCCCACAAGGGGGAAGGGAAACAGATTTGGGAATATGTCCACGAGCGCGTCGCCGCATTACGCCGCGCTCGCGGGGCGTGGCGTGACCGCGCCGGCGCGTTCGGCGATCGCCCAAGCGCCGTCGAGCACCGGGCGGAGATCGTCCGAGACCGGCAAATCGCGAAGGCCGTCACGATCGACCCAGACGACGGCTTGAGCTTCGGGCCCGATGACGCCTTCGCCCGCGAGCCAACATCCCACGAATGAGGCGATGACATAATGGCGCTTGACCGCGCCTTCGCGGTCGCGCTCGACGATCTCGACATGACGGTTGAAGCCGAGAATCCGCGCCTCGACCCCGACCTCCTCGCGCATTTCGCGCAAGGCGGCCTCACTCAAGCTCTCGCCGGGCTCGACGAGGCCTCCCGGCAGGGTGAAGCGGTTTTCCATCGGCGGCACGAAGCGCTGCGCGAGTAATACGCGATTGTCGCGGAACACCGCGAGGCTCGCCGCGAGCAGCGGACGGCGGGGGTAAAGCCGATCGTCGGTCACGGATAAAGTCGTTGCTTTTTCCAATTTTCCGCGATCCCCGATCGTGAAAATTGGATGCGGTCATGCAGCCGGTGGGCGCCATCGCGCCAGAATTCGATGGAAAGCGGCTTGATTCGGTATCCGCTCCAATGCGGTGGCCGGGGAATATCCGGGCCGGGAAACCGCGCCTCGGCCGCCGCGAAGGCCTGTTCGAGGACCGCCCGGCTTTCGAGGGGACGCGATTGCTGGCTGGCCCAGGCGCCAAGACGGCTCGGCCGCGGGCGACTCGCGAAATAGGCGTCGCCCTCCGCCTCCGTCACCTGTTCGATCGGGCCGCGGATACGGATTTGCCGCCGCAGGCTTTTCCAATGAAAGAGCGCCGCGGCCTTCATCGAGCCCCGTAATTCCTCGGCCTTTTTGCTCTCGAAATTCGTGTAGAAGACGAATCCGCGCTCATCCACGCCCTTCATGAGAACCATGCGGACATCCGGCAATCCGTCGGCGTCGACGGTGGAGAGGGCCATGGCGATCGGATCATTCGGCTCGCTTGCGACGGCCTCGTCGAGCCATTCCTTGAATAAGATAAAAGGATCCTCGGCCAGCTCGAAGTCACGGCTCTTTAACTCGTTCACTTTAATATCCCGCTGAGAGTTTTCTCTGGTCCGGTGCGTTTGTGCAACAGTCTCCCCAACATAGCGCAGCAAGAGGCGTCCCGGTAGCGGAAAGCGCCTCGTTGCGCTTGTGCCGTTGCGCCGCACTGCTGGGTTGCGCCGCGCTTGTCTTGCCGGTTGGCGGCTGCGCCGTCTCCTATCCCATCGCGTCCATGTTGCCGCAAAGCGACGATGTCACCGGGTCGATCAAGCCCAGGCCGGGCGCGTTGCGCGACGAGGAGGACCGACGTCGCGCGAAGGCGGCCCTGGCGACGGCGCTCGATCTTCAGGGCGCGGGAACCTCGGTCACATGGGAGAATCCGGCGACCGGCGACAAAGGAACCTATAAGCCGTCGGGACCCGCCTATCCCGCCGATGCCAAGATTTGCCGCCCCTTCGTCGAGACGACGGTTCACGATGGCGTGGTGAGCGAAAGTCAGGGCAAGGCTTGCACGGCGACGGGCAGCGCCGATTGGATCGTGACCGATCGCAAAGAGGTGGGTAAGAGTTGAGCAAGAGACGGCCGCAGCCTTGCGGCTTTCGTACGACTTCCCACATGATAGCCGAGACATACGCTTGCGCCTTGATGGGTTTTCGCGCTGGGTAATCTGGGCGAAGGTGGGCAGGCGGTGGAGTGGGCTCTTTAGAAATGCGTGATCCTTATTTAATTTTGGGTGTTCCCAAGGGCGCGACGGCCGCCGATATCAAAAAAGCCTTTCGCAGGCTGGCCAAGAAATATCACCCGGACCAGAGCACCGAACCCAAGGCCAAGGAGAAATTTTCCGAGGCGAGCGCCGCTTATGAAATTCTTGGCGACGAGAAAAAGCGTGGGGCGTTCGACCGGGGCGAAATCGATGCCGAGGGCAAGCCGAAGTTTCAAGGATTCGAGGGGTTTGGCGGTGGCGCGGATCCGCGCCGCGCGGGCGCGGGCGCCGAACATTTCGAATTCAATTTCGGGGGCCGTCCGGGCCGCGGCGGCGCGCAAGGCTTCGATCCCGGCGATATTTTCGCCGATCTCTTCGGCGGTCGGGCTGGCGCGCGCCAACCGGGCGGGCAGGCGCATGCGCCGGTGAGGGGGGAAGACGTTCAGGCGAGCGTGAGCGTCGGGCTCGCCGACAGCGTCCATGGCGCCAAGGCGCGCGTGAGCCTTCCGACCGGCCGCGATCTCGAAATCTCGGTGCCCGCCGGGATCGAGGAGGGCAAGCAGATCCGTCTCAAGGGCCAGGGGCAGCCCAGCCCGCAAGGTGGGCCGCCAGGCGACGCCATCGTGACCGTGCATATCGCCAAACATCCGTTTTTTCGGGTCGAAGGCCGCGACATCCGGCTCGATCTGCCGATCACCCTTTACGAGGCCGTGCTCGGCGCCAAGGTCAATGTGCCGACGCTGGAAAACCCGGTCGAACTCGGGATTCCGGCCGGGTCCAACGGCGCCCGCACGCTGCGGCTTCGCGGCAAGGGATTGCCGGACGGCAAATCGGGCCGCGGCGATCTTTTGGTGTCTCTCAAGATCGTCTTGCCCGACGACGCCAAGGACGATCTTGAATCCCTGGCGCGCACGCTGGCCGGAAAGCATGCCTACGACCCCCGGAAAGGGCTGGGCTGATCCCAGCCGTTTTCTTCGGGCGCGCTGGTTTGGCCTCAACCGGCTTTCTTGACGTAGATTTTGCACCAGCCGTTTGGGCTGATTTTGCCCGAGACGCTCTTACATGACGCTGGCGCCTCGAACAGATTGCAATTCGAGCAGTCTTGGCTGCCGTGCGGAGAATCCTGATATCCAATCGCCGACTGCGCCAATTTCGCGCTGGCGGGCCGCGTCGCGGTGCCGATAAGCGCGGCCGCGCCCGCGGCTGAAATACCTGCCCGCAAAAGCGTGCGCCGGGACATTGCTTCAGGCATTTTGAAATCTGAAATGGACATGGCGCGTCCCCCACTTGTTTCCACTTTATGTGGATCAACGAAATCTGTAATGCGAATTGGCGGCTGCGCCATTGATGAAAATCAAGGTAAATGATGGTTTTTCGTAAAATAAATCGTAACAATTAGATTGTGCATACGCGAGTGAAAATCATCACATGTGTCCTAAATGAACTATTTTTGCATCGTAATCGGGGATAGTTTCGCGTTAAGAAAAATTATTTTTACACGTTAGTTTTCCGGGGGGTATCAAATGGGCGTTTCCAAGCGTCGAAAATCAGTCTCGGATTATGCCGTTCTAAGCTTAGTCTTGGCTGGAGCCTCCCTGCTGGTTGTTTTGGCAATGACCGCGACGGTCAAGCGCGCCCAGGCGGTTCCGAGCTTCGCCCGGCAGACGGGTCAGCCCTGCGCCGCGTGCCACACGGCCTTTCCGGAACTGACGCCCTTCGGCCGCCGCTTCAAACTGAGCGGTTACACGCTCGGCGGTGGGGACAGCAAGTTGCCGCCCATCGCCGTCATGTTGCTCCCGGACTTTACCCATACCGGCGTGAACCAAGATTCCCCGCCAGCGCCGGGCACGGGCGTCAATAACAATGTGATGCTCGATCAGGCCAGCCTGTTTTACGGGGGGCAAATCTACGGAAACGTGGGCGCGTTCATTCAGGGCACCTACGATGGGTCGTCCCAGCATGTGATGCTCGACAATACCGACATCCGCTACGCCGATACGACCACGATTTTCGATAAAGACATGATCTACGGAATCTCGGTCAATAATAATCCGACGGTTCAAGATGTGTGGAACACGACTCCCGCTTGGGGGTTTCCACAAATCAGCTCGGGCATCGCGCCACAATTCTCGATTCCCACGACCGTTATCGAGGGCGGGTTCGCGGGGCAGGTCGTGGGCGCCGGCGCCTATATTTTTTGGAACGATATGCTCTACGCCGAAGTGTCGGGCTATCGCAGCCTGTCGAAGGGCGCGCTCACCGCGCTCGGGCAGCCAGGTGCCGATGTCGATGCATCTAGCGCGCTCGACGGTGTCGCGCCCTATTGGCGCCTCGCGATCGAGCCGCATTGGGGCGATCATTACCTTGAAATCGGAACTTTCGGCATGGATATGAATATCCTGCCGGGACGCATCTCGGGGTTTGGGGTCGATCACATCACGGATGTCGGGTTTGACTCGCAGTATCAATATGCCGGCGACCAACAGAGTTTCACGCTGAAGCTGACCGATATCTATGAAACGCAGCGGCTCAATTCGACCTTCGCGCAAGGCGGTTCCACCAATGTCAGCAACTGGCTGAACAGCTTTAAGGCCAACGGCTCCTGGGTCTACGATCATACCTACAGCCTCTCGGCGGGCTATTTCAATGTCACGGGCTCGTCCGATGCCGGGCTCTATGGCGCCAATTCCGTGCTCAATAGCCCGAACGGAAATGGACTGATCTTCGATGCGGCCTATTTGCCCTTCAGCCATGGCGGACCGTCGTTCTGGCCCTATGCCAATGCCCGCATCGGTGTTTCCTATACGCAATATCTCCAGGTCTATGGAGGCACCTCGAATTTCGACGGCGCCGGTCATAGCGCCTCCGGCAACAGCACGACGTTGCTCTATGCGATGATCGCATTCTGAGATTTGTCGGCCAGGAGCAAACCGCTGGCTAAAATCCAACCATCGTGAATGTCCGCGTGGCTTGTCCCGCGCGAACATTCGCGAGGATATAAGGCTCCCCTCTCGTTTTAGAGGTCGACGCCGACCGACGGGCTAGTTCGCCTTGCCGGCTCCGCCCAAGCCGGTGTGCAGCATCGCCGCGATTTCGTTCAGGCGGCGCTGGCTGATCGTACCGGTCAGCGCGAAGGTCTTTCCATATCTGTGCCACGTCACGGCATGTTCCGACGAAACGGGTTCGGAGATCGCGGTTTGGCCGGCCGGGCTCGCATTCGTAATACCGATCGCAATGCGCTGCGCCGTGCGGTCTTCATAGAAGAGTAAGAGGGCAGGCGAATCGGCTTGATCGGTCGAAGCCCCGGTAAAGGTGAAACCCACCGCCGTGAGATCGGGAATGGTGATCGTGGGCAGGCCGAGCGACCGACGGTCCACGGCCTCCGCGCCGGCCATGGCCTCCGCTGTCCGTTCAGTGAGTGATTTTTCCAAGTCGGCGGTGGCCGAGGCGGGATTGGTTTTCGCAGCGGGGGGGTGGGGAACCAGGATCCACGCGCTGGCGAGCCCCGCGCAGATCATGAGCGCGCTCAAGGCCAGAAGCCGTGCGCGCCGCCGGCGCGATTCACTCGCGAATCGCGGCTTCTCGAGTAGCGATGAAGCCTGCCCGCTCATCGGCAAGCCGTCGCTTGCCACGCATCTCAGCAGCGCCGGCGCCGCAAGGCAAAGCGACACCGGCAAGGTTTCGCCTTCGACTTCCGAAAACGTCGCCCGGATCAACTCGTTTTGTTCGCGCCAAGCGCTGGTCCGCGCGCGATCCGCCGGATGGGATTTCAAACGCCGCGTCATTTCCGCTTGCCGACTCGGCTCCAGGTGTCCATCGACGAAATTATGCAGATCGGCCTCGCTGAACGACGAGGAGAAAGGGGCGCCGCTCGTGCTCATTTGACAAGGCGCAGATGGGAGTGGTGACGATCATGGTCGTCCGGCGCGCGCGCGGGCTGGGTCCGCAGCTGGGATTCGAGTGCGAGCCGCGCCCGCGTGAGACGGCTCAGAAACGCCGCGCGCGAGATTCTCAAAATCCGCGCGGCTTCCGCTTGGTCGAAATTGTCGAGCGCGACAAGGAGAAGCGCCTCGCGCTCCTCGAGCGCCAGACTCATCAGGCTCGTCGCGAGTTTGCCGGGCCGGGCGGCAAGCGACGCGGCCGGGCCGCCCAAGGGTTGCGCGTGAGACGAAGATTTCCCCGCGGAGGAGAATTTGGATTCGCCCGTGACGATGTCGCGGTTGAGCTGAATCAGTGTCGCGTAGAGGCGGACCATCAGATCGGCCTGCGTGCCATGGTTGCGAAACCCGAGGGCCCGCGTCAATGTCGCGCGCACGAGATCGTCCGCGCTGTCCGACCCGCCGGGATGACCGCTCATGAGCGCGCGGGCATAGCGGCGGAGCCGCGGCGTCATAGCGTTGAGATCTTCGCGCAGTTTCACACCTGGATCCTCGCCGCTGCCGTCACGAAGATTCGCCTTTGACAACGTCCCGTTAACCTTAGATTAACAATGCTGCCCTGTGCTGCCAATTCCCTTTTCGGTTTAGTCGGCACTTTCGTTTTGCGGATGGCCTTGCACTTCCGAGGCCTCTAGGCTTAAAGGCGGCATGCGGTTGCGCCAAAAGCTTGGCCGCGATGTCATATCTTGAACCGGAAATCGAATGACTCAACCGGGAACCACGCCCGAAACGGCGAAAATTGCGGGAATCTTGGCGGGAAAGCGCGGTTTGGTGCTTGGTGTCGCCAATAATCGCTCGATCGCCTGGGGTATTGCGAAATCCGCTCGCGAGGCCGGCGCGGAGCTCGGCTTCACGTTCCAAGGGGAATCGTTGGAAAAGCGGGTTCGGCCCTTGGCTGCCGAATTGGGCGCCAAGGTCTTTGGCCATTGCGACGTTACCGACGAAGCCTCGATCGACGCGGTCTTCAAGGCCGTCGAGGACGAATGGGGCGGCCTCGATTTCGTCGTCCATTGTGTCGCGTTCTCCGACAAGGATCAGTTGACGGGCCGCTATGTCGATACGAGCGCCGAGAATTTTTCCAATACCCTGCTGATCTCTTGCTATTCCTTCACGGCGGTTGCCCAGCGTGCGGAAAAGCTGATGGCCAATGGCGGTTCGTTGCTCACGTTGACCTATTACGGCGCCGAAAAGTGGATGCCACACTATAATGTGATGGGCGTCGCCAAGGCGGCCCTGGAATCCAGCGTGCGTTATCTCGCGGCCGACCTCGGGGAAAAGAATATCCGGGTCAACGCGATTTCGGCCGGCCCGATCAAGACGCTCGCCGCCTCGGGGATCGGCGATTTCCGCTATATCTTGCGCTGGAACGAATATAACGCGCCGCTGCGCCGTTCGGTGTCGACCGAAGAAGTCGGCGAAAGCGCCGCCTTTCTGCTGTCGCCGATGGCGCGTGGAATCACCGGCGAGATCCTGCATGTCGACGCCGGTTATCATATCGTCGGGATGAAAAACCCCGCCGCGCCGGACATGGGCGCGTTGCTGAAGGATTAGTCTTTAAGCGTCGTCCCGCCAATATTCCGAAATCGCATTCCCCTCCCGGCTCGGGGAAGGGAAGAGAGCCTGGCGATTTGAAACGATGTCGCACAACACCTTCGGCCATCTCTTTCGCGTGACGACCTTCGGTGAGAGCCATGGGCCCGCAATCGGCTGCGTGGTCGATGGCTGCCCGCCGCTGATTCCTCTCGTCGAAGCGGACATCCAAGGTTTTCTCGACAAGCGGAAGCCCGGCCAATCGCGGTTCACCACGCAGCGGCGCGAATCCGATACGGTGCGCATCCTCTCCGGCACGATGGAGGGGCCGGATGGCCGCTCGGTGACGACCGGCACGCCGATCATGCTACTCATCGAAAACGAGGATCAGCGCTCGGGGGATTATGGGGCGATCAAGGAGAAGTTTCGCCCCGGTCACGCCGATTTCACCTATCAGACCAAATACGGCATTCGCGACTATCGCGGCGGCGGCCGTTCCTCGGCGCGCGAAACCGCGGCGCGGGTCGCCGCCGGCGCTATCGCGCGCAAGATCATTCCCGAGGTCACGATCCGGGGCGCCTTGGTGCAAATGGGCGCGCGGCTCATCGATCGGAACAACTGGGATTGGGACGAGGTCGAGCGCAACCCCTTCTTTTGCCCCGACCCGGTGGCCGCCGCCGCTTTCGAGACTTATCTCGATGCCATCCGCAAGGACGGGTCGTCGATCGGCGCGGTGCTCGAAATCGTCGCCGAGGGCGTGCCGGCCGGCTGGGGCGCGCCGCTTTATGCCAAGCTCGATGCCGAACTCGCGAGCGCGCTCATGTCGATCAACGCCGTCAAGGGCGTGGAAATCGGCGAAGGGTTCGCGGCGGCGGCTTTGACGGGCGAGGAAAATGCCGACGAAATGCGCGGCGGCAACGACGGCGAGCCGCGATTTCTCTCGAACCATGCCGGCGGAATTCTCGGCGGCATCGCCACCGGCCAGCCCATTGTCGCCCGGTTCGCGGTCAAGCCGACGTCCTCGATTCTCAAGCCGCGCCTGACCATCGACAGGACCGGCGCCGAGACCGAGATCGTCACCAAGGGCCGTCACGATCCATGCGTCGGAATCCGAGCGGTCCCCGTGGGTGAAGCCATGGTGGCCTGCGTGCTGGCCGACCAGTTTTTGCGGCACCGGGCGCAGGTAGGGACCTAACCGCTGGAGCCGCGGCGACCCGACGAGCGACCCCTGGACGAGTTCGTCTCCTCGTCCTCTCGTGATCGACGGATCATTTTCAATCATCCGCCGCAAGGCTGGTACCGTTCCGTCCTTGACCTTATCTAACACCTAGCCCGATGCCGGGCGCGCGTATCGCGGAGAGATTTCTTGTCGCCCATCTATCATGCCGAAAGCCAGAGCTCCGTGACCCAAGCGATCGAGGCCATTGGCCGGGGGGAAATCGTGATCGTCACCGACGACGACGACCGCGAGAATGAAGGCGACCTTGTTTGCGCGGCCTCGCTCTGCACGCCCGAGAAAATGGCCTTCATCATCCGCAACGGCTGCGGCATCGTCTGCGCGCCGGTCACGGCGTCGGATGCGCGGCGGCTGCATTTGGCGCCGATGGTGGGAACCAACGATGCGCCGCTCGGAACGGCCTTCACCGTCACCGTCGATGTCCGTCACGGTTTGACGACGGGGATTTCGGCCGAGCAGCGCAATAACACGGTGCGGGCGCTGGCCAATGGAAACATGGGAGCCGGCGATTTCGTGCGGCCGGGCCATGTGTTCCCGTTGATCGCGCGCGAAGGCGGCGTGCTGATGCGTTCGGGTCATACCGAGGCCGCGGTCGATCTGTGCCGCCTCGCGGGTCTGCCCGCCGTCGGCGTGATCTGTGAATTGGTCAATGACGACGGCACGGTGATGGCCGGCCCGCAGATCAGCGAATTCGCGGAGAAGCATAAGCTCAAGCGGATTTCCGTCGCCGATCTGATCTCCTATCGCCAGGCGCGGGAAAAGCTCGTCGAGCGAGTTGCCTCTTTTCCGGTCGTGGGAACCAGCGGCGCCTTGATGTGCTATTCCTATGTCACGCCGTTCGATCCCGTCCAGCATTTCGCTTTCGTTCACGGCGAGATCGGCAGTGGGGAAAAGATGCCGGCCCGGCTACACCGGGTCGACATTATCGCCGACGTCATCACCGGCGGCGAGCATATCCGCAAAATTCTCGCCCGGTTCAGCGAAGAGGGCAGGGGCATTCTGATCTATTTGCGAGACGGCGCGGCGGGGGTTCCCGCGCGGGCCTCGCAGCGCGACGAGGAGAATTCCGAGAGCCTTCGCACCAAGCAATGGCGCGAAGTGGGTCTTGGCGCGCAAATTTTGAAGGATCTTGGGATCAGTTCGATAAGGCTGCGGACCAATTCGCCCTGCCACTACGTCGGGCTGTCCGGCTTCGGCATCGAGATCACGGCTTACGAGCCGTTGGATTGAGGCGCGCGGGTCTTCTCGTCTAAACGGGAGAAGACCCCGGCGCGTTTGCTCCGATCACCCAAAATGCATCATATTGAGCATCATGTTCTTGAGGAAGGTGTTTTCCGAGCCGCTGGTGGGCGTCGTGCTGTTCGAGAAATTGACGACCTTGCCGTCCGCCAGGCCGTAATTGGCGATCCGCGTCACTTTTTTCGATTTGTCGAAATAGACCGCATAGATTCGTTGGTCGACGACTTTCGATGGCATGAAGGCGAGTTCGTGCTTGGTCTTTTGCGAGAAATAATACCAGGCGTCGCCGCCGACCGTCGACGTGGTCGAGGGCGTGCCCAGGAGCACGAGGACTTGCTCGGCGGAATAGCCGGGCTTTACGTCCGCCAAGACCGACGCATCGGCTTGGAAGCCGTGCTGAATTTCACCGTCGTAGCCAAGGCAGCCCCCGAGCGAGGTCGCGAGCAGCCCCGCCGCGAGCCATTTCAAGGAGTTCCGCCAAAAAAACATATATTGCGCGGCGTGCGATGTGGCGGCCTGGAATTGCATAGCTATCATCTGTCTCCGGCGAAGAGCACCCTCCATGGCAAGTTTCCCTTGCCTTCCGGGCTCGCGATGCCTACCCCCAGCTTGTGACGAAAGCAAGGTAAGGTGTGCGCGAAGCTGAGCTATCTCGGGCCATCCGGCGGGGATTTGCGCCCTGGGCGCGGACGAGCCGGTGACAGGAAACCACTCGTGTTTCAAAGTGCGCGGCGCCCGTTTACGCCGCCGGGCGCGTGGTTTTTAAAGACATTCTTGTGCCCGGATCGTTCGCCACAATGTATGGATATGGTTAATTTCGGGCCGGTCTTGGCGGCGATTTAAGGCGTGACGTGATGTTTTTCGGGCTTTTTCGCCGTTCCGCCAACCGGGTGGTCATTGAGCGGCTTTATACCGTCCTCGTCGCGGCGTCGCGGCAACCGGCGCTGTTTACCGGTCTCGGCATGGCCGATACGTTCGAGGGCCGGTTCGAGAGCTTGACCTTGCATGCCGCGCTCGTGCTGCGGGCGCTCAACGCGCTGCCGGCGCCCGGTCCCGATCTCGCGCAAGATCTCGTCGATGCGATTTTCCGGCATTTCGATCACACCCTGCGCGAAATGGGCGTCGGCGATACGGCCGTGCCAAAGCGCATGAAGACCTTGGCCGGGGCATTTCTGGGCCGCAGCGCCGCCTATGACGAAGCTTTGCGCGAGGGTCCGGAGCATCTCGCCCCGGCCCTGTCGCGCAATATCCTTCACGCGGCGAAGGACGATTCTGGCGCCGCGAATGCCGCTTTGATCGCTCTGACGGCCTATGCCGGCGCTGTCGCCGCGGGTCTGAAGAACCTGTCCGTGCAAAACTTTATCGACGGCGCGGTTCCGTTTCCCGATCCCGCCACTTTCATGCCGAAGGAGCTGGCATCGTGACAAAAACCAGCAACGATCGTCCCGCCGCGCCGCGGGGGCCTTTTTCGCGGCCGTTGCGCATTCGTGATGTGCCGGAGAAGACCGGCCTGAAGCGGCGGATCGAGGCGAGCGCCGCCGAATGCGAGGCGATCGCATTGGATGCCGGCTTGCCCGCCGTGCTGTCCCTGGCGGCGGATTTCCATATTGCGGGGCGCGCAAGCGGACGTTTCGACGTCACCGGTCATGTCGAAGCCCTGGTCACGCAAATTTGCGTCGTGACGCTCGAGCCGTTCGATTCCACGCTGAGCCAAGACGTCTCGATTTCCTTCGCCTTGCCCGCGCGCGGCGATCAAAGCGGGCAGGGGAAGCAGGTCGAGATCATCGATATCGCCGATGTGGAGGACCCCCCGGACCCGATCTTCGACAATACGATTGATTTGGGTGCTGTGGCTTTGGAATTCTTGACGTTGGCGCGGGATTTCTATCCTAAGAAGCCGGGAGTTCATTTCGCGGGCGTCTTAGCCGGCGAAGAGGACAAGCCGGAGCCGTCTACGTTCGCGGCTTTGGAGCGCTTTAGGGAAAAGCCGTGATCGAAGCCAACCTCTTACCGGCACGTTGTCGTTCATGACGAGATCCGTGCGAATAGCGCTCGACGCCATGGGCGGCGACCACGGGCCGGTGGTGATCGTGGAAGGGGCGGCGCTGGCTTTGGCCCGGCGGCCGCAGCTTGCCTTCATCTTCTTTGGCGAGCAGAGCGAAATTCAACCGTTGCTGTCGGCGCGGCCGGCCTTGGCCAAGGTGTCCAAGGTCGTTCACACATCCGTCGCGATCCGCATGGACGACAAGCCGAGCCAGGCTTTGCGCTACGGACGGCGGAATTCGTCGATGTGGCTCGCCATCGAGGCGGTGAAGAAGGGCGAGGCCGACGCCGCCTTTTCCGCTGGCAACACCGGCGCCTTGATGGCCATGGCCAAAATTTGCCTGCGCACCATGCCGGACATCGACCGGCCGGCCATTGCCGCGATCTGGCCGACCTTGCGGGGCCGCTCGATCGTGCTCGACGTCGGCGCGACCATCGGCGCGGACGCGCGCACGCTGGTCAATCTTGCGATCATGGGCGCGGCGATGGCGAATATCGTGCTCTCGATCGGAAAACCCAGCGTCGGCCTGCTCAATGTCGGGGTCGAAGAGGTTAAAGGGATCGAGGAGGTCAAGGCGGCTTCGCGCATGCTTCGCAGCGCGTCCTTGCCGTCGTTGTCCTATCAAGGCTTCGTCGAGGGCGACGATATCGGCAAAGGCACGGTCGATGTCGTGGTCACCGAAGGATTTACCGGCAATATCGCCCTGAAGACGGCCGAGGGCACGGCGAAGCAGATCCGGCAATATTTGCGCGAAGCGATGACCGAAACGATTCTTTCCAAGGTCGGCGCCTTCTTGGCGCGGGGCGCCTTGGCGAAGGTGCGCGCCAAGATCATACCGCCGAATGGCGGCGTGTTCCTCGGTCTCGACGGCGTGGTGATCAAGAGCCATGGCGGCGCCGACGCGGCCGACACGGCGAACGCGATTAATCTTGGCTATGCCATGGTACACCATGAGTTGTTACGGAAGATTCGTGATACACTTGCGATTGCATTAAGCGCATTGACGGATGGCGCTGGGGGCGGGACTGTGGTGGACCCTGACCCGGCCGCTCTCGAAGCCGCAAGGATGGACGAGTAGTGATCGACTTTCAGAAAGGCTTCCGCCGTTCGGTCGTGGCGGGGGCTGGTTCCTATCTCCCGGAAACCATCGTGACCAATCGCGACCTCGAACAGAAGTTGGCGACGTCGGACGAATGGATTGTTCAGCGCACGGGCATCACCCAACGCCATATCGCCGGGCCGGACGAAACGACATCGACTTTAGGACTGCGCGCGGCGCGGGCGGCGCTCAGGGACGCTGGTCTCGAAGCGAGCGACATCGATCTCGTCATCGTCGCGACATCGACGCCTGACTTTACCTTCCCGTCGGTCGCGACCCAAATTCAGTTTGGGCTCGGGATGACGGGGGGCGCCGCATTCGATCTTCAAGCGGTTTGCTCGGGTTTCGTTTTCGCCGTCGCGACGGCGGATAAGTTTCTGATGTCGGGCTCACATCGCCGCGCCCTCGTCATCGGCGCCGAGACCTTTTCGCGAATCGTCGATTGGGAAGACCGCACCACTTGCGTGCTCTTCGGCGATGGCGCGGGGGCGATCGTCCTCGAGGCGGCGCCAGGCGAAGGGACCGTCCTGGATCGGGGCGTCCTGACCTCCCACTTGCGCTCGGACGGGCGCCACCGCGAGAAGCTTTACGTCGATGGCGGCCCCTCCTCGACGCGGACGACCGGCCATTTGCGCATGAGCGGCAAAGAGGTTTTCCGCCATGCCGTCGGCATGGTGACCGATGTGATGGCCGACGCCTTCGCGGCGACCGGCACGAGCGCGGCGGACCTCGATTGGTTCGTGCCCCATCAAGCCAATCGCCGGATCATCGACAGCTCGGCGGAGAAACTGGGGATCGCGCCGGCCAAGGTCGTGGTCACCGTCGACCGGCACGCCAATACGTCGGCCGCTTCGATCCCGCTCGCGCTCTGCGTGGCGCGCGACGATGGGCGGATCAAACGCGGTGATCTCGTCATGATCGAAGCCATGGGCGGCGGATTTACCTGGGGGTCCGCGTTGATTCGCTGGTAATGCGAGAAATGCCGCGCAAAATCAAATCGCTAGATATTATTTTGTGGGCATGGCGGTTCGCTTTTTGCGCCGCGCGTTAAAGCGCGTACTAGTCAAAAGACCTATGCTTTTTAGACACTTATGGTCTTAGTTTTGGCGTCGGCGCGACGCTGGACGTCTTGTCGGACGGACGGCGGCGGCATACACTTCACAAAAAGGTTCGCGCGGCCCATAAATTCGTCACCTGTCTTTCGCTAAAATGGCGTTAGTGAGTTGTGATTGAAAATGATTTCGGATGTGTCGATGAATAAACTGGATGAGCCGTCCATTGCCCGCCCAAAGGCCTCGGCACCGCCGGCCGCGGCTCCGCAAACCGTCACGAGGGTCGACCTCGCGGAAGCTGTTTACCGCCGCGTCGGCCTTTCTCGAAAGGAATCCGCGGTCCTTGTCGAAATGGTGTTGAGCGAAATCACGGACCGGCTCGCGGTCGGAGAGACCGTGAAGCTTTCGTCGTTCGGCTCGTTCGTCGTGCGCGACAAGGGCGAACGCATTGGGCGCAATCCCAAGACCGGGGTCGAAGTCCCGATCCTGCAGCGCCGCGTTCTCGTGTTCAAACCGTCCAATGTGCTCAAGGCCTTGATGAATGGCGAAGAGCCGCCGAAGGAAGAAAATTAGGATCCCGCCGGAAAAGTCGGGGGTGTCACCAAGGATGCGAGCGCTGCATTGACACTGCTATTCGCGGCTCTCCAGGGTTCTTGGTCCGAAAAGGCCGATTCGCTCCGGTCCCAACAAATGAATTTTTACGACGCTGGGAGTCCCGACCCGCAAGGGTGAGAGGGGAACACTGTGTCTGATCGGGTCGGTTGCGGTTGACGGCCACACCGCTGGCTGGAGTGCGGATCGATGGAAAAAAGCGCTGACGCGTTCAGGACGATTAGCGAAGTTGCCGAGGATCTTGACCTCCCACAGCATGTCCTGCGGTTTTGGGAGACGAGATTTCCGCAAATCAAGCCGCTCAAGCGCGCGGGGGGGCGGCGATTCTACCGGCCCGCCGACGTGCGCTTGCTCGCGATGATCCGCAAGCTCCTTTACGACGAGGGCTATACGATCAAGGGGGTTCAGCGCCTGTTGAAGGAGCAGGGCGTCAAGGTGTTGCAAGAGGGCTTCGCCGTGCCGGCGCCAAATGAGTTGGCCGCGCCCCACGAGCCGCTCGAGGACGAGAGCGGGGAAGTCACCACGGCGCCGCCGGCTTCGTCGCAGCCGGTCCAAGATCCAGAGCGTCTGCGGGCGGTCCTGGCCGTGATCACGGAATGCGAAGCGATTCTCCGCGCCGCGCGGCGTTCGGCGGCTTGAACGGCCCGCAAATAAATCCGTGAAAAGAGCCCGATGCGACTGCCGCGCCCTGGTTCGGGATTGCATGGGGCGAAACCTTCTTTATAAGGAGCCGCAGTCGGAGTGTAGCGCAGCCCGGTTAGCGCACTAGTCTGGGGGACTAGGGGTCGTGGGTTCGAATCCCGCCACTCCGACCATTCATCTTTT
>JARLIW010000213.1 GCA_031291515.1 Beijerinckiaceae bacterium | reverse complement strand
GGGGGGGGGGGGGCGGGGGGGTGCGCTTTGACCGGCTTGGCCTCAAAGCCCGCCGCGTTGCCGATCCAGAATGCGTCGATCGGATCGGTCAGCAGCAAGACCTCGATCCCGCGCGCGCGGAACCCTTCGAGCTGCGGGCTCGATTGCAGGCGCTTCAGATCCTCGCCAAGCAGATAATAGATCGCGGTCTGATTTTCCTTCAGGCCCGCGATATAATCGGCCAGGGTCCGCTTGCCCTCGGGGTGCGTCGAGGTCGCGAACCGCGCGATCTTATAGATGGCGTCGCGGCGCTCCATGTCTTCGTAGAGCCCTTCCTTGATCACGCCGCCGAAATTGTCCCAAAGGGTCTCGAAGCCTTCCTTGTCGCTTTCCGCGAATTTGGTCAGTTCCTGGACGATTCGGTTGGTCACGCCCTTCTTGATCGCGGCGAAGACGGCGCTTTCCTGGATCAGCTCGCGCGAGACATTGAGCGGCAGATCGGCGCTATCGACGACGAGGCGGACGAAGCGCAGCCAGTTCGGCAGGATTTCGGCCTCGTTCGAGATCAGAACGCGGCGGACATAGAGCTTTGCCTTGCCCTTGCGGCCGGGATCGAACAGGTCGAACGGACGCGAGCCCGGCAGGAAGGCGAGCACGGTATATTCGTGCCGCCCCTCGGCGCGCCAATGGATCGTGAGCGCCGGGGCATCATATTGACCCGCGAGGTTCTGGTAGAAATCCTTGTATTCCTCTTCCGTGACCGCGCTTTTCGGCTTGGCCCACAGCGCCGTGCCTTCGCTGAGCGGCTTGACCTCGGCGTCAGGCGTCTCCTTGAGCTTGATCGGGATGGTGATCGCGCCCGAATGCTCGCGGACGAGCTGTTCGATCTTGTAGGGTTCGAGATAGTCGAGCGAGGCGTCGTTGAGGTGCAGGACGACCTTGGTGCCGCGCGTCGGCGCCTCGTCGAGCGGCAGCGCCGCGATCGCATAGGAGCCCTTGCCGTCCGAGGTCCAGCGGAACGCATCGGGGCTGCCCGCGCGATGGGTTTCGACGACGACCTGGTCCGCGACCATGAAGGCGGAATAGAAGCCGATGCCGAATTGGCCGATCAGATCGGAGCCGATGGCGGGTTTTTCGGCCCCTTCGGGAACGGCTTGGCCGAGCTTGTCGAGAAAGGCCCGCGTGCCGGAACTCGCGATGGTCCCGAGCGCGTTGGTGAGATCGCCCTCCGACATGCCGATGCCGTTGTCGGTGACGCTCAAAATCTTGGCGTCCTTGTCGAGCGCGATGGTGATGCCGAACGGCGCTTCGTCCGCCGTCAGCGCCGGATTGGCGATCGCCTCGTAGCGCAATTTCTCGCAGGCGTCGGCCGCGTTGGAAATCAGCTCGCGCAGGAAAATATCGCGTTCGGAATAGACAGAATGAACCATCAGGTGCAGCAGGCGCGCGACATCGGCCTGGAAAACGTGGGTCTGCCCTTCGGTGGTGGTCATTAGGTGTGCTCCGTTGAGAATCAGGCGGCGGGCGCAAGCCCGGCGCGAAAAGCAGCGCTCATATCGCGCGGGTGGCCCGCGTTTTCAAGAACGTCGGCATGAATGGTCTCGCTCGACGCCGCAAAGATTTCCAAGGCCCGGCTTGCCGGACGGCGAGGGCTGGGCGATCATGACGGAATCATGAATCGAACGGCGGGATCGTGAGCGAAGATCAATCGAGCGATAGTCTCGCGGGGGGCGTCCGGCGCGGAGAAATCCAGCCGCTGCGTCCCCGCCCGATGGAAACCCGCGCATTCGAGGGGACCACGCCAAAATCAGTCCCGGAGACGGTGACCTTCGACCGGCACGAATTGCGCGAAATCCTCAACCTCTACGGCCGCAAGGTCGCGGAGGGCGAATGGCGCGATTACGCGATCGATTTTTCGCGGGACAAGGCGGTGTTCTCGATCTTCCGCCGCGCGTCGGAATTTCCGCTCTATCGCGTCGTGAAGGACCCGAAGCTCGCGCGCAAGCAGGGCGCGTTCAGCGTGGTCACGTCCACCGGCCTGATCCTGAAGCGCGGTTCCGAGCTGAAGCGCGTGATCGAAGTGCTCGACAAGAAGATCAAGCTGGTGACGTAGGGGCGGGCCGAAGCACTCCGTTAGCCCTCATGCCGAGGAGCCGCCGAAGGCGAGCGTCTCGAAGCACGAGGGCGGTCCCTCGCTCTTCGGGTGCGCCGGATGCGCTTCGGCTTCGCGACTCCCTCGCATTTCGAGACGGCTTCGCCGAGGGCGTGACCAGAAAGCATCCCACATTGAAGGGCGAAGCCTCCTCAATGTGAGGGGATCGGGGTGTTTGAAGGAAGGTCTTCCGCTAACAAAAAGCCCCGGCGAACCAGGGCTTTTCGAACTCGTCTTGCCGGGAACTCAGTTGTTCCGCGAGCCCGTGAGGTAGAGCAGCGACTGGAAGATGTTGATGAAGTCGAGATAGAGCATCAACGCGCCGTTGACCGATTTCTTGGTCATGACCTCGTGGCCGTCTCCTGCCCAATACATTTCCTTGATCGCCTGGGTGTCCCACGCGGTCAGTCCCGAGAAGATCAGGACCGAGAGGGCCGAGAGCGCGAGTTGGAAGCTCGAGGAATGCACGAACACCACATTCACGAGCATCGCGATGATCAGGCCGAACACGCCCATCATCAAGAACGTGCCCATCGGCGAGAGATCGCGCTTCGTCGTATAGCCGTAGAGGCTCAGCGAGCCGAAGGCGGCGGCGGTGATGAAGAAGGCGCGGTACACCGAGGCGCCGGTATAGACCAGCAGGATCGAGGAGAGCGACAGGCCCATCGCGGCCGAAAAGGCGAAGAACAATGTCCGCGCCGACGAGGCGGACATCGAATTGATGCGGAACGAGAAGAACATGACGAAGGCGAGCGGCAACAACATCACGATCCAGCGCAGCGGCGAGCCGTAAATCGCGACGCCGAACGCGGTGAGCGGAATATGGCCCATCATGGCCTGGGCTTGCTCGCCCGCGCCCGCGACGGCCAATTGATTGATCAGATAGGCGACCACGCCGGTGATCGCGAGACCAACCATCATGTTGTTGTAAACGCCGATCATAAAGGTGCGCAAACCCTGGTCGACCGCGCCTCGAACCTGGGCGCCGCCTTGTCCCCAGCGGACTGCATTGCGATCATAGTCGGACATCGAAACCTCTGCGTTTGGGGAGGCTTGCCCGCCTCCGGGCGACATTTCCCTCGGGAATGCCGATGCCTGCAATATGGCCTTCTCCGCCGACGACCACAAGCCTGCCAAGGGGCCCGCCAAGCTTAAACCTTCGTAATGTTTATAAATTGCGGAGGTAGGGCGCGGGCTTGCGGCCGAGGATGCGCCAGGTTCCGGCGAGGCCCAGTCCGACGGTCAGGACCAGCGCGGCGCCGGCGGCCAGGATCGCCTGCGTCCAGAAGAAGACGAAGTCGAGCTGCATGACCTTGGTGATGACGCCATAGGCGGCGGCGGTGCCGGCGAGCACGCCGAAGACGGCGGTGACCGAGCCGATGATGCCATATTCGAGCAGGAACGCCGCGAGCAGCCGGTTGCGCGTCGCGCCCAGGGTCTTGAGCACGACGGCATCGTGGAGCCGCGCCTGCTGGCCCGCCGCGAGCGCGCCCGCGAGAACCAGCACCGAGGCGGCGAGCGCGACGCTCGCCACGCCCCGGATCGCGAGGGCGAGCTGTGCCACGACATTCGAGATCGCATCGAGCGCGTCGCGCACCCGGATGCTCGTCACGCTCGGAAAGGCGGTCGCCGTGTCGCGCAACAGAGCGAGTTCGCGCGCGGCGTCGCCGCCCTTGGGAAAGGTGACGGTCGCGAGGTCGCTATAGGGCGCGCCCGCGAAGGTGCCGGGCGAAAATACCAGCACGAAGTTGATGCCGAATGTCCGCCAATCGACTTTGCGTGTATTGGCGATCTTGGCCGTGATGTTGCGGCCGGAGACATTGACGGTGATCGTGTCGCCCAAATGCAGGCCGAGCCCCGCGGCAATGTCGGATTCGAGCGAGACGAGCGGCGGCCCGGCGTAACCGGCGCCCCACCATGTGCCCTCGAGCAGTTTCGAGCCCTGGGGGATCTCGGCCGCGAAGGTGATCCCGCGATCGCC
>JARLIW010000212.1 GCA_031291515.1 Beijerinckiaceae bacterium | reverse complement strand
GGGTTTCAAAAGACGACGACGGGGTCCCCGACAAGAGTTTAGCCGTTACCGGGGCTCGGGTCCGTAGAGCTCGCGGATCCTGGTTTTCAACAATTTGCCAGTCGCGGTGCGGGGTAGTTCTTCGACGAAAACCACGCTGTCGGGTACCCACCAGCGCGCGACCTTGCCCTCGTAATGGGCCAACAACTCATCCTCGTTGGCATTGCTGTTTGGCCGGCGTACGACGACCAGTAAAGGGCGTTCGGTCCAACGTTCGTCGGGGCGGCCCACAACGGCCGCCTCCTGTATGGAGGGGTGAGAGAGGGCTATATTTTCAAGGTCGATCGAACTGATCCACTCTCCGCCCGACTTAATGACGTCCTTCGAGCGGTCGACGATCTGCACGTAACCTCGGGAATCCATGTTGACCACATCACCGGTCTCGAACCAGCTCGAGCCGGCGTCGTCGACGCCGCGTTCAGCATTGTAATAACCCGCGGCAACCCACGGTCCTCGCACCAGCATGAGACCGGATGCGACACCATCATGCGGGACTTCGTTTCCAGCAGCATCCACAACCCGGAACTCCATGCCAAAGATCGGCCGCCCCTGCTTGGCGGAGAACGCGGCTTCGTCCACCGCGGATCGCGCGCCATCGCCCGCCTTGGGACGGTTTACGAGGCCGACCGGACTGGTTTCGGTCATCCCCCAGGCATGCACCACGTCGACGCCTTGATCGCGAAACCGCTGAAACATGACTGGCGGACAGGCGGAGCCGCCGACCCCCACGCGTTGCAGCCTGCCGAATGTTTGCCCTTGCGCCTCCACCCAATCCAAGAGCCCCATCCAAATCGTCGGCACTCCGGCGGTAACGGTCACGTCCTCGGCCGTCATCAGTTCGTGCAGGCTTGCTCCGTCGAGCTTGGGGCCCGGCAGGACTAGCTTTGCCCCAACCATGGCCGCGGCATAAGGCAGCCCCCAAGCGTTGACATGGAACATCGGCACAACGGGCATGACCGTGGAGCAAGCACTCAGAGCAAAGACATCTGGCAAGCATACGGCGATCGCATGCAGCACCATCGAGCGATGGCTATACAGCACGCCCTTGGGGTCGCCAGTGGTTCCAGAGGTGTAACAGAGACCAGCGGCCTCGTTCTCATCGAGGACCGGCCATTCGAATTGCTCCGGCTGTTCCGCGAGCAACGCCTCGTAACAGAGCAGTCCCGAAAGCGTCCAGGATACCGGCATGTGCGCGGCGTCGGTCATCACGACCACGGCCTCCACCGTCGTCAGTTTGTCGGAGATCGTTTGCAGCAAATCGACAAAACTCGGTTCGATGAACAGCACTTTGTCAGCGGCATGGTTGATGATGAAGACGATCTGCTCCGGAAAAAGGCGGGGATTGACGGTGTGACACACATATCCCGCGCCAGCGGCGGCATAGTATATTTCAAGATGTCTATACCCATTCCAAGCCAACGTGCCGACACGGTCTCCAATATGCAAGCCACGCCCGGCGAGAGCGTTGGCGAGCCGTTGCGTACGGCGCCACGTCTCGGCATATGTCGTGCGATGAATAGGTCCCTCCACCGTCCGGGATACGACCTCCGTTTCGCCATGATACTGCGCGGCGTGGCGCAGGACCGATGATACAAGCAGTGGGACGTCCATCATCGTCGAACGCATATGTCACTCCGTCGAGGTTTGCATTTGTTTTGCCGGTCATATCGCGGCGACGACCGGAGTTGCCGTACCGAACCGGAAGAAGGTCACAAACATGAGGCAGGCCGAAGCCACGCAGAGTCCGGCGATCATGAAGCTAAACCCGCTGGCGAAGGTACCCGTTGTTTCGACAAGAGCCCCGACGATGGCCGGCGCGACCGCGCCAGCGACCTGTCCAACGGTGCTGATCACGCCGGCATAAGCCGCGCGATGTCCCTCCGGAGCACATTCGAGGATAATCGCTCCGAAAGGGCCAAATCCCCCGTAAAGAAAAAACGCCGCGAAGGATAGGCCGGTCAAGGTCGATGGCAGCGTCTCGGCTCCATAGGCGAAATACAACGAGACCGCGCCACAGACATAGAAAACCGCGACGAGTTGCGGGCGATAGCGGTACAGCGCCGTACTGCCGAGCCAGCCCGCCAGCAGCATTCCGAAAAAAGCGAAAACATAGGGAATGCCGCCCAAAACTCCGATCGATTTCACATCGATATGACGTTCCAGCGCCAAATAGCTCGGCATCCAGCCGATGTAGCCCCAATATGCGATGTTGAAGCCGAAATAAGCGAGTGACAACACCCAAAGGCTAGGGGTGCGCAGAATACGGACGAAGCTCCCGCTCTTGTCCGGAGCGGTTCGATCGATCGCGTCGATGAGAGGGGTCGCCGGAATGAACCGGGAGTTCACGAAGGCGGCAATCAGCGCCGGCGCCATCATGAAAAAGAATACAGCTTGCCAGCCATAATGAACGAGCAGCGTGCCGACGATCGGTCCGGCCAACGCGGGCGCCACGGCAAAGGCCGTTGCCCAGATGCCGACCGCCCTGGCGCGGTCGCGGGATTCAAAGTTGTCGCCGATCACCTTATAGCACGAGGCGTTCGACATGCCTTCGGAGACGCCGAGGCAAGCGCGTGTCAACACGAACCCGGCGAGAGTGGCGACAAAGCCCGTTGCTCCGCCAAACAAGGCCCAAAAGAGTGGAGCGATCACCATCAATGGCTTCGCACCCCAGCGATCGGCAAGCAACCCGCCGGGGATTTGGGCAAGGAAATAGCCGACCCCGAACGCGGAGAGCACGATCCCGAACTGATTTGGCTCCATAGACAGGGATTTCATGATCGACGGACCGGCAAAACTCATCGCGACACGGTCCAAATAGTTGGCTGTCTGAAAGAACCAGACCGCCGCGACGACTTTCATCCTCGTATCCACTGCGTTTCCCCTCCTCGGCCCACGTTCAATGCGCGGTATTGCTTCCACAATCGATTTTTACGAATACGCTGTCCAATATATTGATTTTGACGATTCGATCTGGCACACTTATGAATATGGAATTGCGTCATCTCCGGTATTTTTGCGCCGTTGCCGAAGAAATGCACGTCACACGCGCCGCCGAACGGCTCCGCGTGGCGCAATCGGCTCTAACGCAACAGATCAAGGCCCTCGAGGCGGAATTACACACGCCGCTGCTGCGTCGCGCCGGCCGGGGCATCGAGTTGACGGAAGCCGGCGTGGCATTTTGGCCGGAAGCGCGAGCGGTCCTTGAACGGGTCCGGTCCGCCGTCCTGATTGCGCAAGAGACGGGCCGTGGATTTGCCGGGCGCATTACGATCGGTCTCACGGAAACCGCTTCGTTTGCCACGCCGGTCACCGCCGTTTTGAAAGAGGCCAGGGAACGCTGGCCTTGCGTGGAATTCAACTTGATCCAGGCGCGGTCCAATGATCTCGTTCCAGCGCTGGTCGACCGCCGGATCGATGTCGCGTTCATGCGTTCCCCCGCGCCAGAGATCGACACGCTGACATGGCGACCGTTCTTGACCGAAGGCCTCGTCGTCGTTCTCCCCGATACACACCCGCTGGCCTCGCGGCGGTCGATCGAACTTTCCGAGTTGGGCGCCGAGCCGCTGATTCTGCCACGCGGACGCACGAGCGACAGGGCGATGCGAAATCTGATTTCGGCCGCGTTTGAGAAGGTGGGGTGTACGCCAAAAATCGCGCAGGAGACGCCGGAATATATCATGGCGATAAATCTGGTCGCGGCGGGAATCGGACTTTCCGTGGTTCCCGCTGCCTTGACCGGCATGCGCCGGAACGGCGTGGTCTACCGGCCCCTGCGGTCCACGCCGCCTCTGTTGACAGAGATCATCGTCGTGACCCGAGCTGGCGACCCCGCGCCGGTCACAGCCAATTTCATCGCGCTGACGTCGGAGCAATCACTCCGGCTCGGCCTTTCGAAGCACCCCTGACCGAAGCCACGGCGCCGCGGAAACCAGAGAATCGCGGCGACGGTCAATGGCGTCGCGCAAGGTCTCCAGCAAATCGTCCTCGGTTTGGCCAGTCGTCAACAATGTGCAATAGAATGGATCGAGCCGGAACGCGAACGCTTGGCCGGGATCGGCCGTGCCGTCCCGAAACAGCATGCCGCTGTTCAAATCGAGGCAGACTTCGCGCCACGGGTCTCGCATGACATCGGCGGCGAGAGACTCGATGTCTTCGCGGCTCATCGCAAGCGGCGCGACACCGTTCACGATGCAGTTGCGTTGGAACGTCTCGTTGAACGTGGTTGCGACGACCGCCCTGAACCCGTAGTCACGCAGCGCCCAGACCGCGCTTTCCCGAGAGCTTCCGCAACCGAAGTTGTCGCCGGCGATCAAAATCCCCGCTTGGTCGAATGGCGCTTGGTTTAGGATAAAACTCGGGTCGAGTGTACGGCCGACACCGTCGAGATAGCGTTTGGACGCAAAGAGCCCGTCGCCCCAGCCGCTCATCGAAACCCGCGTATTCTCCGAAACCGGGATCAGTTCATCCGTATCGATATTATCGCGCAATAATGGCAAGGCGATCGCCTTCAGCCGGGTGAGGGCGGGCGGCATGTCAGAAACCTCCGGCCAAGAGTGTGCGGGGGTCCGTGATCCGTCCGGTCACCGCCGAGGCGGCGACGGTGGCGGGGCTGGCAAGATGCGTGCGGGTTCCCGGGCCCTGGCGATTTTCAAAATTGCGGTTGGTCGAACTGATCACTCGAAGATTTTCCCAGATCGGTCCTTCGCGTCCGGCACAATTGGAACATCCAGACTTCCGCCACGCAAATCCCGCCTCCTTGAATACGAGGTCCAGGCCCTCCGCTTCGGCGTCAGCCCGAACTTTCATCGATCCCGGCGTGCACATGGCCCGAACGCCGCGGGCGACCTTGCGGCCCTTCAAAATTGCGGCGGCGGCGCGCAAATCGGTAAGCCGCGCATTGGTGCAGGACCCAATGAAAGCGGCGTCGATCGGGATTGACGCAATTGGCTCCCCAGGGGTCAGCCGCATGTAGTCGAGCGACCGTTGCGCCAATTTCCGCATGGCGGCATCGCCGGACGCGCGGGGGTCGGGCACGACTCCGTCCACGGCGACCGCGTGCCGAGGCGTTGTTCCCCAGGTGACCTGGGGCGGCAAGTCTTCGACATCGACTGAAATTTCGCGATCGAACACCGCGCCCTCGTCCGTCTCGAGCTTCCGCCAGCGGATGACCGCATCTTCGATGGTTGCGAGTGACGCCGGCACGGTCCGGCGAAGGTAGTTGAAGGTCGTCTCGTCGGGCGCGATGAGCGCGTAACGCGTTCCCATTTCCGCGGCCATGTTGCAAAGGGTCATCCGTGCCTCCATCGAAAGAGCACGTACCAATGGACCGGCGAATTCGATGACATAGCCCAGCGCGAGGCTGACACCGTGATCGGCTAAAATACGCAGCGCCACGTCCTTGCTGAAAACCTGCGGACCGAGCTTGCCGTTCAGCACTATCCGCAGGCTTTTCGGGCGCTGCACGATCAATGCCGCGTGCCGGAGAACCGTCGAGACTTCGCTGGCCCCCACGGCAAACGCCAATGCTCCGAAAGCGCCGACCGTGCATGTATGACTGTCGCCGCACACATGCGTCGTGCCCGGCAGAATGAACCCCTGCTCGGGTCCCGCGACATGGACGATCCCATGCGCTTCCTCGTCCGGCCGGGCATAGCGATACCCGAAGGCCGCGCAGCTTTGCTCGAGAGATGCGATCATCTCGCCGCCCCGAGGACTGACGGAATCGTGGAGCCCGCGATCGGGCGCGGTGCTCATGGCATGGTCCGCGACCGCGAAGATCTGGTAAGATTGCAAACGAGGCGTCTCCCCGGCTTGGCGCATGTCGCGCAGCGCATAACCGCCGCTCAGCTCATGAAGTGTCATGCGATCAATAACCAGCGCGGCTCGGTCGCCGGGAAACCCGCTGACCTGATGCGTGGCCCAGATTTTTTCAAAAAGGGTGGCGGCGCTCACAACGCGAACTCCTGCTCGCGCGCCCTTTCGGCCTGGAGTCCGACGACGGCGGTCAGCTCGGCAAACGGCATCAAGTCCTGTTCGACGGCGAGGAGATCGCCGTGCGTCATGAGCGCCCGCAAGGCCCGGCGCATCGCCGCTCCGGCACTCGATAGGGTGACGCCTGGATAGGATACACGCGCCACGCCCATGTTCCGGAGGTCCGCGAGGTTGATCGACGGCGTCTTGCCGCCTGGCGCGCCGACCATGCTGATGCTGACCGGTCCATGAACACCTTGGACGATCGCTTCGATGTCCTCCTTCGTGCCCGGCGCTTCGACAAAAACAAGCGTGGCTCCCGCATCGACGTAGGCGTTGGCGCGCCGGATCGCAACATCGACCCCGTCCGTGGCAAGCGCATCCGTGCGGGCGTTGATGACAAAATACGGGTCGCGCCGGGCGGCCGCCGCGGCGCGAATTTTCTGGACCATCTCCTCGGTCGGAATAACCGATTTGTCGCTCATATGGCCGCAACGTTTCGGAAACACCTGATCCTCGATGTTGATTCCGGCCGCTCCCGCGGCCTCCATCAGACGCACGGTGTGATAAGTATTGAGGGCATTGCCAAATCCGGTGTCGCCATCCGCCATCACCGGAATGTCGACGGCATTGGCAATGGACTGAACCGCATTGATCTGATCACGCATGGACAGAATCCCGATGTCGGGAAGACCCAGAGCCGCCGCCGCAACCCCAAACCCGCTGACTTGGCAGGCCTTGAATCCAGCTTGCTCGACCAGGCGAGCACTAAACGCGTCATAGACCCCAGGCACCGGCAACGCGGTTCGCGCTTGGATCAATTCATGCAGAATACGGCATTTGGACATCAGCGATCCTTTGATGAGCGTCCCGTTGAAATTTCATTGGTTAGGCGCCGACCGCGACCATCGGCAGGTCGCGATCATAGCGCGCCGGCAACCTCGCTTTCCAATATATCGATTTGGGAAGATTCATCGATTCTGCCTATCAATTGGTGCTTCCTGGGCGGTCCCGACGCCGGTTCGCGGCCGAGGACGAATTGTCTCCCCGCGGCCAGCCAAAAGCATTTCGAAATTCCCTCTCTCATAATGCAAAACGATCATTTAATACGAAACAATATATTGGATCGTTGAGTGCCCGCCGCGCTAAAGCGATGACATCCGCCGTGACTCGATAAATCGTTCTTCGAGCCGCGACATCCAGCTTTCCAACGAAGCCCGCGGCGGCACGCCGTCCGCTTCCAAACGTTCTCTTTTGTTGGGCACCCGTCGCGTCCGGATTCGGCTCGGGCGCACGGCCTGACGCATTGGCACCGTCGAACATGGAGATTAACACGGTCATGAGTTCGACAATCGCCTGGGCAGGCGACCAACAAGCAGCAACCGACCCAGCGGGACCGACCGGCCGCCTCTGCGCTTGGCTCCAAAACGTCAAGCTGGAGGACGTCCCGGTCGCGACGCGAGAGCGCGCCAAGGATATTTTGCTCGATGGTTTCGGCTGCGCTATCGTTGGAGCGCAGCTGCCCTGGTCGCGCATTGCCGTCGAAACCGCTTTGAGGTTCGAAGGTCAGGGATCGCGGACCGTGATCGGGTGGAATAGAACCGCGCCGGCGACGACAGCCGCGCTGCTCAATGGGACGTTCATCCAGGGGTTCGAGCTTGACGACGTTCATCCCCGGGCGCCTCTCCACAGCGCCTCGCTGGTCATCCCGTCGCTCCTGGCCTGCGCGGAAGAACTGGGCGGGGTGAGCGGCGAAGCGTTCCTGCTCGGCGCGATCGCGGGTTTCGAGGTGGGTCCGCGCGTCGGTCTCGCGCTCCGTGGTCTTCAGATGCTGTCGCGCGGCTGGCACTCTGGCGCCGTGTTCGGCACCCATGCCGCGGCGGCGGCGGCGGGCATCCTGCTGAAGCTCGACGCGGCTCGCTTCGAGGACGCGTTCGGCATGGCCGGCACACAGTCCTCGGGTTTGATGTCGGCCCAGTTCGAAGCCATGTGCAAGCGAATGCATCACGGCTTCTCGGCTCGCAACGGCCTGTTCTCGAGCCTGATGGCCGCCGGAGGCTATACCGGGATCAAACGCGTCTTCGAACGCGGTTACGGTGGCTTCCTCTCGATGTTCGGAGAAGGCCATGATCCGCTTCCGGCCGAGATCGCCGCGGATCTCGGCTCGCGCTGGGAGACGGAGGGCATCGTCTTGAAGCCCTATGCCGCGATGGGCGCCCTCCATTCTCCGCTCGATGGTATTTTCGCCCTCATGGCCGAGACCCCGATCGCGGCGGCCGATGTCGTAAAAATCGACATCACGCTGTCGGGAGCCGCCTACCATCACGGTTGGTGGGAGTTGGAACGGCCAACCACGCCCATTGGGGCGCAGATGAATGTCGCCTATGCCATTGCCGTGGCGATCATCGATGGCCAGGCCTTGGCGCGCCAATTTTCACCGGCGCGGATCGGCCAGGACGACGTCTGGGCCCTCATTCCCAAGATCAAAGCGTTCCACGAGCCGGATCTCGACAAACCAGGGGCGGCTCTCGGCATGCGCATGGCCGTCACGCTGGCGAACGGGACGGTTCGAACGATCGGCGTGGCCGCGCCATCGATGGTCGCGCACCCTCTCGATCGGCAAGCGACGATCGCCAAGTTCCGCAACCTGACGGATGGACTCATCAGCGAGGGCCGGCGAGCCGCGATTATCGATACGGTGTTGAACCTCGACTCCCTCGCCGATACCGGCGCGCTGACGGAACTGTTGGCTCCAACGGTGACGGCGGTTTTCGAATGAGCCGCATCGACGCCACCTGGGATCGTTGGGCCAGGCGGAGAGCTTTCCGCCTAAACGCAAGAATCCCCCATGCCGACCCGGCCCGTGCCGGTCATTTCCACGTGCCTCCCGGTTCCGGAGCTTGTCGATGAGATCCGGTAGCTGAAGCTGTCCCAGCGAAATATTGCCAGCAAATGCTGCACCGGCCTTCTCCGATCGTCTCGGACCACGCGCTCAATGATGAAACAGGGATCACCTCTCGATAAGCCGATCAAGGGCGCCACCGCTTTCGGGCACGGTGCCGCGTGCATGCTCTGGACCGCTTCGGCGATCGTCACGCCAGAGCGCGCCAATTGGTCGATCATGGTTTGCTGGCCAAGGGTATCCCTGTCGAATTTCGCGCCAACCCAGGCCGGCACCGTCGCCTGGGTATGGAGAATCGGGCGTCCGGCGCTGCTCCGGAGCCGTTCGACCAATAACACGGGTTCGTCCCCCTCCACCTCGAGCCTCGCTCGGGCCACTTCGTCGGGAAGTTGCCATTTGAACGCCAGCACCGTGGATTCGGTGCCGCGAACCAAGTCGAGCATCGCCGCCAAATCATCGTCGATATGGGCGCGCGCCGCGGAAATCAGCGGCTCGACCACCCGCGCCTGGCGGCCGCGGCCTCGAACCACCAATCCTTCACGCTCGAGTTCCACGAGAGCCCGGCGAACGGTAATGCGGCTGACGCCATGCTCGGCTTCCAGTTCCTTCTCGCTTGGCAAAACAGCGCCAGCGGCAAGGCGGCCGCTTTTGATCGCTTGCCGGAGCGCCGCATGGACCTGGGCGTAAAGCGGTGTGTCTTCGTTTTGCTCTTGCATTCGGCTCTCTTGTTATACTATGTTTATAAAACTTAGAATAATAAGTAACAGGCATCGACCTGATGGGAGGATAACATTATGACGCGAGCTCGTCTCTTGCGGTCGCACATCCAGGACGGCGGCCTGCTCACCGCGCCCGGCGCCTATGATGGAATTACGGCCCGGATGGTGGCCCAGTCCGGCTTCGGCGCCGTTTACATGACCGGCGCTGGCGTCGCGGCGGCGCATGGATTTCCCGACTACGGACTGCTCACCCTAACCGAAATGGCGGAAGCGGCTGGGATCATGGCGCGGTCTGTCGCGATCCCTGTCATCGCGGACGCCGATACGGGATACGGGAACGAACTCAATACGACCCGGACGATCCGGGAGTACGAGATGCGCGGCGTCGCCGCAATTCAGATCGAGGACCAGGTTGCGCCTAAGCGTTGCGGCCACCTGGATGGCAAGGAAATCGTGTCTCCGGAAGAATTCGTAGCGAAAATCGCTGCCGCCGCGGCAGCTCGCCGCGACCCCGACACGGTCTTGATCGCCCGTACCGATGCCCGAGCCATTTCGAATCTGCAGGATGCCGTGGTCCGTGTAAATTTGGCTCTGGCGGCGGGGGCCGACGTCGCTTTCGTGGAAGCGTTGCAATCGGAGGAGGAGATCGCGGCCCTCCCCGGCATGGTGAAAGGGCCGTGCCTGCTCAATCTGGTTCCCGGTGGAAAGACGCCAAATATCCCGCTCGCCGCCGTCGCCGCCATGGGATACCGGATCGCCATCCTGCCAGGCCTCCTCCTGCTCGCCGTGCTGGATGCCGGCGACGCCGCCTTGTCCGACCTCAAGAAGGACGGCGTGGCGCCCATGCCAGGCGCCGGAACGTCACTGCGGGGAACATTTCGCCGGTTCGGCGCGGATGAGTGGGACGCGTTGCGTCGTCCCCTTCAGCATGCGGCGGAATAATACCATGGCGCGGACGTTTTTCGACCGGATCTGGGACGCGCATGTCGTCACCGAGCTCGGCGGCGGCTGGGTGCTCCTGCACATCGACCGGCACTTGTTGCATGACCTTTCGGGCGGCCCGGCTTTGGCTGATCTGGCCAGCCGCGGCCTGACCGTCAGCCGCCCGGACCTCTGCTTTGCGACACCCGACCACGCGGTCAGCAGCGCGCCGGGCCGGAACGGGGAGACTTACACCGACGGGGCGAAACTCTATGCCACGTTGCGCGATCGGACCCGCGACGCCGGAATCGCTTTCTTCGACCTCGGCCGACGCGGCCAGGGAATCGTGCACGTCATGGCGCCGGAACTGGGCATTACCCTGCCGGGAACGACGATGGTGTGTGGCGATAGCCATACGTGCACCAATGGTGGCCTCGGCGCGCTTGCCTTCGGCATCGGCTCCTCGGAGGTGGTGCATGTGCTGGCCACGCAAACCCTGCGGCAGCAAAAGCCGCGGCAGATGCGGATCACTTACGACGGCCACATTCCCTTCGGCGTCACGGTCAAGGACGTGGCCCTGCATGTCATCGGGGCCTTGGGCGCCGCCGCCGGCGTCGGGCACGCGATCGAACATGCCGGGCCGGGGATTGCAAGCATGCCGGTCGAAGGGCGGCTGACCCTGTGCAACCTTTCCGTCGAACTCGGCGCCAAAATGGCGTTTTGCGCGCCGGACCAAGCGACGGCGGATTACGTCTTCGGAAGGCCGCTCGCCCCGGTGGGCGACGCTTGGGAGATGGCGGTCCGAGATTGGGCGGCGCTGCGGACGGACGATGATGCCCGTTTCGACAAAGAGGCGCGCTTTGACATGGCTGCGGTTCCGCCGACGATCACGTGGGGAACCTCGCCCGAGCACACGGCGGCGGTCGACGGCGTCGTGCCGGATCCGCGCGCCGCGTCGAACGCCGCGACACGCGACGCTTGGCAGGACGCGCTCGATTATATGGGGCTGCGTCCCGGACAGGCGCTGCGGGGCACACCGGTCGATTGGGTGTTTATCGGCTCGTGCGCGAATTCCCGCCTCTCGGACTTGCGGGACGCGGCGCGGGTGATACGCGGCCGCCACGTGTCGCCAGGCGTCCAGGCCTGGGTGGTTCCTGGCTCGGTCGAGGTGAGCGACGCGGCGGAAAGCGAGGGACTTCCCAGTCTCTTCCGCGCGGCGGGCTTTCAATGGCGCGAGCCCGGCTGTTCGATGTGCGTCGCGGCCAACGGTGAAATCGTTCCGCCCGGGCAGCGATCCGTCAGCACCTCCAATCGAAACTTCGTGGGCCGGCAGGGGCCGGGCGCGCGCACGCATCTCGCAAGTCCCGCGACAGCTGCCGCATCGGCCTTAGCCGGCGCCATTGCCGATGTGCGGGAGTACTGACTCAGATGCAGCCCTTTTCCATCGTTTCCGGTCCCGCCGCTCCTTTGATGCGCCAAGACATCGACACGGATGTCATCATTCGCATCGAGCATGTCAACGTTCCGCGCGCGGAGCTCGGCCAATGGGCCCTGGAGCCGCTCCGAGCGCCAGGGTTCGTCCTCGACCAGCCGATGTTCCGCGGCGCGCCGATCCTGCTGACGGGAGCCAATTTCGGCTGCGGCTCGTCCCGCGAACACGCCGTTTGGGCCCTTCAGGGGCTCGGCATCCGTTGCGTGATCGCATCCTCGTACGGCGACATTTTCTTCGCCAATTGCTTTCAAAACGGGATGTTGCCAGTGACCTTGCCCGAAACGGCGGTCGTTTCCCTGGCCGAGCAAGCGGCCCGCGGCGCGAATGTCACCGTGGATCTACGCCAATGCATCGTGATCGCCCCCGACGGGACGCAACACGCCTTCACCCTCGACCCGGTCCGCCGGGAAATGCTGCTGGAAGGCGTCGATGAACTTGGCTTGACCCTGCGGAGCGCCACGCAAATTACCGCCTGGCAACGTGAAGATGCGCTCAGGCGCCCGTGGGCGATACCAAATTCCGCGGGGGGCGGGTCAGTGAATACAGACCCGCTCATGTGATCTGAACAACTAAAACCGCCCGCGCGACAAATCAAAAAAAATCCGCGCAGCGCGGTCACCACCACAAACAAAAAATATATGGGAGGACTTAAGCGATGAAAAACTTTTGTAAAATAGCGTCGAATCGTATCCGCCACGCCAAGACCACTTGCGGAACCATGGGCCGCCTAGGCACCGCCGGACGGCTCGTGGGACTGACGAGTTTGGTTTGCACCAGCATCGTGGCTCACCCTGCCTTCGCGCAAGTGAGCGACTACAACGGCGCGAGCGCCGCCGCAAACAAAGCGTTCACCAAGCAAGTTCTCAAGACGCACAAACCGACGAAGAGCGCATCCGGTCGCGCGAATGCGCCGAAACGGGGGCAGGCCGTCCAAATCCCTACCGATACGCCAGTGGCGTCGCGCGCGCCTATTCCGGCATGCTCGGCGGAATCGGCCGCGGCGCTCAATAAAAAATATAATTTAAAGGGATGGGTCATTTCTCCTCCTTCATTCGCGGATTCGCTCACGCAGGACGATAATTGCTGGCGTACCAATCTCGCGAAAGCCGGCTTTGGTTTGTTGATCTACGATGTGTCCCTGCTTCAAACGAACATGTTGAATCACTACGTTCCGGCGTCGAACCTGCAAAAATATGTCGGCGACCGAACCACCGCGGCGCAGCATCCGGATATTTTCCTGTTCTACGATCTAAGCCGCTATGGCATTCCAGACGGCCAACTTCAATTCGGCGCCCTCGAAGAAACCAGCACTTGGGTCGGTTACGTCCCCAATGACCTGACCCTCGCGCAGTTGGCATATTACCAGAGCGCCTTCAATCATACCCTCGAATTCAACGTCGGTTACATTGGACTCGACAAACAGTTCGTCGGCACTCAAGTCGGCGGGAACATCGCCAACGTCTTGGGCCCGGGCTCGACAATCCATGCGATCGAAGGCGGCAGCCAGGATGGAGCTCCGACACCCGCCGCCATTCTGCGCTGGAATATCGCCGATCATATTTATGACAAAGCGTCCGTCTCGAAATCCATCGCAACGACGACGTTGGGCGGCCCCGTGGGCAATCTTCTAGCGCAACATTATTCGAATCCAACCGGGTTCAATTTCTCCAATACGCCCGTTATCTTCGGCGTCAAATATCCGACGAGCCGCGAGTTGTTCATCGACGAATTGGGATATAAGAACGAGGCCGATATAGGTAGCCCATATACGTGGGTCCGCGTCACCGGCTACTACAATACAACATTATATGAAAACTTGCAGTTTACGTCCAAACAGACGACGAATGACGCGGTCCAGTTATACATCGATCGACAATTGTGGCAATTCGAACCAAGTTCTTCGGCGACGGCCTATAAGGGCCTTTATGTCGGAGGCACCGCGGCCTGGGCGAAACCAGAAGCAAGCAGCATAACTCAAGACTTCCAAGCTCGTCTCTATTCATACGGCGCATTCAACCGGCCCCGCGATCAAATCTCTCTGACCTGGGAGCATCAGGTCTACAGCCCTTATGTCGCCAATCCCGTGGACGCGAGCGCAACGTGTATGAGCGGATTGGAATGCGTCCGTCATGCTACAAACCAATATACGTTAATCTACAATGCGTCGATAATTCCCGGCTGGCATGTATTGTTTGGAGCGGCCTACGTGGATCACCCTTCGTCAACTTGGAGCCCAAATGCGGTGGCCTACGGCTCCGCGGCCGCTCCGGTCGTCCCGCAATATAACATAAATCATGCGCTCAATTTCCTTGCGGGGATGTTTATCAATCTCTGAGTCAAGTCGAGACCGATCCCAGGGCTGCGTGATCCGATACCCATCGTCGGAGCACTCGAGCCGAGAGCCCTTGCTTTTTTTCACGATGGCGGCTGAAAGCGCCATCGTGAATCATCAATGCCGCCGGGGGCTTGTTGCCGATAGCCCCATGCGGCCGGTCCTCGTTGTCCTCTCCGCGCCAGAAGCTAAGCCGAAGAGCTTTGACGGCCGCTGTCGCTATTGGAACGACGACGACCGGTTCGATTGTTGCGCACAAACGAGAACCCGCGGCCGCGACAGCGGAGTTGGGGCGCTATAAGCCAAATGAACTTTATTCCGCTTGTTCGGGGCAAAATTAGACGACTTCGAAAAGAGCCTCGACTTCGACAGGAACATTGCGTGGCAATGAATAGCAGCCTACGGCCGCGCGGGCGTGACGCCCCGCTTCGCCAAAAACCTCGACCATGAGGTCGGACGCCCCGTTGATGACTTTGGGATGATCCTTGAAATCCGGCTCCGCGTTGACGAAGCCGCCAAGGCGTATCACCCCCACCACGCGATCAAGATCGCCGTTCAGAGCGGTCTTGAGCTGAGCAAGGATGTTCACCGCGCAAAGACGCGCGGCCGCTTGTCCTTCCTCGACCGAAAAGTCCGAGCCGAGTTTGCCCGTATACTTGTCCTTGCCATTTTCACTCGGAACCTGGCCCGAGATGTAAATGTGATTGCCAGCTCTCCGAGCCGGCACATAATTTGCCGCCGGCGCGACCGCCAGGGGCAAATGAACGCCAAGACCCGCCAGCGTCTGCTCGACTTTTCCGACCATGACCCGATCACCTCCAGCGTTCTTCACTCGAAATCGAACTGCAGCTCGAAGTTATGCGCGAACATCAGTTCGAGACCCTGGGATCCGGTCATGCCAAGCAGCGCCTTACCGGTCGTGCGAATGTCCTGGACGATCGCCTTCTTGGCCGCCACGGGCTCGTTGCGCTGGAGCGCGGCAAGGATCTCCTTATGATGCCCGGCGCTCCACGGCATCGAAGGAATGAGCAAGGACATATAGATGGTCGGACCCGATTGAAGCCAAAGCGATTCGATCAGCGGCATGAGCACTTCGGAACCCGCGGCCTCGTAGAGCGTGAAGTGGAATTTCTGGTTGAAGGAGAGGCATTTCATAATATCGCGGTTCTCGATCGCAACGAGAAGCTGCTGATTGATGGTCGTCAGATTGTCGACCAGATCAGGCTCCGCTTTTTTCGCGGCGATCTCGGTGGCCGCGCCTTCCAGCATTTCGCGGACGGAAAACAGCTCGCTCAACTTCTCCGGACTGAGCCGCGGAACACGCACCGAGCCCCCCTTCGTCTCCTCGAGCGCATTTGCGGCGACGAGACCGCTGAGGACCTCGCGAACCGGCATCGGGCTGGTCCCGAGCCCGAAGGCCAATTTGCGCAAGCTCATCACTTGGCCTGGCAAAAAAGCGCCCACCATGAGTCCGCGCCGCATATAGCGCTGGACATGTTCGTGCACATGGCCGCGCGCCGGTTTGGCGGCATCCTTCTCGATGATTTCAGTATTGAGCTTCTTGGGTGGCATTCTGTGTCACGCTTTCATCCGGGATTGCATTTTACACTGGCGCCCAGGGACGCAATATATCTTAGGCGATTAAAATGCGGGCACGCGCCACGCGAAACTGCTCGATCCGTGATCTCATATCGTGATCAATACAGGAACGATATGCGATCGACAACTCCTCCCGGCATGGAAATTAGGCACAAAATAAACAACCGCGGCGAAGCCCGATACGAGAATATCAGGCCGTCGCGCCTATCTGGTACAATTCAACCTTGGTGCCATCGGGATCCGCGACGTAAATCGTCAGACCATATGGCCCGTTATGGAGGTCCTGGTAATATCGCACACCGGCGTTCTTCAACTTGGCGTCCATGGCGCGGACGTCATTCACCTCGAAAGCGATATGATCGATTTGGCGGTGATCGGCGGACCTGCCTTGAACCAAAGCAATACCTTGATGAAACGCTGTGAAATCACGCCCGTCCGCCAAGGGCTTCGCCGGTCGAATCGTAAAACCGAGCAAGTTGACGTAATAATCGACCGACTTTTCGATATCGGCGACCAAGATCAGCTGATGGCCGAATTCCGTGACGCGCGGCTTGATCTGCTCGCCGATCCATTCCAGCACGTCCGACGAGGCCGAAATCTCGCAGAAATACTGCTTCCAGACCTGCTTCGCGGTCGCTTCCCAGTCGGAATTGACGCCCGAAATACAGTCGTCGACGGCGATGACGTCGAGATCGCGCAAATAGGCTTCTCGGATCGAGGTTTCGACACAGGCGTTCGTGGTGGCGCCGGTGATGAACAGATGCTGGGTCCCCAGCATCTTGAGCATCATTTCGAGCCGGGTTTCATAGAAGGCGCCAAACCGGTGCTTGCGAATGACGAAAGCCGGATCAAAGTCCGCCAGCGGCTTCAGTTCATCTATGATCTGTTCGTCCCAACTGCCCGCGAGCGCCGAGACCTGCTTGCGGCGCGCGGTATGTCCGAGCAACTTTTTCTTGGCTCGATTGCGATCGATCGCGAAATGCTCCTGCATCGTCCAGATGACCGGAATGCCGACGTCCTGGCAGCGCTGGATGAGCTTGGCGAGCGGCGGGACGATCGAGGCAAGCCGTTTCGTATCGACCCCGGAAATGCCGAGCGTGCCCTTTTCGTGGATAAAGGCATTCTGCAAATCGATGACCAGAAGCGCAGACTTGCGATAGTCCAAGGTTTCGAGGCTCATTTCTTTTGCTCTACCATGTCAATGCCGAGGATGCCGTTGCGGCCCCAGCTGTCTTTCGGCGTTTCGTGGATCACGACGTGGAGATGATCGGGCTTGCAGTCGGCTTCTTCGACCATCGCATTCGTTATGGCTTTAACCAGCCTGCGCTTCTGCTCGACCGTGCGCCCCTCCCACATCTCAACGATTACGAACGGCATTTCATTTCTCCTCGATTTGGCCGAACGGCAGCCCAGATGCCCACATCGGCACAATGGGCGAAAAACCGGTGACGAGATCGTTTTTAGCCCCGTCGGAGCCGGACAGCAGCCACAAAGGGCGGTTCGCGTAGTTGGTCAGAACCCGCTCTTCCATGCAGGCGCGATGCGCGGGATGGCGGAGGTCGCGCTCGAAGCGGCTGGTCGCGGGCATCAGTCTGATGACGTAAAGCGGCTCACGCGGGTCGAAGCCGTCCAACGTGGCCGGGCCGATCGTCTCGAGCCGAGCGCCTTTCGTCTCGAGGCCTCCACGGCCAATCGGCACCAGGACGAGCGCTCCAGCCAAGGGCGTGACAGGCCAGAAGCGCCCTTCCCCGGTCTCTTGCAGAAACCAGGCGTAGCCAGATGATTCCACGAACAACTCGCTGTCCCACAGGATGATGTCCGGTCCCAGGAGTTTCCGCGCCGCCTCGATCACGAGATCACTCTCGCACAGGTCGAGAAACGACCAGGGATCAATCAGGTCGAGGCAATGCCCCCACGGATTGTGGACCCCGGATAGCCGGTCCTGGCGGATCGGCGTCTTGCGCTCCACGAGGCTTGCGACGACCTCGCGGACCGACCGACGCGCCGGCAGCAGCGAGATGCTCCCCGCCAAATCGGACTTGGGCGCCGCTGTCATGAGGGAAGGCTCAGGCATCGGCCGCGGCCATAATGGCGGTCCGCAACCGTGCCGTTCTCGTAGACCACTTCGCCGCGCGCGACGGTCATCACCGGCCAGCCCTTGAGTTTCCAGCCTTCGTAAATGCAGGTGCCTTTTCCATTGTGCTCGACGGTGCGTTCCTCATCAAGATCGACAAGCACGAGGTCAGCATCAAAACCGATGTCGATGTGACCCTTGCGCGGCCACAAACCGAAGCGCTTCGCCGGGTTGAACGAGTTGAGCTCGACCAATCGCGAGAGCGACAGCCCGCGCTGGTGAACGCCAAAGTGCAGCATCAGCGGCAATTCCCACGGAAAGCTGACGACGCCGGGAAACTCGGTCCAGAGGTCTTCGAGCTTTTTGGGTAGAAACGGCACATGGTCGGTGCCGAGACTATAGACCGATCCGTTCGCGATCCCTGTCCATAGTCCTTCGAGCTCGGTCCGGTCGCGCAACGGCGGCGAGATCTTCGCGCGCATATCGAGATCCTCGTCATAGCAGGTTCGCGTGAGATAATGCGGACACGTCTCGACGGTCACATGGATGCCGCGCGCCTGGGCTTCCGCGGCGAGCACCGGACCCATGCCCACGGAAGTATGGACCAGGTGCAAGGAGCAACCGGTCTTTTCCGCGAGAAAGATCATGCGCCGGATCGTTTCGACTTCGCAGAAGGCCGGACGCGATTCCGTGTAGGCGCCGAGGTCTTGACGGCCCGTCGCCGCGACTTCCTTCTTGATCCATGACGCGATCTGCGTGTTTTCACAGTGAACGTTGATGACGCCCCCTGGGATCTTGGAGAGGATGCGCATGGCCGCGTAGACCCAGCCATCGGTCGCCGGCACGATGCCGATGGGATTGTCGGGCTCATAGCCGAAATAGCACTTGAAGGATTTCACGCCGGTCTTGGCGACGATCTCCGGAATCTCCGCGATATGCTCTTCGCGTTGAATGCCGAAGTGAAAGCCGAAGTCGATGACGGAATTGTCTTCGCCGACCGCTTTCCGCTCCGCATAGAATGGCAGATATGATTCCTTGAGATTGCGGATGTAGAGCAGAACCGTGGTCACCCCGCCGGACGCGGCGGCCGCGGTCTCGGTGCGCATGTCTTCGGCAAAAGGGTACTTCACGCCGAGATGACAATGCGGATCGATCACGCCGGGCATCAGCACGCGGCCTTCGGCATCGATGGTGCGCGTCGCCTCCGGAAGGGCCTCGTCCGAGCCGACCATCACGATCTTGCCGTCGCGGATCGCGACACCGCCGTGAAATTCGCCGTCATGGCGGATCACGCGCGCGTTTTTGATGGCCAGATCCACTTTCATTTGGCTTGCTCCAAGATTCCGTCGATCCGGCGGCTGATGCCGCTCCATTGGCTGCGGCCCACTGTAATGGGCGCGCGCGCGCCCATGCCCCTTGCCCAGATAGTCTTCAGTCCGAATTCGCCCGCCGCGTCGCGATTGATCGTGCCCGGCGGGGCCGCCACATCGACGAGAAGCGCATGCTTGGGCAGAAGCGTCAGCAATGCCCGGTCGAGCAACTGCTTGGGGACGGTCCCGATGACGATATCCGTCTCGGGCAGACAGTCGGGCAACTGCTCCAGTTCCAGGGGGTCCGCGCCGGCCGCATAGGCCGCGGCGCGCTGGACGGGGTTGCGCGCGGCAACGCGAACATGCGCGCCGAGCGTCACGAGCGTTCTCGTCAGAAGCGAACCAATCGTGCCCTGCCCGACCAATGTGATGTTGGACTTATGGATGGTGATCTCGGTATTCTCGATAATCACCTTGAGCACGCCTTCGACGATTGCCGGACCGCGCAGCAACATCAGATCGACGTCCCATTCATATTCGTGCAGCGTGATTCCAAGTTCCGCGCAATGCTTCTTCAGATTGGGATCGCCCCAACCCAAAATGATGTGGCCCGGTTTGTTCATGCCGGCCAGCACTTCGCGCGTCGGGATGATCTTCTCCGAACATTTCGGCGCGAACAACGCACCCTCGGCCGAGATTCCTGGAATCGGAAACAGAGCAATGTCGGCGCCCTTCAATGCCTCGGCGGCATTCTCGGCGTGGAAGACGCCCTCGATGCCCGCCTCCGGCCACGGGAAGCCGTAGGCGCGGACGGTCGCGCCAGCGCGAACGGCGCAGCGGGCAATCTCCTGTTCGCGGGCATCCCCCGCAACGATCGCGATAACGATCTTCCGCCAGCTCATAGCGCCCTCACCTTCTCGATGACCTGATCCTTGGTCATTCCGGCAATACCCATCGTCTCCGCGGTGCGGCCGCCGTTGCGATAATCCATTCCGACAGCGATTTGCGCCACATTGAACAGAGCCTGCGCCACCGGCGTCTCGACGCCCGCGATCTTCGCGAATTCAAGGAATGGCAGCAGCCCGTGTCCAAAGTCTTCCTTGTAGTAGCGATGATCGAGTGAATTTGGTCCCTTGATGCGCTTATTGGCTTCGCCGCCAGCGATTGCGGATCGGAAGTCGCTGGTGTCGGTCACATCGGCCTCGACGGTCCCGAGCAGCTTCATCTCCTGAATCAAATTCGGCAGCTCGTGCCCGAACGCCTTGGCCACCGCCAATCGTTCGTTGTCCAACTGCTTCATGACGCGCGCGACGCCGGGAGTCATCGCGTCGACGTAAAACGTGAAATCGCCGCCCCTCGCCTCGGCCCAGGCCGCCGCGAGCACGGCACCCGGCGGATGCAGGATCATGTTGACGTTGGAAAGATCGGTCGCGAGAACATCCGCGACAGGATTGAGCCCCCGATACAATTTCGCCGCGATCTCAAGGGCCGCGCCGCCGCCTCCTAGAGCCGCTGCTTTCAATTCCTTCGCGCGACCGCTGATGGTGACGCCGTCGGGACGGTATTTGCGCGCGACATAGGCAAGCGTCGAAAATTCGACGACGGGCGGAACAGCCCCGCCTTCGCGCGCGAAGGCATGCGCAAATTCCAACGCGCCCCCCGTATGACCCGGATTGAGAACAATCAGTTTGTCCGAGGACCAGCCAGCCTTTGCCAACGCGGAGGCGATCGGGGCATGCGAGAAAGTTGGCAGCACGACCACCGCGACGTCGACGGCTTCGATTGCCGCTTTGAAGTCCGTCGTGATCAAGGCGGGATGCGCGACGCCCTCACCGAATACGCCGTCATAGGCGACTCCACCCAGTTTGACATGCGGTTCGAGCGTCTCGGGCGATCGGCCCCAGAAATGAACGATGTGTCCTGCTTGGACCAATTCGACAACCGAGGCCGCGCCGCCCGCTCCCGCCCCTAACACTGCAACTTTCACGCTTGTCTCCGGGGCTTGGCGGCCGGTGCCGGTGTCCGGTCTTGGTCGCATGGCCGGCCATCCTTCCGACACCTCGACGCCGATAAAGTTTGATCACGTTTTGGGATCACTGACAAGGATCCGGATTGGGGGACCGCGGACGCCATCGGATGCGAAACCGGCCGGATTCAGTTTCCCTCCTGATAAAGCGTCGTCGTCGTTTCGATCCCCTCTTCGTGCAAGCCCGCACGCGCGACGGCGGCTTTCGCCAACTCACGCGCCTTGCGGCGGATTTCCGCCTCGTCGACACCCTGGACCTTCCCGTCGGCGTAAACCGGTTTTCCATCGACCCAGGTTTGGACGATCGACCCTGTCGAAGCCGAGAACACGAGCGCCTGAAGCGGATCGTAGAAGGGCGTCCACTCGACATGGTCGAGATCGAATAGGATGAAATCGGCCTTCTTGCCGGGTTCCAGCGAGCCGATCTCGTCATCCCACATCAAGGCGCGGGCGCCTTCGATCGTCGCGGCGCGCAAGGCTTGGCGCGCGGTGAAAATATCGGGCTCGAGGCGAGCATCCTTGAACATGCCGGCGACCAAGAGAATCTGCCGCATCAAATTCATATTGCCGGCGGCGGAGACACCATCCGTGCCAAGACCGACCGCAACACCGGCTTTGACCATTTCCGGATATTTGCCGATCGATGTCGCGCCCTTCCCCAATTTGAAAGACGAACACGGGCAGAAGGCGACACTGGCGCCGCGTTCGGCAAGCAACGTGACTTCCGCGTCGGCGATCGCCACGCCATGGGCGATCACGAGGTTCTTCCGGATGCCGCCCGCGCGGTCGATGCGCGTGACCGGCCAGCAACCATATTTGCTTTCGCAGATCTTGGCTTCTTCGATCGAGGTCGCGAGATGATAGGTGGTGCCAACTCCCAGCTTCTCGGCGAGAGCGACGGCCCCGACATGCAGTTCGAGGCTGCAAGGCTCCTTCCCCTCGATGTTGACCCAACAACGGACGCGGCCATCGAGCACATTGTTGTATCGGCGGACACAGTCTTCCAATACTTTGAGGGCCGTTGGCGCGTCCGGGAAGAAGTGGTGGTCCGCCATTTCCTGTGTCCAGCCACGCGGCAGCTCAGCCGGCGGATTGTCGGCGGCATGACGGCCGGTAATGCCGCGGATGCCCGTCTTATCCATCGCGCGCACGACGATCCCGGGATCGTATTGCGAGCCCATGTCGAGGAAGCAGGTGGTGCCTGAACGCAACATCTCGGTGATGCCAAGCAGCGCGCCCCAATATTCGTCTTCCTCGGTGATATGAGCATAGAACGGTTTGGCCCAATGGAATACCCAAGCACGGGTATTCAGATTGTCGGGGAAGACCGCGCGCGACAGGGTTTCCGAAAGATGCACGTGGCTGTCGACGAAACCCGGGCACATGCCCAACATCGTACCGTCGATCACCTTGTCGAAGACGGCATTCTCATACTGCTTGGCGATTTCCGTCGCCGGGCCGATGCCGGCGATCCTATCGTTCTCGACCACGATGCTGGCGTCGCGCAAGACCGTGTCGGACTTGTCGACCGTAAGAACAAAATTCAGATGTTCGATCAGTGTGCGCATTTTTGCTCGCCCGACAGTTTCACAACAGATTTTTCAGTTCGTTCGATACTGCCGATCGAGCGCGGGGACAGACCCGACAATCCATCTTCGTACACTCTGACAACGCGCCGGGGCCCATCGTCTAGGCCACGGCTTTCACGTCGCCGCCATGCTTGGCGGAGCCGCAGACAATGAGTTTGTCGGTGTCCGCATAATCCGACAACAATTTAGATCCGGTTGAGGTCACGGCCAACATATCTTTGTTCTGCATGCCGAAACCGAGCCCGGTATCATAGCAGAGAGGCTCGAAGCCCAGGACCATGTTCTCCTCGATGATCGCATCCGTGCCCGGCTTCCCGAGCATCGGCGTCACGCCGAGATAGGGGTCCTCGTGCAAATGCAGGCCAATGCCATGACCGACAAAGGAGATCGGCGGTAGGTTGAGTTTGGACAGTTTGGCGATGAACGCGTCGTAGATGTCGCGGCAGCTCGCGCCGGGCTTGACCTTCGCCATGATTTCATACTTGCACTCGACGAGATGCGCCCAGATATCGTTGGCCTTGGGCGGAGCCTCGCCGACGACGGCCGTCCGGCAGACGCCCGCGTGATAGCCGTTGATGACCGAGAAGATTTCCACGCGGCACACATCGCCGTTTTTGAGGATACGGTCGGAAGGTCCGACATTTGGAAGCACGCTCCGTTCGCCAGTGGCAACGATGAGCAATTTGAAATGATCCGCGCCAAGCGAATAGATGTGCCGGGTCAGATGGCTAGCGATATCCATCTCCGAGTCGCCGGCATCGACGATCGCCAACGTGTCCGTGATGGCTTGATCGGCGATCCGCGAAAGCTTGCTGAGCAGCGCGATCTCTTCGAGCGTCTTGATCTGACGCAGGCGCGCCAAAATGCGCTCGGCATGTTCGAAGCGGGCGCCGGGCATCGCCGCCGCAAGGCGGGCGAAATCACCCGCTGGCAGATAATCCATATCGAGCCCGATGCGCGCATCGCCGAGGCCAAGCCCAGAAAGCTGGTCGGCGAGGACAAGCATCGGATCATCGGAGAATTCGGCCCAGATTCGTGTTGGCACGTCGGGAAGGCGGCGTTTGATCGTCGAAGCTTCCATGTCGACGCCAAAGACCGCCGCTCGGCCGTCAGCCGTGACAATGGTCATGGCATGGCGATGTCGGATAAGCGGCTGTGACGGAACCACGAAGCCCGTCGTATAGGCGAAGTTTTCTGGCGACGAACAGATGATGGCATCCAGGCCATGCTCCGCCATGGCTTTGACCTGCTTCGTGACAATCTCCGCCCGCATGGCGTTTTCCTTCTCAAATTCTTGATCGGCTCTAGTCGTGCACACGGTATTTCTCGATCTTCGCGAGATCGACGTCGATACCCATGCCAGGACCGCCTGGGACGACGATGGAGCCCTCGACGAAACGCATAGGCTCGACCAGCAAATCGTCCTCGTAATAGATGCCCGCCGCTTGGCCGTGCTGCGCGTCCGCCGGCGTCGAAACGGGAATGACACACGAAAGCGTCACCGCCGGCGACGCCGCGGCAAGTTGGACATTGGCAAGATTGCCGATGCCGGTTTCGATCGAGCCATTGACGTTGCAGGGGATGCCGGCGGCCCGGCACACCGCGCCGATCTCCATGGCTTTGTACAGCCCCCCCGCCTTGGTGGTATAGATCGAGACGATCTGCACTTTTCCGCCTTGGATGATTTGGATGGAATCATGTGCATTCCATGCGGATTCGTCGGCCATCACAGGCGCGTCGATGCGCGACGCGACTTCCGCGATGCGTTCGATCCCCATGACCGGTTGCTCGACATATTTCAGTCTGTTCTTTTCCATCCTGCGAATGGTTTGAACGGCCTCGCCGGGAGTCTTGTAGCCCTCGTTGGCATCGACACAGATTTCAACGGCATCGCCAGCGGCTTCGCGCACCGCGTCGACCATCGCAATGTCTCGGGCCGGGTCCGAACCGATCTTGACCTTGATGGTCCTGATCCCTTCCTTGACGACCTTGGCCACTTCCTCTCGCGCTTCCGCGATCGAGATCAAGCCAATCGAATGGGTGATCGGCACGCGATCGCGTGCCTTGCCGCCAAGCAGCGTGTGAACCGGGACATTCAGCCACCGGCCGGCGATATCGTAAGCCGCAAACTCGACAGCGGCTTTTGAATAGGGATAGCCGCGGATGATCGCGTCCATGCGGGCGTGGAGTTCGACGAAGTTGCCGATCTCAAGGCCCGTGGCGGCCGGCGCAAGATAGGAGTCGATGACGGTCTTACAGATGCGCGTCGACTCACCGAAATAACGCCCGAACTCGCCGCCCCAATCCTTGAGCGCGGGAGCTTCGCCCCAACCGATCCGCCCGTCGCTGTCCGTCATTTTGACGATGAGATAGCGGCCAATGCGCTCCGTAAGTCCGACCCATTTATGCTCGCGGCGCGTCGGCAATTGCACGATCAGTGTTTCAATGGACTTTATCGTCGGCATCCGCTTCAATCACCCGTTGTCAGTTAAAACGCATCCAGCTAATTATGCGACCCTACGCTGTGATCACGATCTATGATCATAATGACCATCCAGTCAAGCGGCGTTCCCCGACTGCGCCCGCGTGCGGAAACATGACTTGAGACAGGACGAGAATGATGATCGTTGAAACGACAAATTACTTTGCCAAAGCGGGCCAGGCGGCGGCGGTCTTGAAACACCGCCGCATGACAACGGAGATCAGACGCAAATTGGGCCTCGACCCGGGGCGCATCTTCGTAAAATTAGAAGGGACCGGCCCTGACGTACGCTGGGAATGCAATTTTGCGTCGATGGAGGCCTATGAGGCCGACCGCGCGCAAAGAGCGGCTTCTCCAGATTTCGAGGCCGGACGCAAACTGATGCTCACCTTGCTCGACAAATTTGAGAGACATCTCAGCACCGAAGACAAACGCGAAGCCTAAACGGCGAGGTCTCCGCGGCCGTCTGTCGGAACTTGTTCCGCCCGCTCCGGAACAGAACTCTCTCCACGCGAGGTGGAGAGAGTCGTCGCGAGTCCAACGAGGTCACCAGCGGAATCGCAGACCCGCCATGGTCGACCAGTTATTGTTCGCGAGGTAGCCATTGTTCAAGCCGCCGTTGAGCCGTTCATAGACAGTCGTGACGTACGTGTCCCATTTCGGCGAGAACGTCCAATCGAGCACCGCCGCGCCGGAATTCAGCGAACCCGCGCAAGAAAACAACGCGGTCGAGGCCAAGGCGCATGTCCCCCCGGACCCGTTCTTGCCGCCGCCCGAAAAGTCGTTCTGGCTCACGTGATAATAAGCACCGGTCAGTTCGAGCGTCGGGGTGATCAGATATTTAGCGCCAACCCAGGCGAGATTCTGGAGTTTGTGGTGTGTGTATGCGGTGCTGGAGATATTCGTGCCGTTCACCGCGCCGCAATTGAAGCAGAGGAATTCGCCGGAAATGTTCGTAAAGCCAGTGCCAGTGGTCGTGTACGGATCGCTGGGATTTGCAAAATCGACGAACTGATAACCGGCGTAGAGTTTGAGCTGATCGACCGTGTACTTCGCCGCGACCATCACCGAGGTGTTGTTGGAGAGCGTCGCGCTCATGACCTCGCTCGTGGACGTGTAAGGGTTGGTTGGATACCCAAACATATTGGTTGGACCGGAGAGGCCGACAGTCACGGCGTCCTTCGTGTAGCCGCCGATAACGTCGGCCGTCAGCAGACCGGGGCCAACCTTGAAGTCACCGCCGATGTCGCCTTGGAACGCACCTCGCGACGCATTGCCTTGATCGTAGCCGCCAACCTGGCCATACAAACCGAAACGATAATTTTGATGGATGAGCCGGTATTTTATCGATGTCGTCGCTTTGCTGTCCTCCGTGTCGCCGCCGCCAGCGTAGCTCCCGAAGAAGCCGAGCGGCGATATCGAGGCGCGCGTGTTCGGATCATAGACGAGGAGCGCATCGGCCACCAATGTGCCTTGCCGCCCAGCCGTCAACGTGCCCAATGTGGTGTTGCTGAGTCCGGCATAACCGGCGCCATCATAGATCGCGCCTTGCGAGTTGGAATCGCCCGCCGCGGACTGCCGGGCGAGAGGCACGCCGATGTTGTTGTAGACCGATCGCGGTCCATTGAGGATTTCGAGGGCATACGGATCGAACTGAACTTCGATGCGCCCGACGAAAGCCCAATCCTGGCTAATCTGTTCCCTGATGTCGAAGCCGGCCACGGAAAGGCTCAGCACGTTGGGGGTCGGCAAAAATTTTCCGCCCAAATTGGACTTGCCCATATAGGTATTGACACTGCTGCTCGCGAATTTATCGAACCGGGCGCCATTGGTTTCGTACCCAAAACCGCCGTCGAGCGCTCCGTAGAAGCGGACGCCATACCAACTCAGCTGACAGTCCGTCATAAAGAAACCGGTAATCGATGCGCAGCTTGTTGGACCGGCGGGCGCGATGGTCACCGGCCGGCTCGGCGGTTGAGCATTCAGATCGGCCGCAAATGTCCCGCCCGCGCCGCTGATCAATATAAACGCCACGCTTGCCGCGGCCGCCCCAAATTTCTTCATTGCTTTGTCCATCCGCATCGACAGAGTTCCCCCAAACTGTGATCACGAATGATGATGTCAGTTTGTGATATCGAGAAAAGATCACGAATTTTTCAATGTCAATCGGCTTGCGCGCTGGGAGTGGCGCGCCGACGGCGTCGGAATGCATCCATGCCGCGTTTTTGTGCAAAGCGATAAGTAAGATCGACGCTGTGCATCGACGAGGAAGCGGCTGCGACTTAGGCATGCTGTGTCGTGCGATGCGCGAATTTTGGCATTGTTGACGAATTCTCCTCAAGTTGCATTAATACCACAGGCTTCGCCATGTATTTGTCATCAAAAATTGAATAAATGAAAGATGATCAACTCAAACGGGACGTCCCATCCAGAGCCTGGGACTGCTCGCGACCGCCTCCCGCGCCGGCCCTAGGCTTGGCATACCTCGATCGTGCGGACCCGAGTGGCGCCGCTGAAGCCGTTCTTATTAAGCCGCGAGACATGGCTTTTGAAGTGCCCGCGGCCAAGCGGAACCTGGGCAACAGGCTTCCTGTTCGGCTGGTCTCTCCGCATTGAAACTCAGATTGTGATCGCATTATGCGATCTTGCAACGCGGCGATCGCGCATCCATAGTGCGGGCAATGACGCCAGTTTCAATCATCACCGGATTTCTCGGCAGCGGTAAAACCACGTTGCTGCGTCGGCTGCTCGCTCACCCAGACATGGGTGAGACCGCGGTGCTCGTAAACGAATTGGGCGAAGTCGGTCTCGATCACATTCTCCTCCGCAAGGTCGATGAGGACATCATCCTTCTCAATTCGGGGTGCCTGTGCTGCACTGTCCGCGACGACCTCGTTGAGACGCTCGAAGAGCTGCGGGCCAAGCGCGCCGATGGAACGATCCCGCCTTTCAAGCGCGTGGTGATCGAGACCACGGGCCTCGCCGATCCCGCGCCCATCTTGCACACGCTGATGATCGACAAGGCGCTGACGCGGCACTACCGGTTGCTCGGTCTGGTGACAACTGTCGACAGTACCCATGGCGGTCAACAGCTCGACGACCATCGGGAAGCCGTCAAACAGACGGCGATGGCAGATCGGATCGTCCTCACCAAAAGCGATTTGGCGATAGGCGTGACGCGCGACGCATTGCGGCGGCGCCTCGTGTTGCTCAATCCATCGGCAACGCTTTTCACCGCCTCCGTCGACTCTGGTCCAAGCCCGAACGAACTATTCGATGCGGGCTTCGAGGCTCGAGACAAGACGGCGGACGTGCGTGCCTGGCTCGAAGAAGAAGAACATCATGACAGCCACACGCATCACGATCATCATCACGCGCCCTCACCTCCTCGCCACGACGACCTCGTAAGCAGCTTCTGCCTTTTTCGCGAAACGCCGCTCGACTGGGAGGTCTTTGCCGAATGGCTCGAGCTGCTGCTGGTGAACCGCGGCAAACAGATTTTACGGATCAAAGGGATCCTCAACCGCGATGGCCACGCCAAGCCGCTCGTCGTTCATGGCGTTCAGCACGTTTTCTATCCGCCTGTCGAGTGGCCGATATGGCCAGACACCGACCGGCGTTCCAAGATCGTCTTCATTACCCACGATTTGCCCCGATCGGCCGTGGAAAAATCGTTTCACGCGTGGATGGATGGCGGCGCGACTTAATGCGTTTTCATGGCCTCGATCTGAACCTTCTGGCGGCGCTCGACGCTTTGCTTAGGCACCAGAACGTCACCCGCGCAGCCGAGGAGCTCCACATTTCCCAATCGGCGATGAGCAATGCTCTGGCCCGGCTTCGCACCCATTTCGAGGACGAGCTGATCGCGCCTCGGGGGCGGCGCATGGTGCCGACGCCGCTCGCCGAAACCCTGGCGCAGCCGCTGCGTGAAATTCTTCTCCAGACCACGAGGTTCTTGAAAACACGCTCCGCCTTCGAGCCGCGAAATTCGAGCCGGCGATTTACGGTGAGTTGTTCCGATTACGCGTGGGCCGTCTTGATTCCCGAGGTGCTCAAAGAGATCGCGGCGCTCGCACCGTCGATTGAAATTTATTATGCCGGCACATCGGTCAAATTCGAAAAGAGCGACATCGACGTTCTGATCGTGCCCGAGCGGTTTGCCTTGCCGGCGCATCCCTGCGAGCGGCTTTTCCGGGACGGTTATGCCTGCATTGTCTGGGCTGGGAATCGGACGGTCGAGGACACGCTGTCGCGAGAACAGCTCCTGTCCCTCGGCCATGTGACCGCCTATTCCGAGCGGCGGACCTTTGTTGAAGAATGGCTTTACAGCCAGCATGGCAAATCCCTGAAGGTCGCTGCCGTAGCGCCAAGCTTTACCCAGATTCCGCAGACCGTCGTCGGCACGAACTACCTTGCGATCGTGCCGGAGCAACTGGCGTGGCAAAGCGCCGAGCGCTTGCCGCTCCGCGTGCTGCCGTCTCCGCTCGACATCCCCGAGATGGTCAATGTCTTGCAATGGCAGGCCTACCAAAACGAAGACCCCGGCCTCGCTTGGTTCCGGGCGCTGCTTAAGCGGGCGGCCACGCGATTATTTGACGGCCCGTAATCCGCGGCGGCCAGCGATCGACCCGGTGAATGCCAACAATGGATACAAACAATTATGACGCGCGCCTGAAATAGACAAAACTGCCAGTCGACAGATTTGACAGGAGGGACTCGTGACGTTTGTTCGAAATACTTGGTACGCAGCGGGTTGGTGCCACGAACTGACTGATGCCGCGCTTGTTGCGCGCACGATCCTCAACGAGCCCGTCGTGCTTTTCCGGCAGCCGAATGGCGCTGTCGTCGCGCTGGCGGATCGCTGTCCGCACCGCTTTGTCCCACTCCATAAAGGCAAGCTGAAAGACGGTCTGCTGGAGTGCGGTTATCATGGCCTCTGCTTCGACGGAACCGGCGCATGCGTCACCAATCCGCACGGCGATCACCTGATTCCCAAGGCCGCGCGCGTCAAGAGTTATCAGCTTGCCGAGCGCGACGGAATTGTTTGGATATGGATGGGCAATCCAGCTTTGGCGGATGAAGCCAAGATCATACCGTTCCCGCAGTTTGGCGGGAACCCCAGCTTTACATGCGTCTACGGCTATCTGCGTGTCGCGGCGAACTATCAGTTGATCAGCGACAATCTGCTCGACTTGACGCATGGCCAGTACATCCATCCGATGTTCACCAGCGCGAAGGGTCCGTCGGTGTTTGAGCCGTCCCCTGATACCAATGAATTCACGGTGTGGGCACGGTTCATGCGCCGGAGCCAATATCCCAACAAATACTTTCAGTTCCTTGGTTATCCCGAGGACAAGCTCGGCGATCATCGCAATGTCATGCGCTGGAATCCGCCGGGGGTTCTACTGCTCGACGTCGGCATGACCGGCGTCGGCGAACCGGTCGAAAACGGCCTATCGATTCCGACCGCGCATCTTCTCACCCCCGAAACAGACACGACCAGCCATTACTTTTGGGGGATGGCGCGCGACTTTCGGCGCGAGGATGACGCGTTCAGCAAAAAGCTGCTGCAAGTCGGCATCGATATCTTCGACAACGAGGACAAGCCGATGATCGAAGCGCAGCAAAGGGGCATGGGCGAAACGACCGATCTGATGTCGCTCAAGCCGGTGCTGTTGACGACGGATGGCCCATCGGTGCGGGCGCGGCGGATCGTACAACGCCTCGTCGAGGACGAGCGCGTGTGAACATGAAAGTTGCCGGAGACGAATTGAGGACCTGCGCGCATGTCTGATCCGGCGCCGGTCTTGGACGTTGTCATCGCGCGACGCGTTGCGCTGGCCGATGGGATTATTGGCCTGGAACTCAGAAGGGTGGACGGAACGCCGCTGCCCCCCTTTGAGGCAGGCGCGCATGTCGACGTCCACGTAAGCCCGGGACTGATCCGGCAATATTCAATCTGTAACGATCCGGCCGACCCCACGCACTACCGCCTCGGTATTTTGGAAGCCCCGGATTCGCGCGGCGGCTCCGCCGAGATTCATCGCGCCTTCATCGAGGGTCGGCAGATCAAAATCGGGCTCCCGCGCAACAATTTCCGCCTGCTCGGCACCGGCAAGACAGTCCTGCTTGCCGGCGGGATCGGGATCACGCCGCTCCTATCCATGGCGCGGCACCTGAAGCGGCACGGTGGACCCTTCCACCTCCATTATTGCACGCGCGCACGGAGCCGCGCGGCGTTCCTCGCGGAGATAGAAGGCAGTCTGGCACCCCACGCGAGCATTCACTTCGATGAAGGGCCTGCTTCCCAACATTTCGCCGCGCCGAAAATTGCCTTCGCCCCGACGCCGGACACCCATGCTTATGTTTGCGGGCCGCAAGGGTTCATGGATTGCGTCATCGGTGAAATGAGGCAGCTCGGGTGGGCCGAGAGCAACATTCACACCGAATATTTCAACGCCGCCGTCGATGGCGGCGGCGACGCCTTCGAGGTGATTGCCAAACGAAGCGGAGCAACCTTCAAGGTCCCTGCCGGGCAAACCGCCGCCGAGGTCCTGATTGCGCATGGCATCGACGTTCCGCTGTCCTGCGAACAGGGCGTATGCGGCACGTGCCTGACCAGAGTTCTCAGCGGCATCCCCGACCATCGTGATATGTTCCAAACCAATGCCGAGAAGGCCGCCAATTCTCATATGGCCCTCTGTTGTTCCCGCGCGCTGACTCCGACGATCGCACTCGATATTTAGCGCCGAGCGGTCCCGCCTTGACAGACCGGACCAGCCGTGATCACACTTTGAGATCAATTGATGGCACTAAAATTGAATAACGAAGCCATCCTCGAATTGTGTGGAGACTCCGGGATGTTTTTACGCGTAGTCGGCATGGCGCTGGCGCTAACCTTTGCCGCCGTTCACGGCGCGCGCGCAGAGGATAATTTCAATGTCCGCTTCTCATGGAAGCTTAAGGGCGAGTACGCGCCCTTTTATTTGGCGCGCGAGCGCGGTTTTTTCAAAGATGTCGGCCTTGATGTCCACATCGGCGAAGGGGCCGGAGCGGAGGCGGCGCTGGGCGCCCTGATTCAGGGGCAAGAAGATGTTGTCGTCATACCGGCCATCTACGCGCTCACCGCCGTCAGCAAGGGCATGCCGGTAAAGATTGTGGCCTTGTATCAGCCCCAAGCGCCGGCGGTGATCATCAGCTTCCCTGACAAGCCGATCAAAACCCCGCAGGACCTCGTCGGCAAATCCCTGATCGGCACCATCGGGGATCCAACGACAACTTACCTGAAAGTTTTCTGCCGCATCAACAACATCGACTGCGACCAGGTAAAATTGGTTCTGCTGAACAATCAGGCGCGGCTTCCGCAATTCATGACCCGGCAGGTCGATGCGCTCAGCACCTATAGCAATATCGAAGTGTCCCAGCTCGAGTTCACCGCGAAGCAGAAATTTGTCGTCCTCGACGTGGCGAAATATGGCCTCATCGCGCCAGGCCTGTCGATCGTTGCGAGCAACGCCGAAATCGAGAAGCGCCCAAAGCGGCTTGCATCATTCCTGCAGGCCTTGAGCAAGGGCTTCGTGGAGGCCCGGCAAGACCCGACTGCGGCGACCAAGGCCCTGCTTCAGGCTTGGCAGGGCGGCCCCAATCCCGAAGTCGTCGAAACACAGGTCAAACTGTCGAACGACACCTTTGTGAGCAGCCAAGGCAAGCCGTTGGGATGGATCGACGATAAGGCCATCACCGCGGCCCTCCAGTTGCTGCAGGAGTCTGGGCAAATTACCGAAGCCAAGCCGCACGACCAATATTACGTCAACTCCTTACTGGGCAAGTAAGTTCTTACCGAAGAGAAAGGCATGATATATGGTTTTCGGCCCTCTACCCAGTCAAAGAAGCCTCTATCTAAGCGCCCAGGAAGCTGATGTGCCGGTACGAAAAACGTCGCGCCTCAAGAAGGCTCAAATGCAAGCGATCGTCCATAATTTGGCGGCGCCGGTCCTCAGCCTAACCATCCTGCTTATCTGGCAATTCGGAGTAGGCGCGTTTGGTCTTTCCGAGTTCGTGTTGCCCACGCCTTGGCAGATCATCCATCGTATCGCGGTCGACCCACAGCTCCTGCTTGCAAACGCCGGAGTCACTTTAGCCGAGGTGCTCGCAGGATTTTCATTGGCCGCCGTCAGTGGCGTAGCCACCGCGCTTGCCATTTTCTATTCCACTTTATTCGAGCGCGCGGTCTATCCAATCCTTGTCGCCTTGCAGACCATTCCCAAGATAGCTCTGGCTCCACTTCTGGTGCTCTATCTCGGCTATGGCTTCGCGCCCAAATGCTTCCTCGCTCTCCTCTTGGCCTATTTTCCAGTGGTGATGTCGACCGTGGTCGGATTGCAGGCACTCGACAAGGCCATGGTCAATCTCGCCCGCTCCATGGGCGCCGCCGAATGGCAGATCTTTCTGAAAATCCGCTTGCCGGCCGCCCTTCCGAACCTCTTCAGTGGCTTGAAAGTCGCGATTAGCCTCGCGGTCATAGGCGCCGTCATCGGCGAGTATGTCGCGGCGTCGGCGGGCTTGGGCTACATGCAACTGCAGGCGAGTTCGCAATTTGATACGACCTTGAGTTTTGCCGCCATGGTGCTGATCGCTCTCATCGGCGTGGTTCTCTTTCTCGCGATCGAAGCGGTCGAACGCAAGGTCGTGTTCAAGCGCGAGGCCGCGAAATGACCATTCAAGCTTCCACAGTCAATCGCGCGGCGGACTCGCCAAAAATCCATGGCGTCAACGTCGTGTTCGATGGCCTTTCCAAAACCTACGAGACGCGCGAGGGCGGCGAGGTTCTCGCTCTCGGCCGCACGGATCTGACGATCAGCCCTGGCGAATTCGTTGCGATCGTGGGGCCCAGCGGATGCGGCAAGAGCACGCTCTTATCCCTAACGGCGGGTCTTGCGGGCGTAACGGCGGGCCGGATTACCATCGATGGCGAAGAAGTCAGGCGGCCGCATCCGACGATGGGCGTCGTCTTCCAAACCGATCTGCTGCTGTATTGGCGCACGATTACCGACAACATCATGTTGCCAGTCGAAATCAAAGGCTGGGACAAGCGCAAGTATCTGCCCAGAGTCACGCAACTTCTCGAGCAAGTCGGCCTCGCCGGATTTGGTGGGAAATACCCGAACGAATTATCCGGCGGCATGCGCCAACGCGTGGCGATCTGCCGCGCGCTCGTGCAGGAGCCACGGTTGCTCTTGATGGATGAGCCATTCGGCGCGCTGGATGCCCTCACCCGCGAGCAAATGATCGCGGACCTCCAGGACATGTGGATGTCGCTGCGCAACACGGTGCTGTTCATTACGCATAGCATCGAGGAAGCGGTCTTCCTCGCTGACCGTGTGCTTGTGATGTCGCCCCGGCCCGGCAAGATTGATCTGGATTTGAAGATCGACATCGCGCGACCGCGCAGTTGGAAGAGCCTCGGCGATCAAAAATTCATCAACTACATGGGCGAAATCCGCGCGATCTTCGAATCCCGTGGAATTCTTTCGAAGGCTTCCGCATAGGCTCCCGATAGGCCGCGCGCTCTTGTTCGCTTTGGTGCTTTCAAATTACGCCCCATCGACGTCCTCCCGGCACAATTTGCCGAGGGGGGCCGAAGGTTCGAAGCGCTCACTCCGATCAATGATTTCGGCGGCTTTCAGGAAGGCCCGGCCGCTCTCGCGGCGCGCTAGGTTCGATATGACAAACGCCAGTTTTGATTGGCGCGGAGACGAATCTTCGCGCGATGTTCGCCGCTGGCGCCGCCACCTTGCGGCAAGGCTCTAAACCCGGCGCGCAAGCGAGCGCAAAAAGCCTTGCATGTCGTCGGCCAGCTCCATGTCCACGGCGGGCGCGAGCTTGAGCAGCAGGTTGGCGATGAAAGCCTCGTCGTTGCGCGGGTCGTCCAAGACCTCGCGCAACACCGGCACATTGTCTTCGATGTGCTGGAGGAAAGCGACGCCCTTTTCCAACGTCTCCGTCCAGCGTTCGCGGTGCCATTTCGCGAGCGGAAACATGATCTCGTGGACGAAATTGGATTTGCGCGCCTTTTCAAAAAACCGCAGGCCCGCGTTCCAATTTTCCTTGGCGCGCAGTGGCGGCGGCGGCGGATCGCGCATCAGCATTTTCTTGCC
>JARLIW010000035.1 GCA_031291515.1 Beijerinckiaceae bacterium | reverse complement strand
GCAAGCGCAAGATCATCGGCGGGTTGTTTATCGAGACCTTCGAGGCCGAGGCGAAAAAGCTCGCGACGGGCGGGCGTGGCGCGCCGGAATTTCTGGCCCAGGGCACGCTCTATCCCGACGTGATCGAAAGCGTCTCCTTCTCCGGCGGCCCGTCGGTGACGATCAAGTCCCATCACAATGTCGGCGGCCTGCCCGAGCGCATGAACATGAAGCTCGTCGAGCCCTTGCGTGAATTGTTCAAGGACGAGGTCCGCGCGCTCGGCCGCGAACTCGGCCTGCCCGAGGCGTTTGTGGGCCGCCACCCGTTTCCCGGCCCCGGCCTCGCGATCCGCTGCCCCGGCGGCGTCACGCCCGAAAAGCTCGAAATCTTGCGCAAGGCCGACGCCATCTATCTCGACGAAATCCGCAAGGCCGGCCTCTACGACACGATCTGGCAAGCCTTCGCCGTACTGCTCCCCGTGCGGACGGTGGGCGTGATGGGCGACGGCCGCACCTACGATTTTGTGTGCGCTTTAAGGGCCGTGACTTCAGTGGATGGCATGACGGCGGATTTCTTCCCGTTCGACATGAATGTTTTGGGGCGGACGGCGACGCGGATCATCAACGAAGTGAGGGGGATCAACCGGGTGGTCTACGACGTGACGAGCAAGCCGCCGGGGACGATCGAGTGGGAGTGAGGGGGGAAGTCGAGCGATGGCTGCTTTGCGCCCATGACGGTCTTTGGGGGAGCTATTTGGAGTTCCGGTTACCGGACGTACCGTAGAGCGATGCTTTTTATTTTTCGGTTTGTATGGCGATGATGGTGAAGGCAGCTCCACCCAGGGGGAATTCCTTTCGCCATGTGTGGACTAAATTGGGGATCTCTTCGAAGCCGGCATACATGTGGTTTAGCGCTTCCTTCCTTAGTGATGGCGTCAGGAAATTTTGCGGCAAGTTCGAGGCCCAGTCGCCAAACCCCTGATAATTGCTGCGCCGCGCTTGGCAAACGTGAGTCGCGCCCCGGTAGGAGACAACATAAGTGTAGAGCGGCATCTTGGAGATCCTATCTATCCGCTTGTGGGCGGCGGAAAGCCCCTCAACGGAACTCGCGGATCACCTCGATCTTGCCAACGATCGACGCATTGAACGCATCCATCTCTTCTGCCGGGATCCAATATTCAAGATGTGCTCGGCCTCCCGCATCCTGCACCTTGTAACCGGCGAGATACGATGACCTGACCTTAAAGCGGGTAACAAAGCCGGAGCCATTTGCACGGACGTTCCAATCGCGGGCGATTTTGACGGCATAGTCCTCGGACAACACCGGGTAAAAGATTGGCTGATCCGGCAATCGTGGAGAGAAGGCTCTCATCTCATTCTGTTGGATAAGTTCAAGCTCCTTGGGACCCACAGGTCTCCATAGCATCGTGGTTTGTTCGTTCATGCCCGGGACCCGCGATAATCAGCTCCCGTTTTCAAATCTATCAGTCCAACGACGGCCTGTCTTTAAATCCTCAATTTCGCGTAAGACCAAACCGTCCGCTCCCGGCCCGGTCATAGCGTTCTCTAGGGCGCTCTACCCGAAAGCTGCATCTCATCGTGGATAGGCTTGGACGCAGACATTTGCCAGCGTCCACAAATATAGAGTTTCAGAACAGTGATTTTAAACAAACTTCTAGGGTTTAAGCGATATTCAAAAAGGGAAAGAAGAGAGACTGGCGTCTCCCTTCTGAAGACGGACGGAGGCTGCATGCAAAACGAGGAAACAGCGATTTACGGTGAAGTTCCCGGCGGACAGGCGCTTCTTAGCTGGTTTGACTGCGTGCCGGACTTCCACGACGCCGAAATTCTAAGCCTGCATTTAAACCGTAAAGGATCCAGCGTCCTGCGTTTGCATGGATGGATCACGACGTACCAGGAGGATCCCGAAGATCGCCGCATCATTCTTAAGAAACATGCGGTTGTGACCTTCACTCTCGATGAAATCATGGACCTACAACTCGATGGTTTCAGCATCCAAAATGTGATCGGCGGCCTGATCTTGCGCCGCGCTCCCGACCGCGCGGACCGGCGCAATTACCTCGCCCTTAAACCTCTTCAGGACGACATCGAGATCGAGCTTGAACCATGTTACGGCCTCTCCGGGTTCATCCGCGCGCGCTCCGTCACCATACGCTTTAAGCCGGGTGAACCGGAGAAGGCGGACGCTCTCGATCATTGAATCCATCAGGCCCCGCTCGCCGCTTGCGGTACAAAAAATCAAAAATTTTGCGCCGCTACGGAAGCATATTAGACCTAGGCAACACAAACGAAGGCGGTGGACCGCCACGTGTAAAACGACCGCTTAGGGCTGCAATGTGCGCAAAGCTGTCCATCCGCTTCCGGCCCCTTGAAGCCGTTCATTAGCGTGATGCCCTTTTGCCTTTCCACGCATCTCTGCCATTGCGCAAGCGCCCGTACGCCGTCACGCCCGCCCCAGCCTTCCCGACTTTGCGGCCTTCAAATATCCGGCCGCGCGCGGCTCAAAGAAATAGGCGCGCGCGACCAGTCCTCGGCGTCGATCACACGAGATCGATCACGGCTCCTTCTTGAACAAATCCTTGAAGATCAGCGGGCCCCAAACGCGGCCGCGGGCGTGGACCAGCGCGCCGCCCTCGGCGAGTTTTCCCAGCGTGACGGGGGCGAACCCGAGCTGTTTGGCCAGGGCCGCCACGGGTGCGATCGCGTCCTCGTCGTCGCTCGACAGAAAGACGACCCGGTGGCCGCCCTCGACGATGGGATCGGTCGCCAGGGTGGTGGCCCCCAGGTGATTGAAGCCTTTGACGAGCTTGGCGCCGGGGAACGCCTTCGCGACGTAGGCGGACGACAGCAGGCCGTCGAGTTCTTCGAGCGGAGCTTGGGAGTTCATCGCGTCGACGATGGTCTTGCCTTGCCAGCTCGGCGGCGCCTTCGCGACACCCGGGTGCGACTCGAAACGGACGGCCAAAAAGATGATGTCCGCCTTGACGGCGTCCGCCAGCGTTTTGGCGATGACCTTGGGGCCGATTGCCGCTGCGTCGGCCGCAAAGCTTGCCGGGTCGCGCGTGGTGGCCACGGACACGTCGATGCCGTTGCGGGCAAACGCCTTGGCGAGGGCTTGGCCGATCTTGCCGAAGCCAATGATTGCGGTGCTCATAATACGTCTCCAATCCGTGTTGATACGGGTTCCCGGCGCCCGACGGCGCTGGGTTATCCGTTCCGCTGCGTGGTGCCCTTCGCGTAAGTGTCGCGCGATCCCGCGCGATTTCAGATGGCCGAGAAGCCGCCGTCGACGGACAAGTCCACGCCATTCACGAAGCTCGACTCGTCCGAAGCGAGAAACAGCGCGACCGCCGCGATTTCTTCCGGACGGCCCATCTTTCCCCGCGGGATCAGGGATTCGAACATCTGTTTCGCTTCCGCGGTGAGAACTTGGTCCTGCATCGGCGTGGCGATCGGCCCCGGGCTCAGCACGTTCACCCGGATATTGCGGCCCTTCAGTTCGTTGAGCCACGTGCGCGCGAACGAGCGCAACGCCGCCTTGCTGGCGGCATAGACGCCGTAACCGGGAAAACCTTTCACCGAAGCAACCGACCCGGTCATGAAGATGGATCCGCCATCGTTGAACAGCGGCAGCGCCTTCTGCACCGTAAACAGCGTGCCGCGCGTGTTGAGGCCGAAGGTCGCGTCGAAATGCTGCTCGGTAATCTCGCCGAGGGGCACGGCTTCGCCCATGCCGGCGCTCGCGTACAGGACATCGATCCTGCCCTTTTCTCGGCTCACCGTGTCGAACAGACGGTCGAGGTCGTCGAGATTGGCCGCGTCGCCGCGCACGCCGGTCACGTTCCGGCCAATCAGCTCGACGGCCTCGTCGAGCGTCTCCTGCCTCCGGCCCGTGATGAAGACATAGGCGCCTTCCGCGACGAAAAGCTTGGCGCTCGCCAGCGCCATGCCGGAGCTCCCACCCGTGATGACCGCAACCTTACCCTCAAGCTTTCCCATGATGACTCCGTTTGTCCTTGATTGGTCGGGGATGCCCCCGAGACCCTCAACATGGGTCCGCCGGAGCTCGGCATTGAGTGCGGAAGCGCGCACATCGGTGGTGCAAATTCGATCCGGCTGGACGGCCGGTGTCCGCCGTCCGGAATGGGGCCGCGCTCGTCGACATAAGCTATGATGACGTCCATACTGCTGTTCGTTGTGGGAGATACGGGCTTTGGAAGGCGCACCGCGCGGTGCTGGATTGCACCATGATCGACTGGGATGACGTTCGCTATTTTCTTGCCGTCGCGCGCGGCGGCTCGGTGCGGGCTGCCGCCGGCCGCCTTGGCGTGAACCACTCGACCGTGCTGCGACGCATCGCCCAGCTCGACGAACGCCTCGGGGTGCACTTGTTCGAAAAGCTGCCTTCGGGCTACCGCCTGACGGCGGCGGGCGAGGAGGTCCTCGAGTTCGCGGACCAGATGGAAGCGTCGTCACACTTGCTCGAGACGCGCGTTTTCGGGCGCGACCAGAGCGCGCGCGGGCTTCTGCGGGTGACGCTGCCCCCGTTCCTCGCGACGCATCTGCTCATGCCGGATTTCGCCGATTTCGCGCGTCTGCATCCCGACATCGAGATGGAAATCTTGTCGTCCGGCGAGGTGGCAAATCTGACCAATCGCGAGGCCGACGTCGCGATCCGCATCGTCTCCGACCGCAAGAACCTGCCGCTCAATCTTCACGGCCTGATGGGACCGGAGGTGTCCGGCGCCGTCTATATGTCCCGCGATCGCCTAGCGGCGTGGCGCGCGGGGGCGCCTGATCCCATCCGGTGGATCGCCATAAACATTCATGGAATCCCGGACTGGGCCCGCGGGGGCGAGGTTCGCACCACGGGGGGGCCGTTCAGGACCCCGGACGCCGAGGCGCAGGTCGTTGCGGCACGGCAAGGGATCGGGATGACGCCACTGCCGTGTTTCGTCGGAGATGCCGACCCCCTGCTGGCGAGGGTGCCGGGCGCCGGCCTGCACATGAATGGAAAGCTCTGGCTTCTCACGCAGGGCGAGACACGCAAGACGAAACGCGTGCGGCTCTTCACGGAGTTCATTTCCCGCAGGCTCGCGGCCTACGCGCCGCTTCTCGCGGGGCGGTCCGTATCGCGCGACTGACGCCCGGCGGGTTGCTGGTGACGCTTGTTGTTGTCCGGTCGGACGATTGCTTGAAGCGGCGGCGTTCAAGCCGCTTTTGGGTAGAGCGCCGCCGGCGCGCGTCGCGATCCGGCGGCGCACGCAGTTCGAGGCCCAACTCAGCCATGCCACCGCGAGCCGCGGATCACGCTGCAGAAGTTGCCGCGGTGGAAATGCGGCTCTTTGTCGGCGATCACGTCGGCCTTGACGTTGCCGAACGTGGTGTCTGGCTTGTGCTTAATGCCATCGTAGAAGGCCTGGATGATGTCTTCCTTGAACCTCGGGGGACGTGGGAATGCTTGCACGACCGCGTCGCGCTCCGCGCCGGAATAGTCTTCGTAGGCGAGCCCCAATACGTCCATTTCGACGCCCGCGGTCACCAGCGCCACGACAGGGTGCATATGTTGCGGCACGCCGGGCGTGGTGTGAAGAGCAATCGACGTCCAAACGGTATAGGCGTCCTCCTCGCCAATGCCGTGGCTGCGCAAGAAATCGCGCGCCGCATGGGCGCCGTCCACCTCAAACCTTTCGTCCATGCTTCGGTGGCCCGGCATCAGGCCGATGTCGTGGAACATCGCGCCCGCATAGAGCAGTTCGTGATCAAACTTTAAGCCACGCTTGACGCCGGTCAGCGCACCGAAATGGTAGACGCGACTCGAATGGTTGAAGAGCAAATCCGTCTCGGTATCGCGGATATATTCGGTAATCGCGCGCGCCAATGCCGTGTCCGGGATCGCCGCGCCATTGAGTGTCCGTGTCATTGTGGTCTCCTGCTTTTTGCTCGCCACGACCATAAAACCGCGCTATTTTGTCTGCAATCGACGGATTACGTGAAATACAGACAAAAACGGGCTCAGGCGGACGCGGGATGAACCAGAGAAAAAAAGCGAGGACGGTCGTCATCGTCGCCCTGCCGGGGGTGCAGCTGCTCGATGTGTCGGGCCCACTCGACGTGTTCGCCGAGGCCAACGCGCGGGCGGGCTATCCGGCTTACCGGCTGCTGGTGGCGGCGACGGAGCCTGGGCCGGTCCGAAGCTCGTCGGGTGTGCGGCTGATGCCTGACGTGGTTATTGGCTGCGATATCGAGGAGCGAATTGATACGCTTCTCGTCGCGGGCTGCCCGAATGCGGCGGAGGTTTCCGTCGACAGCGGGCTCGCAACGTGGCTGCGGAGTCGGGCATTAAGCGCGCGACGTTTCGGATCGGTTTGTAGCGGCGCATTCTTTTTGGCGGCTGCTGGTCTGCTCGACGGCCGAAGGGTTACGACCCATTGGGCGGTTGCGGACCAGTTGGCGCTCAAATACCCGGCTGTCATTGTCGATCAAGACGCGATCCATGTCAGCGACGGTCCGCTTAGGACGGCGGCGGGCGTGACGGCCGGTCTCGATTTGGCGCTGGCGTTGGTGGTCGAGGATCTTGGGCATGAGATTGGAATGGAGGTCGCGAGCCAGCTCGTCATGTTCTTCAAGCGCCCGGGTGGGCAGATGCAATTTAGCCGCAAAGGCGAAGCGGTGCCTGCTGGCCGCGCGGCACTTCAGGAGCTTCAGCGGTGGGTGGCCGCCCATCCGGCGCTCGACCATAGCGTTGCCAGCCTTGCAACGCGCATGGAGCTGAGCCCGCGCCATTTTGCGCGGGTGTTTCGAAGCGAAATTGGCATTACGCCCGCGACTTGGATCGAGGAGGCCCGCGTGAATGCGGCCCGGCGACTTTTGGAGCAGGGCCGCGAAGCGCCAAAACAGGTCGCCTCGCATTGCGGATTCGCGGATGCCGACACGCTGCGTCGTGCGTTTGCGCGTCATGTCGGCGTCACGCCCGCCGAATACCGCAAGCGCTTCGCGCGGATCGCCGCTTGAAGCATGTGCGGAAAATGGCGAAGACTTTTTCGATCGAGGACATGCTCGAACTTCTTATGAGACGGGCTTTGTCACGGGACGGGCGTTTGTGGATTATCGCCGCCGTGGCGGCCTCGGAACGTCTCCTGTGCCAGATTTTTACATCGACGCCCACGCTGCCGTCGCGGGTCTCCGCCTGTTCACGCGGAATCCAAAATGTTATTCGAGCTATTTCCCGAGCGTCGAATTGATCGCGCCGGATTGAGACGACTTACTCGCGTCCCCCAAATGGATTGACGATCCGCAACCCCTCGTCCAACACCATGCCGTCCTGAAAATCCTCGGAGAGAAGCGTGTCGCAACCGGCCTGCAGGGCAGAGGCCGCGATCATGGCGTCGTAGAGCGAAAAGCCGTAGCGGCTGGCGAGGGAAAGCCCGGTCTCGTGACTTTCGATCGTGAGCGGATGAACCTTCAGCAAGCCGCGCAAGAGATCGAGCAGCGCATGCGTCTCGGGCCAGGACATTTTCATTTTCCGGCGCGCGACATTGGCGCATTCGTTCAGAACCTGCACGCTGATCGATCCGCCAGCCGATAGCGCGGCTTCGGCCTTGTCCGCTTTTACCGTGTCGCCAGAGGCGAGGTACAAAAGGACATTGGTGTCGAAAAAGTTACCGGGCATTTGCCTCGTCGCGATCGAACTTGAAATCGGCGGGAAGGCGGCCGCGATAGGCGCGAAGACGCATCAAAAGATCGTCACGTCCCGGTTTGCGGGCGATTTCGAATTGCCGGGCGCCGGCGATCTGAATTTCGATCTCGTCACCCTCCTTGAGCGCAAGAGCATCGGCCACGGCGGCGGGAATGCGGACCGCAAGACTATTGCCCCATTTGGCGACCTGCATGACGAGCCCTTTCCTGGATATACATATACATTAATGTATATCCAGGAGCGTACACGGTCAACAGATGCGATTTCCGATCCGCGCCCGACGCGACGGGCGAACACGACGCGTCGTGCCGCGCCACCCCCTCCCATCACGAAAACGGCTGCGTGATCCAGTTCTGCGAGGATTTCTTGGGCCGCTTGTAATTTGTGTCGAGGGGGCGCGGCGGCAGGTCGAGTTCGACGGGGCGGAGGTCCTTGTAGGGGATTTGCCGCAGAATATGGGCGATGCAGTTGAGCCGCGCCTTTTTCTTGTTGTCGGCGTCGATCATGTACCAGGGCGAGGTCTTGGTATCGGTATGTTCGAGCATCGCATCCTTGGCCTTCGAATATTCGACCCATAATTCGCGCGATTTGAGATCCATCGGCGAGAGCTTCCAGCGCTTGATCGGGTTGCGCATGCGCTCATGAAAACGGCGCTCCTGTTCCTCGTCGCTGACCGAGAACCAATATTTCAGAAGGATGATTCCCGAGCGCAGCAGCATGTCCTCGAAGATCGGGCAGGAGGTCAGAAATTCCTCGTATTCCTCCGGGGTGCAAAATCCCATCACATGCTCGACGCCGGCGCGATTGTACCAACTGCGGTCGAACAGCACCATTTCGCCGCGCGCGGGCAGCTGCGCGACATAGCGCTGAAAATACCATTGGCCGCGCTCGCGCTCGGTCGGCGTCGTCAGCGCGACGATGCGGCAGATGCGGGGGTTGAGGGCTTCGGTGATGCGCTTGATCACGCCGCCCTTGCCCGCGGCGTCGCGCCCCTCGAACAGGATCACGACCCGGAGCCCGTTGATGCGCACCCATTCCTGAAGCTTGATCAGCTCGAACTGGAGGCCGACCAACGCGTCGATGTAATTATATTCGCCAGCTGGCTGAACCGGCGGCGTGCCGGGGCCGACAATGCGCCAATGGCCTTCGAGCCGGACTTCTTCCTCGATGTCGCGCCGCAGCTCGCCGCCATCGGGAAGAGCGGCTTTCTTTTTTTTCTTTTTCGCCGCCATCGCCGTTTCCTTCCGTCTCCGCCACCTTGGCGCCATGACCATCAATGATGGGGCAAGATTAGCAGACGTGGCGCCCATGCCCATGATCCATGTCATGGTTCGTCCCACGGCGGATCTCGGGCCGAGCTTTCGCTGCGCTTTGAAGCAGATAACGGCGGGCAGGCCAAAGCCGCGCTTGCAATTTGACCTGCGTCAAGGACGCGAGCGGTTCCTTAGGATCCTGCTCAATCCTCAAATCGAAGAGAGTCCCAATCCGATGAATCATAAGCACCGCGCAATCTTGCATGCCCTGTTCGCGCATCCCATCAGCAGCAACATCGATCCCAAGGACGTCAAAGCCGTCTTGGAGACCTTGGGCGCCGAGATCACGCATGGCGGGCACAGCCATGTGGTCATCAAGCTGAACGGCCATAGCCACGGCTTTCACGAGACGCCCCACAGCCTGACGAAGGATGAGGTCGCTGGCGTGCGAAAGCTTTTGGAGGATGCCGATATCGATCCCGCGCGCGACTATCCGCTTTAAACGGCGATCATCCCGACGGTCGAGGCCGCGCGCTCATGCAGCGGCGGCCTTGCGCCGCTGTTATCTGATCAAAACCCTAATCCCGAAGGCGACGATGCCCAGCGCGCATACGCTCGCCGCCCAAATTCCCACGAACCACGCGAGCTTGCGCCAAAGTGGGCCGCCGTCCGATCGTTTGGGCGGCTGTTCGAGGCGCAATGGCGCCATCAGTGATAGCCTCCCGCCGCATTCACCTTGCCGCGGAACACCCAGTAGGAATAGGCCGTATAGGCAAGGATCAGCGGCACCAGCACGCAGGCGCCGACGAGCAGAAAGGCAAGGCTGTTGTCTGGCGCGGCCGCGTCCCAAATCGTCACGCTATTGGGCACGATATGCGGGTAGAAGCTGATGCCAAGGCCGATGAAACACAGAACGAAGAGCGCGAGCGAGGCGAAGAAGGGGCTCGCCTCGCGCCGTTCGGTCAGGCCTTTGTAGAGCACGAGGGCCGCGACGAGAACGAGGATCGGCACGGGAATCGCGAGCAAGACTTGTGGCCAGCCAAACCAGCGTTCTCGATAGACCACGTTGAGAAACGGCGTCCAGGCGCTGACGAGGCCGACCAAGATGAACGTGGCCGGGGCAACCCAATGGGCGATCGCGTAGGCCCGGCGTTGGACGTGGTCTTCCGTCTTCCAGATGAGCCAGGTAGCGCCGAGCAGCGCGTAGCCGATGACGAGGGCGACCCCGGTCAGAAGGCTGAAGGGCGTCAGCCAATTCCACCAGCCCCCGGCATAGGCGCGGTTGGCGACCGGAATGCCTTGCACGAGAGCGCCAAGCGCGACGCCTTGCGCGAAAGCCGCGATGGTCGAACCGCCCGCGAAGGCCCAATCCCAGAGGAATTGCGCGCGCTTTGTCTTCCAACGGAATTCGAACGCCACGCCGCGAAAGATCAAGCCGAGCAGCATGACGACAATCGGCGCGTAGAGGGCCGACATGATGATCGAATAAGCCAGCGGAAACACCGCGAACAATCCGCCGCCGCCGAGCACGAGCCACGTTTCGTTGCCGTCCCAGACCGGCGCGACGGAATTCATCATTTCGTCGCGATGGACCTCGGCCTTCACGAACGGGAACAGGATGCCGACGCCGAGATCGAACCCGTCGAGGATGACATAAGCGAGAACCGCGAAGGCAATCAGGCCGGCCCAAATGAAGGGGAGATCAAGGATCATCGCGAAGGCTCCTCATTCGGCCGGATGCCGTGCGTCTCCATCGCGGGGGCGGGCATGATGCCGCCGGCGCGGATCGGTTGGCTCGGGGAAAGATCGCTCTCGCGCGCGTCCGGCGGCGTGTTCATCAGACGCAGGATGTAATAGGTCCCGGCGCCAAACAACGCGAAATAGACCACGATGAAGGCGACGAGCGACGTGCCGACGGCCGGCGCGCCGATCGGCGAGACCGATTGCGCCGTCGTCAGCAAACCGTAGATCGTATAGGGTTGACGCCCAACTTCCGTGGTGATCCACCCCGCGACCACGGCGACGAAGCCCGCGGGGCCGAGCAGAACGGCCGCGCGGTGCATCCACGGCGTCTCGTAGAGCCGATGCTTGGCACGCAGCCACAGGCTCCAGAGCCCGAGGCCGAGCATGGCGAAGCCGATGGCCACCATGATCCTAAAGCTCCAGAATATGATCGTGACCGGAGGCTGCTTGTCGGCCGGAAACGAGTCGAGCCCGGGCAGGGGGGCGTTGAGATTGTGCTTGAGGATCAGCGAGCCCAACTTTGGGATTTCAATCGCATAATCGATGCGTTTTTGCGCCGGGTTCGGCACGCCGAACAAGATCAGAGGCGCGCCGTCGGGATGGCTCTGGTAGTCGCCCTCGAGCGCGAGGATCTTGGCGGGCTGATATTTGAGCGTGTTGAGACCTTGGGTATCGCCGGCGGCGATTTGCACGGGGGCGACGAGGGCCGCCATCCACATCGCCATCGAGAACATCATGCGCGCGCTCGGGTTGGCGCGATCACGCAGCAAGTGCCAGGCGCCCACCGCGCCGACGGCGAAGGCCGTCGTCAGATAGGCCGCCAACACCATATGGACGAGCCGGTACGGGAAGGACGGATTGAAGATGACGGCCCACCAATCCGTCACCACGAATTGTCCCGCCGCGTTCGTCGCGTAGCCGGCTGGCGTCTGCATCCAGCTGTTGACGGACAAAATCCAGAAGGCCGAGAAAAACGTGCCGAAGGCGACCATGAGCGTCGCCAGGAAATGAAGTTTCGGGCCGACGCGCTCGCGTCCAAACAGCATCACGCCGAGAAAACCGGCTTCCAAGAAGAAGGCGGACAGAACCTCGTAGCCCATCAGCGGGCCGATCACCGGGCCCGCCTTGTCGGAAAAGATGCTCCAGTTCGTGCCGAACTGGTAGCTCATGACGATGCCGGAGACGACGCCCATGCCGAACGCGACAGCGAAGATTTTCTTCCAGTAATTGAACAGGTTGAGGAAGACCGCGCGTCCGGTCCAGAACTCCAAGCCGTTCAAAACCGCGAGGTAGCTGGCGAGCCCGATCGAGAACGCCGGGAAAACGATGTGGAAGGTCAAGGTGAACGCGAATTGGAAGCGGGCCAAG
>JARLIW010000211.1 GCA_031291515.1 Beijerinckiaceae bacterium | reverse complement strand
TGGCGGACGCTTTCGACGCCGGGAATCGCAAGCGAGCGCAACGCGCCTTCGATGGCCTTGCCCTGCGGATCGAGGATGCCTGTTTTCAACGTGACGGTAATGCGGGCCTTCATGACGACTCTCGGCTCGAGCGCGGTCTCAGGTGACGCCACCAAAGCGATAAGAACCCGCACTTATAAGCAGATAGCGCAAGAAAAAATCTCGGAAATTCTCAATGTCAGATATAGCACAAAAGAAAACGGAGGCCAAAGCCCCCGTTTCACGATCCCGGCGGCGCGTCCCGCCCCGAAGAGCGAAACCGCCGGCATGGCGTTTTACTGAACGAGCTTCGGACCCGAAGCGCGCGGCGTCTCGTTTTCTTGCAAGATGCCGAGACGGCGGGCGACCTCGGTATAGGCTTCCACCAATCCGCCCATGTCGCGGCGGAACCGGTCCTTGTCGAGCTTGTCGTTGGACTTGATGTCCCACAAACGGCACGAGTCGGGCGAGATTTCGTCGGCGACGACGATGCGCATCATGTCGCCTTCCCACAGACGTCCGCATTCCATCTTGAAATCGACGAGACGGATGCCGACGCCGAGGAACAGGCCGGACAGGAAGTCGTTGACGCGAATGGCCAAGGCCATGATGTCGTCGATTTCCTGGGGGCTTGCCCAGCCGAACGCGGTGACATGCTCTTCCGACACCATCGGGTCGTTGAGCGCGTCGTTCTTGTAATAAAATTCGATGATCGAGCGCGGCAGCTGAGTGCCTTCCTCGATGCCCAGGCGGGTCGAGAGCGAGCCGGCCGCGACATTGCGCACGACGACTTCGAGCGGGATGATCTCGACCTCGCGAATCAACTGCTCGCGCATGTTGAGCCGGCGGATGAAGTGCGTCGGCACGCCGATATCGTTCAAATTCTGGAAAATGAACTCGGAAATGCGGTTGTTCAACACGCCTTTTCCGTCGATCACCTCGTGTTTTTTGGCATTGAACGCGGTTGCGTCATCCTTGAAATGTTGGATGAGCGTACCGGGCTCCGGGCCCTCATAGAGGACTTTGGCCTTGCCTTCGTAGATGCGCCGTCGGCGATTCATGGGGATTAACCGTGGCTTGAGATGATCCATGGGTGGCCGTGGCTCCTTTGAAGACCCTAGGCTGGGCACCCAGAACGAACCTTTAACGACCCGGTCCGGGCGAGCAGCGCAGGATTAGCGCGAATGTTGCCGCGGTGAAACACTGCCTCGTAACCGGTTCTCACTTTGGACACAACCCGCTATCGGATCCCGACCGCCCGCCAAAACCATATCAGGAGATCGGGCCGCGCGCGCTGTCTAAATGACGAAAGCCGAGGCGGAACTTGATTTTCCTATAGACTGGACGCGCCGCGGCGCAAGACATCGTCTTGAGGGTGGTTAATTCGTCTCCCGGCCGGGTTCACGAAGTCATAAGATCGCCCGTCCATAGTTTGCGCAATCCCGCCGAGATTCGCCCATGAATGCCGAGACCCTTCTTGTCTTTCCCGCCGCCCAGGCGGATTTGGCGGCGGCGGCCCAGACCTGGATAGCCCATATTACCGGGGAGCGTCGCCTTTCCGCGCATAGCGTCGAGGCCTATGGGCGCGATCTCCGCCAGTTCCTCGCCTTTTTGGCCGAACATCAGGGCGCGCGGCCGGATCTTGCCGCGATCGACGCGCTCACGCCGGGAGATGTCCGCGCGTTCATGGCGAGTCGTCGCCGCGATGGCACCGGCAATCGGTCCTTGCTGCGGCAATTGGCGGGACTGCGGTCGTTCGTCCGGTTCACGGAACGCGAGGGTCTCGCAAAAACCTTGGCGTTCTCGACGGTGCGGACCCCCAAACTGCCGCGCACCCTGCCCAAGCCGTTGAGCCCGGGCCTCGCCCGCGAGACGGTCTCGGGCGACGGTTTCGTGGGGGAGACGCGAGCCGCCTGGACCATCGCGCGCGATACCGCCGTTTTGGCTTTGCTGTATGGCGCCGGCCTGCGGATTTCCGAGGCCTTGGCGATTCAGCGTCGCGACGCGCCGGTCGGCGCGCTCGACCATCTGACCATCACCGGCAAAGGCCAAAAGGTGCGCCAGGTTCCGGTGATCGAACCGGTCCGCCTCGCCATTGCGCATTATCTCGACCTGTGCCCGTTCCCCCTGGCCGCGGAGGGGCCGCTCTTTATCGGCTTGCGTCGAGGACCGCTGTCGCCGCGTATCATCCAACTCGCGATCGAGCGAATGCGCGGGGCCTTGGGCCTGCCCGCCACCGCGACGCCCCATGCGTTGCGTCATTCGTTCGCCACCCATCTGTTGAGCCGGGGCGGGGACCTGCGCACCATCCAAGAGTTGCTCGGCCACGCCTCGCTGTCCACGACGCAGATTTACACCGCGGTCGATTCCAGCCGGCTGCTCGAAGCCTATCGCGCCAACCATCCCAGGGCGAAGGCGGTGTCGTGACCATCGATATTCGATACCGGTCGAACGTCGGAGTGGAACCCGAGCGGGAATAGCCGCGTTCAGGCTGGGCAATGGGGATGTCGCTCCGTTTCTCCGGCCATCCCCAGGGGCTGTCCAGAACGAATGCGCGATCTCCCTGCTTGGAACTTGTCCCGATAAAGGCTACCGTTTTGGTTCGGGGACATGCACTAACCTATTAAAAACAGGCGTGTTCCAATCGCTTCGGTCCCTACCGAGCGAAACGCGCCGTAGCGATGAGGATGACCATGGTCGATAAAAAGGAATTCCCCGAGGCGGCGAAAGTCGCGCAGGATTTCACGGCGGACCTCGCGACCCTTCGCGACGATATTGCGAAGCTGACGGGCACCGTGTCCCAGCTGCTGCGCTCCCGCGCGGCTGGCGCGGGCGGCCGCGTCTACAATAGCTATGCCGAGACGGTCGATCATCTCGGCGATCGCGCCGCGGAAGCCCGGGACCAACTGGGCTCGATCGGGCATGACGTCGAAGCCAGGATCGAGCGCAACCCCTTGAGCGCCATTCTGGTGGCGGCCCTGGCCGGTCTTCTGTTGGGGCTGTTCAGCCGCGCCCTGTGAGTATCCAGCGCATGATGACCGGCATCTTGAGCGATGCTTTAGCGCCGCTCACCGATCGGATGGCGAAGGCGGGAACGCGCCTCGCCGTAAAGGCAGCGCTGCTTTCGGCGGCGGCGCTGTTTTTCGCCATAGCGCTGATCGCGCTGATCGTCGCTTTTTATATCTGGATCGCGGCGCTCGCGGGGCCGATTTTGGCGGCCTTGGCCGTTGCCGCCGTGCATCTTTTGGCCGGAACCCTCGTGCTCGTCTTGGCGCTCCGCGACCGGCGCGAGACAGTGGCGCCAGACGCGGTCGCGCCGGAGGAGGCGTCGCCCGCCGCCGAAGTCCGCGAGGAGGTCGGCCAAGCCGTCGATCCCCTGCTCGATCTTTGGCGCCGCTCCGGCGGCAACCCCGAGCAGATGGCGGTCCTCACCGCGACGCTGCTCGCCAAGCGGGCCGGCCCATTGTCGCTCGTGGGGACGTCCTTGGCCCTCGGCTTTGTGGTCGGCCGGTTCGGCACGCGTCTGCGCGCGCTTGTGGATAACCGAGGCACGATTCTCGAAACCAGTGCCGTGGTCCTTCCGGTCCTTGCGTCCCTGTTCGAGAAAATTTCGACGCCCCCGCCGCCCCGTCCGCCGGAAGCCTAAAGCGGGGTGCCGGGATTACGCATCTCCCGCGTGCGCGACGAGAGCCTCATGCGCTTCAAGTGGCCTCGGTTCGCGGGAGAGGCGCGGTTTGGCGAAACGCCTGTGCGGTCGGATAGGACCCGAGGGACGAATATTGTGTCGCTCAAGAGAGGATTCCGCGATGATGATGCCGCCAAGCGCGACGCTCGTATATCGGTGCTCCCCGACACGACCATCATGGAGCCGTGAGCGAGATGGTCGTCGTCGCCGGAAATGTCTTCGCGGAGCTTTCAAGGGCCCAGAGATCAGTCAATACGCTAACCACTTGCGCTGATTTATCGATCTCGCCCGCCGGATCTGGCGTTATAGAATATATATCGCCAAGCTGAGCGGTAATGATAGCATTCGGAGACAATCCTTTTTGGACGTCGAACAGCATATAACCAGCCGCGCCACTATCGGCGCCAAGTTTATATTGCTCGTATACGTCCGGATATTGCCATTTTGCTCGTGTCATCGTGCCCAAATAATTATAGATGGCTTCCACCGAACGGAGTTCAAGTCCCCAATTGACGCCGATCTCGTCTTGCTTGCCAGCGACGGTCTCGGCTTTCGCGCCGCAATATCTGTCGGGACTTACTGACAGATCAAAGTCCGCAACCGGGATGTCATTTCGCGTCGCCAGATGGATCACGTAGCCCTTGGACCCCGCCTTGGTCACCAACACACTCCCTCGTGGCCGCGCCACGATGGAGGCTAACGAAGATTCGCGAAAACAGACCCGCATCGACGACGAACTTTTGGTAAATTGATAGGTATCGTTCTTGTTTTTCGAAAAGTCTGGAAGAGACCCGCTATTCGCGGCCGCCGTTCCCGACGCGGTAATATAGTTGAGGAGCGCCGTCTTTGCTTCCTGCTCACTCAGGGGCGGGCCAATTTGCCGCGCCTTTCCTTTCGCCGTCTCGAATGCGAGCCCCGCTCTGACCAAAGTATGCGCCGCGTTGTAAAAAATCTTAAACGCTTGCGGTGAACTGGAGTCATTCCGGATTTCCTTGAATTTGGTGCCTTGCGTTCCCTTGATCGACGATACAGCAAGCATCATCATGACATCTGGATCGTAACCGATCGATAGAAATGTCGCGAACATTTCTTGCGTCAAGGGAGACTGCAAGCCGTAATAATACTCTTGCGAATTCAAATTCTGTACCGTAACGTTCGTCTGCGCATTTGTCGAAATTGTTGGATTCAGTGAAAATGTCTTGGAAAGATTACTAGGGGTGACCGCCACCGGCAATGTGCCCGCCACGCTTCCCCCGACATATGTCTGCCCGATAGCCGAAGTATATTCGGTGAATTGAAGCGGCATCCTGTGAGCGGCCCGCAGAATATTAAGGAAAATACTGTTGCTCTTGGTATTGGCCGCTTCCTGATTATACTGAACGGCCCTGGGGGTGAAGTTGTCGGTGACGGCGCACCCCGACACGGCGCTGGCCGCCAGGACAATCAGCAAACGCCCATGTTTTATGAGATCCACCGTTTCCATTTTAGGCCAGCCTAGCAATTTTGTTGGATTGAACACCAACGCGATTGCTCTTGGCTATAGCAAAGATGGAAGATTCATATATAGTATCGGTTGTGTCACAATTTTGCACTCCTTAAGATAGGTGCTGTATGGCCAGGACACCGAGACAGACACCTAGACAAATGTCGGCGGGCGAACAAAAACCATTCGCATCGGCGGCTTCCTTATTCGATCATTTGGGCAAATCGAGTCGGAATCTGACTGTTTCCGGCGCTGTCAAACGAATAAACGGGAACGACGACCAAGTATTGTTTACGCCAAGCGGCAACGGTACGCAGTGGATGACCTTGCCCGTCAATCGTATTCAAGACGCCAAATTGCTCTCCGGGCCGGTCAGCGACGCCGGGTCTCACGTTCAACTGACCTTGACACCGCCGTCGAGCTCCGATGGCAAGTTGTTCGCGCGGTTGACCGCGTTACATCAGTCAGTTTTCGCGACGCAAGGCGTGGCGGGACCAGACTCGGATCCGCCCGTCTGTCCCGAGGGCGGCATCGCTCATTACGATCCCGTCAAGGGATGGGAATGTATTTAGGTCCAAGGTGGCGTGACGCATCGGGAAGGCTTTGGACGAAGGAAGCCTAAACCTTCGCCTCCGAGACGCGGCGGCCGAAGTCGGGCGCGGCGGTTTCCTGGCCTTGCGCGATAATTCCGCGCCGAATCGCGCGCGTGCGCGTAAAAAGGTCGAACAGGCCATCGCCATCGCCCGAACGCACCATGCGTTGCAACGAGGACAGGTCCTCGTTGAAGCGGCCGAGGACTTCGAGCACGGCGTCGCGATTGTTCAAAAACACGTCGCGCCACATCGTCGGGTCCGACGACGCGATCCGGGTGAAGTCGCGGAAGCCGCCGGCCGAAAATTTCATCACCTCGGATTGCGTCACGGTTTCGAGGTCGGCCGCCGTGCGCACGATATTGTAGGCGATGAGATGGGGCACATGGCTCGTGATCGCGAGCACGATATCGTGATGCGTGGCGCTCATCACCTCGACATTGGCGCCCGCGGCGGTCCAGAAATCGCTCATGAGCCGGACGGCGGCCTCATCCGTGCCCTCCGGCGGCGTCAAAATCGACCAGCGGTTGACGAAGAGCGTGGAGAAACCGGCGTCGGGACCGGAATATTCCGTGCCGGCAACGGGATGGCCGGGCACGAGGTGGGCATGGGCCGGGAGATGCGGCGCCACGGCCTCGATCACCGAGGCCTTGACCGAGCCGGTATCCGACACGATCGCGCCCTGCTTCAAATGCGGGCCGATGGCGGCGGCGACGGACCGCATCGCGCCGACCGGCACGCAGAGGATGACGATATCGGCATCCGCGACGGCTTCGGCGAGATCGCCGGTCATCGTGTCGCCCAGCCCGATCTCTTTCGCGCGCGCGCGGACGGCCGGATCGGCATCCGCGCCGACGATGTCGCGCGCCAAATTCTGCTGGCGCGCGACGCGCGCGAGCGACGCGCCGATGAGCCCCAGGCCAATGATGGCGAGCTTAGGGATCAAGGGCGTTTCGAGAGGTCGACCCAAGGATTCAGGCACGTGATGAGGTCCGGTCCGCGGCGAATGCGGCAAAAGCTTCGAGAATGAGCCCATTGGCGAGTGGGGTGCCAATACTCAACCGAAGGCATTGCGGCAAGCCATAGGAGCCCACGGCGCGCAGAATCAAGCCGCGCGCCGTAAAGAACACATCGGCGGCCTTGGCCTCGGCCGGGCTCGCGAAATGAACCAGGATGAAATTCGCCTGGCTCGGCGTCACGGGGAAGCCAAGCGCGGCGATCTCGCGGCTCAGTTCGCCGACCCAATGCCGGTTATGCGCCTGCGACCGTTCGATATGGTCTTGGTCGCCAATCGCGGCGACGCCAGCGCGAATCGCGGGATCGTTGACGTTGAACGGGCCACGCACCCGGTTCAAGGCATCGCAGACGGCGGCCGGGGCGAAACACCAGCCTAGACGCAAGGCGGCAAGCCCGTGAATCTTCGAAAAGGTGCGGGTCACCACGACATTCTCGCGAGCCTGCGGCAAGGCGAAGCTGGAATCAAAATCCGGCGCGCCGGCATATTCGGCATAGGCGCCGTCGATCACCAGCAGCACATGCGGCGGCAAACCCTTGGCAAGCCGTTCGATTTCATCGCCGGACAGATAGGTGCCGGTCGGATTGGCGGGATTGGCGAGGTAGACGATTTTTGTCTTTGCCGTCACCGCCGCGAGGATCGCATCGACATCCACGGTAAAATTGGTTTCCGGCACCACGACGGGAACCCCGCCCGCGCTCAGAATGGCGATCCGGTAAACCAGAAAGCCATGCGTCGTATAGATTCCCTCGTCGCCGGGCTCGCAATAAATGGAGGCAAGCAACATCAGCAGCTCGTCCGAGCCCGCGCCGCAGACGATATGGGCCGGATCGAGCCCATGCGTCCGGCCGATCGCCTCGCGGAGCAGCAGCGCCGTGCCCTCGGGATAGACGGAGAGCGTTTCGGACGCCGTATGGAACGCCGCCTTGGCCAGGGGCGAGGGACCAAGCGGCGTCTCGTTGGAGGAGAGTTTGTGGATCGTGCCGGTAAAACCCAGAGCCTTGCTCTTCCCCGGCACATAGGCGTCGATCGCCAGCACGCCGGAATGCGGCTGAGGCCGCGCGACGCGGGTTTCGAACGAAGTCATGGCAATCACTCTCCTCAGATAGCCCTCCAGAGGAGGGACGGAGCCTTACGCTCCGGCTAAACGCTTGTCGCGATCTCGAATCGCCGGGCATGCGAGCCGATCCACGTCACCGCGGAGGACGGCAGGCCCAAGGTCTCCGCCACGGCCTCGGCGGCCCAGGACCCCGGCACGGCGGCGATCCTGTCGCCGCCCGCGGCTGGGGCCAAAATCTCGATCCGCTCGTCGTCGGGCGGCGCGTCGCCGCCCTCGATCGCGTAGATCGCGACATCGTCCGCCGCCGCATCGGCCAGAGGCTTGGCCACGACATAGAGCGGCAAATCCGCGGCATGGCCGACCCGTTCGACGAAGGGCAGCCGCGCGATGATTTTGGGCGCGCCCGGCGGCATAAGATCGCGCCACCACGCACCTTGCTCCGGCGCTTGCGCGCGCACAAGGCCGAGATCGCCGACGGCCTCCGCCACGGCCGCGATCACCGCTCGGGCGCCGTCTTGCGTGATCAACGGCACGCTGAATCCAAAGTGAAACCGGCCACTGTCGCGCATGGCGGGGTCCGTGGCGGCCTCGTCGGCATGCACGCTATAGGGCGCTTGCACATAGGTGAAGGTGGAAATGATGATCCGCCAAATGCTCTCGACCGTATCGAGCGGCAAGATCCCGGCGTGGCGGGTCACGAGCCGGCGCATCATTTCGGCCTCGCGACCCGGCCGGAAAGCCGAGCCGCCGCCTTGGCGCGCCTTGACCGCGATCAGCCGGTCGATGATATCGCCGCGCTCCATCAACAGTCCGTGAAGGGCCGTGTCGATCCGGTCGATCTCGACGCGCAGGGCCGCCAGGCTTGGCGCGGGGCCAGCCGGGTCGGATTCGGAAAGAGGCGTATCGTTGGAAAGGGTCATCGTGGCATCATCCTCGCGCCTTCTTAATTGGGCGCGCGAGCCATGGCAAAGGAAAGCGCACGCCCGTTTCGTCGCTTGACGCGCGCGCTATTCCCGCGCCTGCTTGAAGCCTCTCGTCTTGACTCCGCGTTAACCCCGTTCCCATATGCCGAGAGCAATGCATTTTCTCTCCTACGGCCGGTGTGGCCGATGAATGTCGTTCCGGCCGGTGTCACGCCGACCAAGGCGGCCATTCGCCGCGAGGCGGAGGCCCCGCAGTCTCTTGTCGTCAGTTTCGGCGCCGATCAGCCGCTGATGATGGATGCCGGCGTGACGCTCTCGCCCGTCACCATCGCCTATCAGACCTATGGCACGCTCAACGCCGACAAAAGCAATGCCATCCTCGTCTGTCATGCGCTGACCGGCGACCAGCATGTCGCCAATCCCAATCCGCTGACCGGCAAGCCGGGCTGGTGGTCGACCATGGTCGGAGCGGGCAAGCCGGTCGATACCGATCGCTACTTCGTCATCGCCTCCAACGTCATCGGCGGCTGCATGGGGACGACGGGTCCGGCCTCGATCAATCCGGCGACGGGCCGCGCCTATGCGCTCGATCTCCCCGTCGTGACGATCCGCGACATGGTGCGGGCGCAGGCCATGCTCGTGGACTACCTCGGCATCGACACGTTGTTCTGTGTCGCCGGCGGTTCGATGGGCGGCATGCAAGTCCTGCAATGGGCGGCGACCTATCCGGAGCGGGTCTTTTCCGCCATGCCGATCGCGACGGCGGCGCGCCATTCCTCGCAGAATATCGCCTTTCACGAAGTCGGGCGCCAGGCCGTCATGGCCGATCCCGATTGGTGCGGGGGCCGCTATCTCGACGAAGGAAAATATCCCTCGAAGGGCCTCGCCGTCGCGCGCATGGCCGCGCATATCACCTACCTCTCGGACGAGGCCTTGCAGCGCAAGTTCGGCCGCAAATTGCAATCGCGCAGCGCGCCGACGTTTTCCTTCGACGCGGATTTCCAAATCGAGAATTATCTGCGCTACCAGGGCTTGAGTTTCGTCGATCGGTTCGACGCGAACTCCTATCTCTACGTTACGCGCGCTTGCGATTACTTCGATCTCGCGTCCGATTACGGAGGGTCCCTGGCCGCCGCGTTCAAAGGCAGCAAGACGCGATTTTGCGTGGTCTCGTTTTCCTCGGATTGGCTCTATCCGACCTCGGCCTCGCGCGCGATCGTCCATGCGCTCAACGCGGGCGGGGCGTCGGTCTCGTTCGTCGAAATCGCGACCGATCGCGGCCATGACGCCTTTTTGCTCGACGATCCCGAATTCAGCGCCACGGCGCGGGGCTTTTTGGATGGCGCCGCGCGGGCCCGCGGCCTGCCGCCGCCGCCCGATCAAACCCACGCGGCTTCATGAGCGGCAAGCCACCGGTGCCGGAACCCAAGCTGCGGCCAGATCTTTATGCCGTCGCGATGATGCTCGAGCCCAAGAGCCGCGTGCTCGATGTCGGCTGCGGCGACGGCACTCTTCTGCGCCATTTGAGCGAGCGCCACGGCGTCGACGCGCGCGGAATCGAACTGTCGCAGCGCGGCGTGAACCATTGCGTCGCCCAAGGCCTGTCCGTGATTCAGGGCGATGCCGATACCGATCTCGCGGACTATCCCGACGATTCCTTCGATTTCGTCATTTTGTCACAAACGTTGCAGGCGACCCGCCGGCCGCGCGACGTCCTCGACAATATGCTGCGCATCGGCAAGCACGCCATCGTCTCGTTTCCGAACTTCGGGCATTGGCGCGTGCGCGGACAATTGCTCGTGAAGGGGCGCATGCCGATCACCGACGCGCTCTCCTATGCCTGGTACGATACGCCAAACATTCACGCCTTCACGATCCGCGATTTCGTCGCCTTGGTGAAAATGCTCCACGCCCGGATCGAGGAAGCCAAGGCGCTCGACGAATCGGGCCGGCCCATGCTGGTCAACGTGCCCTGGGGCGTCTGGAATCTGTTCGGCGTCCAGGCCGTGTTCAAGCTGACGCGCGAATCATAGAGCACGTCCCGAAAAGCTGAAGACTTCATCGGTCGAGGACATGCTCCGACGTTTTAAAACGAGCGCGAAATCACCAATGCGACAAGACATTGCTCGCTTTTTAAAAAGGTCGGGGCAATTGTTCCTTCATACGAGGCGGCGACTTTCGTCGAAATGCCCGAATCAGGCCCCCGCGAGGCTTTTGGCGACGTTTTCGGCAACGAAAGCGCCGACGAGCATCGGGGAACCTTTTGGTTCGTGAACGGCATCAGCAATCCGACGCGGCGCGGCGTGAATTCCCAAGGGTCATTTCAGTCTGTCGGGCCTAGGCACGCCTCGAAAGTTTCGTGAAGATCGAAACGTGACGAGCGCTCTCTTCGCCGACCGCTTCTTTTTCTTGTGGATAGCGCCAATGTGAAGACTATTCATTTGGCGGGGGTCGAATTTGTTCATAGATTCAAATTATAGCTATCCCGTGCCGCGAAATTGCCTCCGGCCTGCGCTGCCCCGAGTAGAAAGCGGCGCGGGGGCACAACTGGGGATTTCGAATCCCGCCTCTCGTGCTTGGGCGAGAACAAAGTAAGTGCTCAAACGACCGAGCTCTCGCTGGGTATTTGTGACCGACAACGGCGTCAAGACCTCCACCCCGAAGTGGTTTAATTACACATAAAAGGGACCATCCGGGCGAACTGCCCCTCGTTTGAGATCGGCTACCTGCAAAATAGATGCTTGTTATACAGTTTGTTTGTGGTAAAAGTTGCCGCGACGACTTTTATCTATTGCGAAAGCAGATTCCGGTCGGATCTATCATAACTGATTCTATGGACGGAGACTTCAAATGACAGAGGTAAGCGGGCAAGCGGATTTTCTGGATATGGCGGCCAATATTGTTTCTGCGTTTGTCAGCAACAACGCGGTGCCGGCCAGCGAGTTGGCGACCCTCATTCAATCGGTTTACGAATCAATTCAGAAGATCGCGGGCGTTGCGCCGGCGGCGCCGGTTGCAGAACCGCAGGAGCCTGCCGTTCCCGTGCGCAAGTCGATTACGCCAGAATTCATCATCTGCCTCGAAGACGGCAAAAAATTCAAATCTTTGAAGCGGCATTTGCGCACGGCCTATAATCTGTCGCCCGATCAATATCGCGCGAAGTGGAACTTGCCGAGCGACTATCCGATGGTGGCGCCCGCTTATGCGGCGGCCCGTTCCGCGCTCGCCAAGCAATCCGGTCTTGGACAGCCGCGCGGTTTGTCCGAAGCCGCCAAGCCGAAGGCCGCGGCCGGCCCCGGCGCGCCCGCCAAGCGGGGCCGTGGGCGTCCGAAGGCAAGCGCCGCGTAATGAGCCTGTCGTGGGGACACGCATGAGCGTTCCCCGCGAAAGCCGCCGATACTGGCGTCCAAGCTCGGATTCCGCGATCGTTTGAAGCGGCAATGATATCGAATGGGACAGGCTTGCGGAGCAGCCTGTCCCATTTTCGTTTGCACGACGATGTCACGCGAATGACCGAGCGCTTACACGCGTCTCTCCCGGTTGGCACCGTTGACTTCAAACCAACGAGCCCGGACTTACTCTCCCGCCGCCACGCATGCGCGCGTGCCATTTTTCCGGCGACGCCCAGGTGCCGAGGAGAAGACGATGACAAAGGTTCGAATCGCTTTTACACCGCGTTTCATCACTTTGACGCTCTGCGCGCTCGCAACAGCCTATTTGGCGTTTCTTCTCGTCTTTGTCGCGCTCAGTCCGTTTCTCGCGGCTTTATTCTTCGTCTTTTTGGCCCTGACCGGTCTTGGGCTCCATGACCTCTATCAGGCCAAGCATGCGATCTTGCGCAATTACCCCATCGCCGCGCATCTGCGCTTCCTTCTCGAGGAAATCCGCCCGGAAATTCGGCAATATTTCTTCGAGGGCGCTCACGACGCCATGCCGTTTGGTCGAAATAAGCGCACGCTCGTCTATCAGCGCGCGAAGATGCAGTTGGATAAGCAGCCCTTCGGCACGAGCTACGACACCAATGCCGACGGCTACGAGTGGATGACCCATTCGATGGTGCCGCAGACCGTGCCGGTTGGATCGCAGCGCGTGACGATCGGGGGGCCGGATTGCACCCGACCCTATTCCGCGTCTCTTTATAATATTTCGGCCATGAGCTTCGGCGCCTTGAGCCCGAACGCAATTCGCGCCTTGAACAAAGGCGCGGCGCTCGGCGGATTTGCCCACGATACCGGCGAAGGAAGTTTTAGCGTCTATCACGCCGAGAATGGCGGCGACATCATTTGGGAGATCGGCTCCGGCTATTTCGGGGCGCGAACGCCGGAGGGCGCGTTTTCGCCGGAAAAATTCGCGAAAACCGTCGCCAATCCGCAAATCAAGATGGTGGAACTCAAACTGAGCCAGGGCGCCAAGCCCGGCCATGGCGGCGTCTTGCCCGCCGCCAAGGTCACCGCGGAAATCGCCGCGGCGCGCGGCGTCGCCCTTGGCGAGGATTGCATTTCGCCGCCCAACCATTCGACCTTTTCGACCCCAGTCGAAATGATGCGATTCATCGCGGAATTGCGGCGCCTCTCCCAAGGCAAACCCACCGGGTTCAAGCTTTGTATCGGGCACGAATGGGAGTTTCTGGCCCTCTGCAAGGCCATGCTCGAGACGGAAATCTATCCCGATTTCATCGTGATCGACGGCACCGAGGGCGGCACCGGCGCGGCTCCCGTCGAGTTCATGGATCACCTCGGCAAGCCGATGCGCGAGGGTCTCAACTTTGTCCACAGTTCTTTGGTGGGCATCGGCGTCCGCGACCGGATCAAATTGGGGGTCAGCGGCAAGATCATCACCGCCTTCGACATCGCCCGCGCGATGGCGCTGGGAGCCGATTGGTGCAACGCCGCGCGCGGCTTCATGTTTGCGATCGGCTGCATTCAATCGCAATCGTGCCACACCGACCGCTGCCCCACCGGCGTCGCGACGCAAGACCCTTCGCGCCAGCGCGCCTTGGTGGTCGAGGACAAGGCCCAGCGCGTGGCGAATTTCCATAAGGCCACGATGCACTGCTTGGCCGAACTCACCTCCGCCGTCGGCCTCAACCATCCCAGCGGCTTCTTGCCGCACTTCTTTTCGCGCCGGATCTCACAGCGCGAGGTCGTGACCTTCGCCGAACTTTACCCGGTCCTCGCGCCGGGCGAACTCCTGCGCGGGACCGCCGATCCGCGTTTCGCGGCGGCTTGGAATGCGGCCGATCCGCATTCGTTTCGCCCCCGAGGCTGAGGGCCGCGACGCCGCGTGTTCGGCGCTTGAGTGAAATCACCCAAGCGACGGGAAATCGCTCGCGTTTTAAGAAGCGAAAGCATGTTGGCGCTCGAAACAGCCGCGATTTTTCGGGTCCGCGCTAACGGGCCTCGGAAAAGGTGATGGCGCAGCGCACGCCCGCGGGCTCGTAGAGGATCGAGGCTTGGCCGCTTTCCGGTGGGAACGCCAGTTTGAGGAGCTTCGAGCCGAAGCCGGAGCGCGTCGGCGGCGTCACGGGTGGGCCGCCACTCTCGTGCCATTGCAAATTGACGTGGCCGTTCTCGACGCGCCAGCTGATCGCGACCTGGCCTCCGGCCGCCGAGAGCGCGCCATATTTCATGGCATTGGTGCCAAGCTCGTGGAGCAGCAGCGCGAACGACGAGGCGAGGCTCGGTTGCAAGGCGGCGGGTGGTCCGCTCAGCGTGAAGCGGTCGCGGCCGAAAGGTTCGAGTGCCGCGGCGAGAAAGGCTTTGAGATCCGGCGGCTCGCCGGATTCGGCGCCCGCGAATTTTTGCGCCCGGGCCAGCGCGAGCAGACGTTCCTCGAACTGGAATTGAAAATCGGCGACCGTGGCCGAGTTGCGCGCGGTCTGCCGGGCGATGGCTTGGATCACGCCGATCAAATTGCCGACGCGATGTTTCATTTCATGCGCCATCAAATTGGCTTGCTCTTCGGCCTCGGCGAGCCCCCGGAGCAAGGTGTGCAGCGTGGCCGCCATCAGGACCAGAACGCCTCCCAAAATCCAAAAGAGCGACAAAGCGGCGAGCGAGGTGATCGTCAGATCGAGGCTCCATTCGGGCTTGAGCCAGAAGAAGGCCGCGACGAACGAACCCAAGACCAACACGCCCGCTCCGGCCCACGCGCCCCCCCAAACCCCCGCGACGAGCAAGGCTGGAAAGAAGGTGATGAACGGCACCGTGCCGCCAAGCAACGGATCGAGCGCGAATCGCAGAAGCGCCGATACCCCCGTGCAGATCGCCGCCACGACCAGACTATGCCACGGCGACACGCGCCCCCGCGGCAGGAAGCGGAACCAAAATTCTAACGCGGGCGGACGGGACTTCGGCATTGTCTCTCTGGTGTTTCTTGGCCGCGATCCATTCCGCTCAAGCTCGCCACGCACGTTTACACGAGTTTGGGCGCCGGAAAAGCCTTGCGCGTCCTGTCTCGCCCCTCCCGCCCCGCGATCTCGAGCGCGGCCGCGACGCAAGCCATCCCTCAGCCAACCGACACGCGCCGCAACGTCAGATTGAACCGCCCGCCCTCCGAAAGCAGGCTCGAGGACCCTCCCAAGATTCGATCGACCCCGTGGAAGGCGAGCCGAGCCGGGCCACCGAGCACCATGGCGTCGCCGGAATGCAGTTTGAAGCTTTGGGTCGGTCCACGCCGCGTCGTTCCGCCGAAGCGAAATAGACAGCTGTCGCCGAGCGACAACGAGACGACGGGCGCCGAAAAATCGGCCTCGTCGCGGTCCTGGTGCAGCCCCATCCGGGCCTCCGGCGCATAGTAATTGATCAGGCAAGCCTCGGCCTCGCCGGCGTAGTCGCCGAGATCGCGCCAAGCCCGGCGCACGATCTCCGGCATGGCGGGCCAGGGTTGGCCCGTCACGGGATGGCGCGACTCGTAGCGATAGCCGGCGCGATCCGAGAGCCACCCGAGCGGACCGCAATTGGTCATGCGCACGGTCAGCGGCGTGCCGGTTTTCGGCATCACCGGCTGAAACAAGGGGGCCGTTTGCAAAATCGCGCGGATCTTTTGCAGAAGCTCGGCCTGCGCGTCACGTCCGAGATAGGCGGGAATGTACAACAGGCCAGGCGCCAAACAAATTTTCTGAACCGGCGCGCTGGTCATGTCTCCGGGGGAAGCCGATCGAGCACGCTCGCGATCGCGTCGGGCATCGCGTCGCCGTCCTTGGAATCGAAAGCCTCGTGCATCGCGTTTTTCACACCGCTCACCGTGGGCTCCGTTCGCATATGATCGACCAAAAGATCGAGCCGCGTCGCGGTTGCATTATAGGCGAGATGGACCGGTCGACCGGCCGCCGCGGCTTCCACCGCCTTGATCAACTCGCTCATGCGGACCCCTTTGGTGATGACGGGGCATGGCGCCTCGTCGCC
>JARLIW010000210.1 GCA_031291515.1 Beijerinckiaceae bacterium | reverse complement strand
TAGGTGCGGCGCAGAATATCGACCTTAATGTCGAGATGAAGTTCGCCCATGCCCTTCAGAATCGTCTGGCCCGACTCTTGGTCGGTCGAGACACGGAAGGACGGGTCCTCGGCGGCGAGCTTCGAGAGCGCGATGCCGAGCTTCTCCTGGTCGGCCTTGGACTTCGGCTCGATCGCGATCTCGATGACCGGCTCGGGGAATTCCATGCGTTCCAGAATGACGGGCTTCTGCAAATCGCACAGCGTATCGCCGGTGCGCGTGTCCTTGAGGCCGGCCAGCGCGACGATGTCGCCCGAATAAGCTTCCTTGATGTCGACGCGGTCGTTCGCATGCATCAGCAACATACGGCCGATGCGCTCTTTCTTGTCCTTGGTCGAATTCAGCACGGTCGTGCCGGAATCGATATGACCGGAATAGACGCGGGCGAAGGTGATCGTGCCGACGAAGGGATCGTCCATGATCTTGAAGGCGAGCATCGAGAACGGCTGATCGTCGCCGGCCTCGCGGGTCATCTCGGCGCCGGTATCGGGATCGACACCCTTGATCGCTTCGCGATCGAGCGGCGAGGGCAGATATTCGACGACGGCGTCGAGCAAAGGCTGAACGCCCTTGTTCTTAAACGCCGAACCGCAAAGCACCGGAATGAAGGTGATGTGGCGGACGGCCTTGCGGATCAGACGATGAAGCGTCGCGATATCGGGCTCTTCACCGTCGAGATAAGCGGTCATCACGTCGTCGTCGAGTTCGACGGCCGCCTCGAGCAGCATGTGCCGATATTCCTGCGCCTTTTCGAGAAGGTCGGCCGGAATCTCTTCGTCGTGATACTTTGCGCCGAGGGCTTCGTCTTCCCAGACGACGGCCTTCATGCGCACCAGATCGATAATGCCCTTGAAATCGGACTCGGAACCGATCGGAAGCTGGATGCAGACGGCACGGCCGCCCACCTTCGTCTTGATCTCGTCGACGCAGCGATAGAAATCGGCGCCGATCTTGTCCATCTTGTTGACGAACACGATGCGTGGCACGCCATATTTGTCGGCTTGACGCCAAACCGTCTCGGTTTGCGGCTCGACGCCTTGGTTGCCGTCGAGCACGCAGACCGCGCCGTCGAGCACGCGGAGCGAACGCTCCACTTCAATCGTGAAGTCGACGTGGCCAGGAGTGTCGATGATGTTGAGCCGCTTGCCGTTCCATTGGGTGGTCGTCGCGGCGGAGGTGATCGTGATGCCACGCTCCTGCTCCTGCTCCATCCAATCCATGGTCGCGGCGCCGTCGTGCACTTCGCCAATCTTATGCGACTTGCCGGAATAGAACAGAATACGCTCGGTCGTCGTCGTTTTACCGGCGTCGATATGGGCCATGATACCGAAGTTACGGTAGTCTTCGATGGGGTGGCTGCGGGGCATCGTTCAAAATCCTTAAGAAGCGCGAAGGCGCCGCTTCGTGGAAACCGGTTACCAGCGATAATGCGAGAAGGCACGGTTGGCTTCCGCCATCCGGTGCGTGTCTTCACGCTTCTTGACCGCGTTGCCGCGGTTGTTGGCGGCATCGAGCAGCTCGGCCGAGAGACGGTCGATCATCGTCTTGTCGTTGCGACCGCGCGCGGCCGTGATGATCCAACGGATCGCCAGGGCCTGGCGCCGCTCGAGGCGAACCTCGACCGGAACCTGATAGGTCGCGCCACCGACGCGGCGGGACCGCACTTCGATCGCCGGCGCGACATTCTCGAGCGCCTGCTTGAACACCGGCAGCGGCTCGTTGCGCGTCTTCGCCTCGACGACATCAAGCGCGCCGTAGACGATCGCTTCGGCGACGGACTTCTTCCCATCGTACATGATCGAATTCATGAACTTCGTCAGGATCACGTCGTGATACTTGGCGTCGGGAATGATATCCCGCTTCTCGGCACTATGGCGGCGCGACATGTCGCTCGTCCTATGTTCTTAAAGTCGAATGGAGAGGCGGGTACGAGCCCCTGCCCGGTTACGTAACGCCCTTACTTCGGACGCTTTGCGCCGTACTTGGAACGGCGCTGCTTACGATTCTTGACACCCTGGGTGTCGAGGACACCGCGCAGGATGTGATAACGCACACCAGGCAAATCCTTGACGCGACCGCCACGGATCATCACCACGGAATGCTCTTGAAGGTTATGGCCTTCGCCCGGAATATAACCGATGACTTCGAAGCCATTGGTCAGGCGCACCTTGGCGACCTTACGAAGCGCCGAGTTCGGCTTCTTCGGAGTCGTCGTATAGACACGCGTGCAGACGCCACGCTTCTGCGGGCAGGCCTCCAAGTGGCGGGCCTTCTCGCGGTAGGTGCTCGCCACGCGTGGCTTGCGGATCAATTGGCTAATCGTCGGCATATGTTTTCCGTCGGCCCTGTCTTGTGTCTGGCGCCTCTCGGCAACCGAGCCACGCCCTGATTCGAACTACCCAAACGCAAACAATCAGCATCATCCACCGATTGGCTTCAGATGCTGACAATGAAGCAGAGGACCGCGAGGAAGCCCCGTGGTCTTGCAAACGGCGGATAGGCGACTCCGCCTATCACGATGACTTGAACAGTCGCTGAAACCGAGAGCGTTTAGACCTCATGTGTCCGGGACGAGACGTCCTGGAGAGCAGGTCTACTGCCTCTCGAAAGTGGGCGGAACTTATTGCGCGGTTGCGGGGCCGTCAAGCGCGTTTCTCGCAATGCCGGGCTTTTTTGCTGGAAGGTCGGCGCTCAACCTCCTGCAAACCATATCGAAAACGCGTCGGCGGCATGGACGTCCGCGAGAAGAACATAGTTTTTCTAATTTGTAATCATCAAGTTGCTCTACAATTCTAATGTACTAAACGAAACCCATTGAGATCGCGGGCGCGGGCTGGACAGTTTCGAGTTTAACACGATATAGGCCGGGAGAGATCACGCCAGAGGCGAGAACTCGGCCCTTGATGGGACGGGGTCCCATGAGAATCGGGACCGCGAATGCGCCCGTCCCTCGAAGCAGATTCGACCACGTCTCGACGACCTGAAGGACAGATCATGCGCGAACCCGTCGCCGCCTCAATCTCCGAAGTTTTGCTGAGACACGCGAAGGAGCTCGACGATCTGCTGCGCGATGTGCATGACACCTGCAGCGGCGGCGAATTCGAACAAGCGAAAAACATGGTCAATTCCGTGAAAGCGGCGATCTGGGAGCGAGGCCTCACCCCGCTTTTCAGCGAGCATCGCGATCTCGACCGACCGGGCCCGGATGTCGGCTCCCCGGAGTGACAATTGGCCAGTCCTCATTTTAGATAGGACGGGTTGGAGGCCGGGGTTCCTGGCCCGACGCGCGGCCGGCGCCTCCGGGTCTCAGGGGGGACGAGATGGACAATCGTTTCGAGGGTTCGGACAAACGTCCCAGCACCCGCGCCCCGGAGGCTGGCCCTTGGGGATCGCCGACCCCGCAAGGTCCCGCCGGACCGGCGCGGGGATTGCGCCATAGCCCCGGCCACAAACGGATCGTTTTTTTTCGGATCGCGTTCCTTGCCGCGTTGCTGTCCTTGATCGGCGCGAACATTTACCAGGATCTCTCGCGTCCGGAAGCCTGGGCGTACTGGAAGGATCTGTATCTTTCGCCAAGCCTGACGGCGTCGGTCATCCCCGACGCCCTGCCCGGCGAGGACGGCCGCCGTCATCCCGCGCTCGCCGTCACCGGCAAGATCGGCGCGGCGGCGGCGGGATGGTTTCGCGACAAGCTCGACGCGGCCAATCTCCGGGCCGGCGATACCGTGGTTCTCTCGTCCCCGGGCGGCGACCTCATGCAAGCGCTCATCATCGGCGAAGTCATCCGCGCCCACGGCCTCGCGACGGTTGTGGGGACGTTCGATTCCGCCGGACGGCTGAGGCCATCCTATTGCGCGAGCGCCTGCATCCTCGCCTTTGCCGGCGGGCAGATCCGCACGATCGCGCCGGGATCGCTTTTGGGCGTCCACCGCTTCAAGACGATAGGCGCGGGACGCGACCCCGTCGCCGATACCCAGAGAACCACGGGAATCGTGCTCAATTACATGACGAAAATGGGCGTCTCGCCCGCTGTTGTGGAAGCGATGTCCGCGACCGACGATGTTCATTGGCTCGGCGAGCTCGAAGCCCGCGACATGAAGCTCGTCACCGGTGCTGTTGGCGGACGGTGACATCGCCCCTCAAGGCTTCGACGACATAGGTTCGACGTCGTAGGGCACCCGATAGGCCGCTCCGTCGCCGATGTACTCGTGATCGATGAGAAATTGCTTGAGCGCCGCGGGAAAGGCCAGCCTGACCTTCTTGTCGGCGGGGCATTTCTCCAACGGGACGCCATTCGTGCATTTCTCGGTGGCGAAATCGGACTGATGCTCGTAGTTCGCCAGCATTTTGGCCCAGGCGCTATCGCCGCGCCCGACCAGAATCGAACTGGCGACCCAGCCCGCCAAAAATCCATTGGAATGCCAAAGATCCGGATCTTCGGTGGCGTAAGCCTCTTCCGAATACAAGCTCTGGAGAAGCCGATGATGCAGCGAGGGGTTCGCCGTCACGTCGATGAGCCGGCCGCCCTCGAACCGATGTATCCGCGGCGGGGCGATCGAGGCCGCGTAGGAATCGAAGGCGTAGTAAAACGCCTGGTCGGTCGACAACAGATAGCTGAACCCCTGCCCGTCCAGGTCCTCGAACCCATAGCCGCCATCGCCGTCGAGCGTCTCCGCGTCGACGATCCGCCATTGGCCCGAACCGTCGAGGCTCGCGATCTTGGTCACGGTGCAGCAATGCGCGCCGAGCGTGAAAAAGCTGAAGACCACCTGAGGCTGCGGCGAAGCCGGATCGAGCCGCGCCAATTGGATTTTTGAAACGGGCTTGTCCGCGGGGTTGTCGGAAAACACCATCTTGAAAGCAGGTTTTCCCTGATAGGTGCCCGTCGCCACGGGAACGAAGTCGCCATCGGGGGACGGCTGCCTCGACAGCTGGATGTCGAGCCCGTCCTTGCGCAGGGTGGCCTCATGCTCGCCATCGTAATCCAGCGTCGCGACGACATTGCTGGCGGGCGCCGCCCAGACCACGTTCGTAAAACTCGCGCCCTTGGTCAGATAAGCGTCCTTCGGGGCGGCGTGATCCTTCGCGAGACCGCCGAGAAATTTAGACCCCGTCCCAGCTGCCACCGCATAGGGACCACTGACCGCCGCGAACCAGCCGTTGGCCGCCTTGACCACGATCGCGCCGATGTCGCGATGCCGCCGCGCCGCCGCGATCGCCTCGTCCGCATCCTGCCGGCTCGCGAGAACCGCCCAGAATTTGTCGCC
>JARLIW010000034.1 GCA_031291515.1 Beijerinckiaceae bacterium | reverse complement strand
TGATTATCAAGCCGGTCGAGCGTCCGGTCAAGCGCAATGAACCGGGGGCATCGAGTTAAAAAAATTATTCTGGAGGCAGCGCTGGTGGGGCGGATTCCGCATCCTTTCCGACGGGAAGAAGCGGTTTTGCTTCCGCGGATGGGCCGCGCGCTCATTCGAGAACTCGGACGCAGCTCGGTTTTGAACTTTCCGGTCCGCCCGGCGCGCGTCGGCCGCTCGGTCCCTCCACCGCCACCATTGCATTCGCCCCGCCCAGCGTTATAACCGCCGCAAAGCCGCCGTTCGAGGCGGAGCTTGCCATGGAGTACGGCCATTTTTATCACGCCAGCCTTTGCCCAGGCCGCTAGCGCGGCGCCGGGCGGCTACGATCAGATCCTGCAATATGTGACGCTGTTCGGCCCCATTCTCATCATCATGTACTTCATGGTCCTGCGGCCGCAGCAGAAGCGCGCCAAGGATCAGGCCGACCTGATCAAGAACATCCGCCGCGGCGATTCGATCGTGACGACGGGCGGGCTGATTGGCAAGGTGACCAAGGTCGTGGACGATGCCAACGAGCTCGAGATCGAGATCGCGCCCAACGTTCGGGTCCGGGTCGCGCGCCCGATGGTGGCCGATGTCCGTTCCAAGGGCGAGCCGGTCAAGGACGTCGGCTGACCCTTGGGCCGCCTCTTTTTGGGATAGTCGAACAAGATGATGCGTTTTGCCCGCTGGAAAGTCGTTTCCATCATCATGATGACGGCATTGGCCGTGCTGCTCGTGATCCCGAGCCTGCTCGGTCCCGGCGGCCGGGCGTCGCTCGACGCGGCTCTTCCGGCTTGGGCCAAGCCGCGCTCCATCGTGCTCGGCCTCGACCTGCAAGGCGGCTCGCACGTGCTGCTCGAAGTGGATCACGCCTCCGTCCTGAAATCGATGATCGATAATTTGCGCGATGACGCGCGCCGCGTTTTGCGCGAAGAGAAAGCCGCGATCTCGGGCGGCATCGGCGTCCAGCCGCGCGGCGTCCAGTTCCGTCTCTCCGAACCGGCCGATGCCGCCAAAGTGCTGCCGAAGCTGCGTCAATTGGCTCTGCCGGGCGCGGCCATCCTCGGGCAGTCGGGCGCGGCGGCTTACGAGATCAAGGATACGGGCAACGGCGTGATCGTCGTCTCGGTCAGCGACGCGGGCCTCAACGACAAAATCCGCCGCGCGGTCGATCAATCGATCGAAGTGCTGCGCCGCCGCGTCGATGCGCTCGGCACGACCGAACCGGATATCCAGCGCGAAGGCACCGACCGCGTCCTCGTCGAAGTGCCGGGCCTGCAGAATCCAGAAAAGCTCAAGGAAATTTTGGGCACGACGGCCAAGCTCGAGTTCCGGCTCGTCGCGCAACCCGGCGAAAGCCCGGCCGATTTCGAATCGCTCGATCAGACCGAAGGCGGCAAGATCAATGTCGAGAAGCGCGTCATGGTCGAGGGCGACGATCTCACCGATGCGCAGCCCGGCATCAGCTCGCAGACGCAGCAGCCGGTCATCAATTTCAAGTTCAACATTCGCGGCGGCCAGAAATTCGGCCAGGCGACGGCTGAGAATATCGGCCGCCCCTTCGCCATCGTGCTCGACGGCAAGGTGATCTCGGCGCCCGTCATTCGCGGCGCGATCATGGGCGGCTCGGGCGAGATTTCGGGCAATTACACGCTCGAAACCGCGAATAATCTCGCGGTTCTGCTGCGCGCGGGCGCCTTGCCCGCCAAGCTCTCGATCATCGAAGAGCGGACGGTCGGGCCAGGCTTGGGGCAGGATTCGATCAATGCCGGCAAGCTCGCCGCCTATGTCGGCGCCGGTCTCGTCTTCGCTTATATGCTCGTGACCTACGGCACGTTCGGGATTTTCGCCAATATCGCTCTGGCCGTGCATATCTGCTTCATCTTCGCCGCGCTGGTGCTGCTTGGCGCGACGCTGACGCTGCCGGGCATCGCCGGGATCGTGCTCACGATCGGCATGGCGGTGGATTCGAACGTGCTGATCTACGAGCGCATCCGCGAGGAGGCGCATTCGGGCCGCTCGATCGTCTCGTCGCTCGATGCCGGTTTTACGCGCGCGTTCGCCACCATCGTCGATTCCAATGTCACGATGTTCGTCGCCGCCGCGATCCTCTATTTCTTGGGCGCTGGCCCCGTGCGCGGCTTCGCGGTGTCGCTCGGGCTCGGCATTCTCACCTCGATCGTCACCGCCGTGACGATGACGCGGATGATGATCGCGCTTTGGTATCAATATAAACGGCCCACCCGGCTGCCGATTTGAGCCGGAAAGGTTTGTCCCGATGAAACTGCTGCGCCTCGCGCCCGAGAATACGAAATTCGGCTTCATGCGCTTCCGGCGCGTGAGCTATCCGTTTTCGGCCGTTCTCTCGATTCTGTCCGTCGTTTTGTTCCTCACGGTCGGGATGAATTTCGGAATCGACTTTTCCGGCGGCACGTTGATCGAGGTGCGCGCCAATTCGGGCACGGCCAATATCGCCCAGCTCCGCCAAGCCGCTGAAAAGCTCGAGGTCGGCGCGGTCGAGGTGCAGTCCTTCGGCACGCCGGCCGACGTCGTTCTGCGCTTCGGCCTGCAGCCCGGCGGCGATGCCGCGCAGGAAGCCGCCGTCAACAAGATCAAGGCTGCCATCGGCAGCGATTATGCCGTGCGCCGCACCGAGGTCGTGGGGCCGCGCGTCTCGGGGGAATTGGTGCAGTCCGGCACGCTCGGCATCGTGCTCTCGATCGTCGCGGTGCTGTGCTACCTCTCGTTCCGCTTCGAGTGGCAATTCGCGGTCGGCGCGATCATCGCCACCATGCACGATCTGCTGCTGACGGTCGGCTTCTTCTCGATCACCCATCTCGAATTCAACACGACCTCGATCGCGGCGATTCTGACGATCGTCGGCTATAGTTTGAACGAAACCGTCGTGGTGTTGGACCGCATTCGCGAAATGATGCGCAAATACCGCAAGGTTTCGACGAGCGATCTGATCGACATGTCGGTCAACGCCGTGCTGCCGCGCACGATCATGACCGCGACCACGGTGTTTCTCGCGCTGCTCTCGCTCGTCCTGTTCGGCGGCGAGGTCATCCGCTCGTTCTCCCTTGCGATGATCTGGGGCATTTTCGTCGCGACCTATTCGTCGATCTTCATCTGTTCGCCGATGCTGATCTATCTCGGCCTGCGGCACGAGACGACGGACCCGGCGGTGCTGCCGGGCAAGCCGCGCGGCGCGGCCAAGGCGGCGGTCTGATTTGGCGGCGAGCCCGCCTTCGTTCACGGGCGGCCTGTCACCGGGGCAGGGGTTCCTGCCGGGCCTCCATACGATTGACGGCTATGGCGCGGGCGGCTTCCGGTTTGGCGGCATGTCGCATCGCGGCTCCATTCTCGCGCTGCCGTCCGGGATCCATGCCTGGGACGCCGTCACGCCGGACGATCTCGTGATCGCGGCCTTTGCCCGCGTGCTGTCGGAGCCGCGCGGGTCGATCGAACATTTCCTCATCGGCACCGGCACGGAGCTTTTGCCGCTGTTCGATCTGCGCGACGCGCTGCGCCGGGCGGGCATCAAATCCGAGCCGATGACGAGCGGAGCCGCCGCGCGCACCTATTCGATCCTGCTCGGCGAGAAACGCAAGGTCGCCGCCGCCCTTCTCGCCGTCCCGTGACGTCGGGAGACGGCGCTTACGTCCTGTGCCGGGAGCAGGTCCGCCAAGGCGATCCCGACCGCTACGCCGCGAGCCTGTTCTTGCCGGAGACGGCGCGGCCCCATGTCCATGCGCTGCTCGCGTTCAATCTCGAAATCGCCAAGGTGCGCGACACCGTCACCCAGCCGATGCTGGGGGAAATCCGGTTTCAGTGGTGGCGCGACGTGATCACCGACAAGGCGCCGGCCGGCAATCCGGTGGCGGAG
>JARLIW010000209.1 GCA_031291515.1 Beijerinckiaceae bacterium | reverse complement strand
TGGCGCGGGACGAGCCGCCGCAACAGGATGCGGCGCGAGTCTGGGGGCGGCGGCGCGCGGCGGGGCCTGCGGACGCGGCGGCGCGGGACGAGCCGCGGCAACCGGATGGACCGGCCCGTGCGGCGGCGCCTTGCGCGGCGCGGGAACGGTCGCCGCGGCGGGCCTGGTCGGTCGCGCGGGCGCGGCGGACTTCGTTGTGATCGGGGCCGGCTTGGCCTGGGCCGGGTTATTGAGCCGGTTGCGCTCTAGGCTGTTCTCGGGCGGCTTGTTGCCAACGGGCGTGCTGGCGCCAGGTAGCTTGTTGGTCTCGACAGGCTTGTTGGTCTCGACAGCTTTGGCGCCGGGCGGGGTCGCAACCGGCGGCGTCGTGGGACCGGGCGTTTGTTCCCGCGCCGGGACAACGCCCTTGCCGGAAAACTCGGCGGGCTTCGAGGTCGCCGCGATCGCCGGACGCCCGTGGTTTTCGGACAGCAGCAACGCCTTGTTGCCGCTCGCCAAATGCTCGTGTTGAGCTTGCACTTCGGTCGCGGCCACATGTTGCTCGTGCGCCACCGCCTGCTCCTGCGGCGTCGGCTGCGCCACGATGCCGCCGGCGCCACCGTTGAAGCTGGTCCTTGTGATGGTCGTGTTGTTGATCACGGTCTGGCTATAGACATTGGTGATCGATACCCCGCCGAAATTATTGACGGTGCGGTTGTAGGCGAACACGCCATTGTTCCAACGTCCGCCCTCGTAACCGGAGCCGCCATAACCATAGCCGTAATTGACGCCGCCGTAGAACCCGACATGCGGTCCCCAATAGCCCGTATTCCATCCATAGTACCCGTCGCGCCAACCCCAATAGCCGGGCGTCCAAAGCAGCCCCACGGCGGGTGGCAGAACCCAAGTGCCGGGAACCCAAAAATATCCCTCGGGGCCGTAAGCCCAATAGCCGGGCGCCCAGATGTAGCCAGCGGCGGGAATTTCCGGCTGCTCGTAAATTGGCAGCTCCGGTGGCGCGATCGTAATGCTGAGGATTTGTGCCGTGGCGGCAATCGGGACCGCTATCACGGTCAGCGCGGACAGAAGCCAGATAACAAGGCGAAAGCGTCGCATAAATGTTCCCCTACAGGACGGGACTTGCGTACCTCGGTGCCGTCTTGACGGATAATCCGGCGGGAACGCCCTCGCCGGCAAAGACCGCCTCGCGCACGCGATTTCACCCGCGCGACCCTGTCACCAAAAGACACCGGACGTTAGCCGCGGCGGACTGAACCGCTGCTGAACGGCGTACTGAATTCCGGGATTAACCCGATGACGGCCGACTCACCGGTGATAATTTTCGACGCCAAGTGCCGAACGAAGTGACCAATAAGATTAAATCTCTCCCGCGAAGCCATTTTATAATATAATATTTCAATATCTGCCGTTCTTTGTTGCCAAGTTGCAACATAATGATCCTGGATGCGCCGAACAACACGTTAATATAACCGCGACCATTGTCGGTCGGCGTGGTCATGCCTTATCTTGAAATTATGACTTCTCCTCCTTTAAAGGCCCCTTGCACATGATCCGCAATGTTCTTCTTTCTTCCGCGGCGCTGATCGCGTTCTCCGGCCTCGCCTTGGCCGCCGATTTACCCTCGAGCCGCGCGCCGGTGGCTCCGCCAGCGATCCCGGCGTTCTCGTGGACGGGTGTCTATGTGGGTGGCCAAATTGGCTACGGCTTTGGCCAAGACGAGTACAATGTCGCGGGCTTTTCCTCCGCCTTCGACAGCAGCGGCGTGGTGGGCGGCGCCCATATCGGGTATAATTTCTCCCCGTCGATCGCCAGCCTCGTTCTTGGTATCGAAGGCGATGTGAACGGATCGAGCGAGAGAGGCAGCTCGACGGTTCTTGGTTTCACGGGCACGGGCAAGTCACCCGTCGATGGTTCGATCCGCGGCCGCGCGGGCGTCGCTTTCGATCGCACTTTGGTGTACGCGACGGGCGGGGCAGCCCTCACTTCATTTAACTACAACAACAATTTTGGTTATTCGAATACGAATACGCGAGTTGGCTACACGGTGGGGGGCGGCATCGAATACGCCGTGACGAACGAATGGTCTGTTCGGGCGGAATATCGTTATAGCGATTTCGGCAGATTTACCGACACGCCCGCGCCGGGACTTTCGATCTCGCACCGCGAGACCGAAAATCTGGCTCTGGCTGGCTTCAGCTACAAGTTTACCACGCCGCTCGCCCCGGTCGTCGCCCGCTATTAAGCTCGCGCGGTCATAAAGTCCCGAGCCCGGCTTGCAAGCCGGGCTCTTTGTGACCCGCCGGCCCACCCCGCTTCTCTCCATGGATTGTTGTTAGGCATATTGCCCCTTTTTGTTGCAACCATACAACAGGCGGATGTTAGATGCTCCAAATGGAGGGCCGAAGCCGCATCGGCCATTGCCGTTCGGCTGAAGCATCCCTTACTTAGCGGATATGCTTTTTCTCCCGTCGAGGGATTCGTCCAGATGATCCGCAACGTCCTCCTTTCCACCGCGGCTTTGATCGCTTTGTCCGGCATGGCCTTGGCCGCCGACTTGCCGTCGACTCGCGTGCCCGCGGCTCCGCCGCCAATCCCCGTTTTCTCCTGGACGGGCCTCTATGTGGGCGGCCAGATCGGTTACGCCTTCGGCCGCGATTCCAGCACGATCGCGGCAGCCCCGGGCATTGCGAGCGGCACCAGCCCCAGCGGCGTTTTGGGCGGCGCCCATATCGGCTACAATTTCGAGCCATCGATCGGCGGACTCGTTCTTGGCGTCGAAGGCGATGTGAATGGTTCAAGCTACTCGGCAACCGCGTCGGGACTTTATACCATCAAGTCGCCGATCGACGGATCGATCCGCGCGCGCGCCGGCTTTGCTGTCGACCGCGCTTTGTTCTATGCGACCGGCGGCGCGGCTTTCGCGTCGTTCAACAACAACTACGCGTCTGGCGATTCGTCCTCGACGACACGGGTCGGTTACACCGTCGGTGGCGGCATCGAATATGCCCTGACGAACGACTGGTCCGTTCGCGCGGAATATCGCTACAGCAACTTTGGCACCTTTACCGATACGCTTCCGATCGCGGGAACAAGTGTTTCGCATAAGGAAACCGAGAATCAGGTTCAGGCTGGTTTCAGCTATAAGTTTGCGTCGCCGGCGCCGGTTGTCGCAAAATACTGATCCCGTGCAGCAGCAAGTTAAAAAGCCCGGCTTTCAAGCCGGGCTTTTTTTTGCGGCCATACCAGTTCCAAGACGTCAAGGATCGTGGGAGCGAAATAGCGCCAAGATCGTTAGCGAGACCTTAATCTCTTCTAATTCAGTCCCTTATACTGGAAACAAAGCCGTCTTGCGACACGGCTGGACGCTTACCGGCTTCTCATTTGGCGCTCATTGCTTGCCGTTCATCTATCGGCACAAGATGCGCGCGGGCCTTCGTAAGGCGCCGTAAGTAGATATCGCGCTATTGAAAATCTCGGTTTTTAGTTCGCGTTAGGTCCGGCCGCCCGTGGTTCGCCGCTTTCTTCTGTCCTCGACTGCTTTCGCCGTCTTGAGCGCCCCGACCATGGCGGCTGATCTTCCATCAAGCCATGCCGCGGACGCGCCGACGCCGCTGCCTATCGTCTCCTGGACTGGCGTCTCCGTGGGCGGACAGCTGGCTTATGGCTTCGGAAACGATAACGCCACGCCCCGCGGCGTCGCGCCCACTCGCATGGAGCCGAGAGGCCTGGTCGGGGGCGCCCACATCGGCTACGCCTATCAGGCCGACCGCAACCTCGTTGTTGGTCTTGAAGGAAGCATCGATGGATCGAACGTCGGTTCGAGCACTCCGACGTTCCTCGGCTCCTACACCGTCAAATTGCCGATTCAGGGCTCCATTCGTGGTCGGGCGGGTTTCACGGTCGACCGCGCCTTGTTCTACGCGAGCGGCGGCGTGGCGTTCGCGACGTTCCGCGATTCTTTTTCGATGGGCGATTCCGTATCGGCAAGCCGCGCCGGCCTCACGGTTGGCGGCGGGGTCGAATATGCGGTGTCGGATCGCTGGTCCGTTCGCGGCGAGTATCGTTTCAGCAATTTCGGAACATTCACGAATATGCTCGCGAACGCTCCAAATACAGTCGCTCACAAAGACAACCAATCGCGCGCCGAAATCGGCTTCAGCTGCAAGTTCACGGAACCGGCTCCCCCTGGCGCCGCGAAATACCGAGGCGCGCGGTATCGGACTGAGTCTCCGGGGCGGCCGTTGCGGGCTGACGTCAGCGCTATGCTTCGTGGCATGGAATTACATGCGGAGAAACGTGCTCGTTGACGAGCCAGGGCTCGGATGGCAACGAGAGGTCGCACGGGCTTTAAAAGGCAGAAAACACAGCCGTTTGAAGCGTGGAGACCTGAACCGAGGGATTCGGACCGCCCCACTCTTCGGCAAACGCCTGCTGCCTACTTCCCATGCAAGGCAATTAAAATAACGGCAAAAACGCTTATAAACAGATCAACATGATAGACTTGTAAGCAAGGTTGGATTTTTTTGTTGTCATATTGCAACAGGCTTTGTTTTCAGCCGCCATTTAAAGACTAAATCAGCATTGGAACGTTGCCGCCCTGGCAGATCATGTTATCCATTTCATACTGTCTTTCCCCATTGAGAAGGCTCGCAAACGTGATCCGCAAACTCCTCGCTACTTCTATCGTTCTCGCGGCCGTTAGCGGCACTGCCTTGGCTGCGGACCTTCCCTCGAGCCGCGCGCCGATCGCGCCTCCGCCGCTCCCTGTGTTCTCGTGGGCCGGCGGTTACGCCGGTGCGCAGATTGGGTACCAATGGGGTAAGGACAACATCACCAATCAAGCGACGTTTGGCACCGGCAGCGCAAGCCCGAGCGGCGTCGTCGGCGGTCTCCACACCGGTTACAACTGGGAGACGTCGGGTTTCTTCGTCTTCGGTGGTGAAGCCGATATCGAAGGTTCGAGCTATTCTAGCTCCTACACCACGCCAATTGTCGGGACTGTGAAGTCGCCGATCCAAGGATCGATTCGCGCGCGCGCCGGTTTTGCCGTCGACCGTGTTCTCTTCTTCGCAACCGGCGGCGCTGAATTCGCCTGGTTCAAGGATACCTATCCCGCGTCGGGCGATACCCAAAAGCCTTCGAAGGTTGGTTACACCGTCGGTGGTGGCGTTGAATATGCGCTCACCAACAATTGGTCGGTTCGCGGCGAATATCGCTACATCAATTTCAGCAGCAAGAATGATTCTCTCCTCAACGCCGGTATCCCGATCACCCATCAGGACACCGAAAATCGCGTCGACGTCGGCTTCAGCTACAAGTTCGACTGGCCCGTCGCGCCGGTCGTTGCGAAATACTGAGACTTTCCCGATCTGAGACGAAAAGCCCGGCTTGTCAGCCGGGCTTTTTATTTGAACGCGCGACGCCTCGATGCTCTGAACCGGCGGCATGCGGACCACATTGCCTCCGGGCCTCGGGCATGGCACTTGTTCGTCCATGATTTTATCCGCCCCAAACTCTTCCGCTCCGGCAAAGCTCCCCTCCGCCGCGCCAAAAATCTCGTTTGTCTCGCTCGGCTGCCCAAAAGCATTGGTCGATAGCGAGCGTATCATCACCCAGCTTCGCGCCGAGGGATACGAGCTCACCAAGACCCATGCCGGCGCCGATCTCGTGATCGTGAACACCTGCGGCTTTCTCGACAGCGCCAAGGCCGAATCACTCGCCGCGATCGGCGAAGCCCTGGACGTCAACGGCAAGGTGATCGTCACCGGCTGCATGGGCGCCGATCCCAAGACGATCGAGAGCCAATATCCCAATCTTCTCGCGATCACCGGGCCGCAAGCCTATGAAAGCGTCGTGCGGGCCGTCCATGACGCGGCCCCCGCGCCGCATGATCCCCTGATGTCGCTGGTTCCAGACCAGGGCATCAAGCTCACGCCGCGCCACTACGCCTATTTGAAGATCTCCGAAGGCTGCAACAACAGCTGCTCGTTCTGCATCATCCCCCATCTGCGCGGGCGCTTGGTGTCGCGGCCGGCGGGCGACGTCCTTCGCGAGGCCGAGCGCCTCGTCAAGGCCGGCGTCAAGGAGCTGCTGGTGATCTCGCAAGACACCAGTGCCTATGGCGCCGACATGCGCTTCGCCTCGAGCCCATTCCAGGATCGCGACGTCCGCGCGAAATTCGTCGATCTCGCGCGCGAGCTGGGCGGCCTCGGCGCCTGGATCCGGCTGCATTATGTCTATCCCTACCCCCACGTCGACGACGTCATCCCGTTGATGGCCGATGGCATCGTCCTGCCCTACCTCGATATTCCGTTTCAGCATGCGAGCCCCGCGGTTCTCCGCGCGATGAAGCGCCCAGGGGATCAGGAGAAGATGCTCGAGCGAATCAAGGCCTGGCGCGCGATCTGCCCCGGACTGACGCTTCGCTCGACGTTCATCGTCGGGTTCCCCGGCGAGACGGAGGCGGATTTTCAAATGCTTCTGGATTGGCTCACGGAGGCCCAAATCGACCGGGCCGGCGCCTTCAAATACGAGGCCGTCGACGGCGCCCCCGCCAACAGCCTCGGACGAGACCCGGTGCCCGAAGATCTGAAGCAAAGCCGCTACGCCAGGTTCATGTTGCACCAGCAAGCCATTAGCGCGCGCAAGCTGGCCGCCAAGATCGGCCAGCGGATCCAAGTCCTCGTAGATCAAGGCGATAAGGCTGGCGGGACCGGCCGTTCCAAGGGCGACGCGCCCGAAATCGACGGCAAAGTCCACATTACGGGAAAACGGCCCGTACGAACCGGCGACATCGTTATGGCTAAGGTTGATCGCTCTGACGCATACGATCTTTTTGCGACGCTAATATAATATTATCCTTATTGGGACGTGAAAGCACCCAATTGACTTCTGCCTTTTTTATGCCTTGAATTCGTAACGAATATGATACACCTCCACATGTAAAAGCTTGCGGGTGGATCGGCAACGTCTTTGATATTGCGTGGGCCGGTCTTTCGGTTAATAAAGGCGTCGCTGCTTCTTTGAAAGGATAAGCTTGTGATTAATAAACTCCTCTTGTCGACGGTGGCCTTGGCCGCACTCGCCGGGACGGCTTTTGCGGCCGATCTCCCATCGCGCCACGCTCCTCCGGTCTACGCTCCCCCGCCGATCCCGGTGTTCACGTGGACTGGTGTGTATATCGGTGGCCAGGTTGGATATGAATTCGGCAAGGATTCGAATAGCCTGAATCCGTCATCGACCTCCACCAACGGTGTGGTCGGCGGCGCGCATATTGGCTACAACTACCAATTGCCCAACAACTTCGTTGTCGGCCTCGAAGGCGACGTCGAAGGTACGAGCGCCAAGGGCACGACGACCTACGGGTTCGGCTCCGGCTATTACAAAGAAGGCATCGAGGGTTCGGTTCGCGGCCGCGTTGGTTACGCGGTTGACCGCGCTCTGTTCTATGCGACCGGCGGCGCGGCCTTCGGCGGCATCAAGAACAATTACTATGGCCTCGGCGAAGATTCGCCTTCGCATACGCGCGTTGGTTACACCGTTGGCGGCGGCGTCGAATATGCCATCGACCACAACTGGTCGGTCCGCGCTGAATATCGCTACACCGATTTCGGTCATACCACCGATTATCTGACCGCCTCCGACGCTGGCGCCGGTGTCCGGAAGCACGACAGCGACAACCGTGTCGAGGCTGGCTTCAGCTACAAGTTCGACACGTTCGGCCCGACGCCCGTCGTCGCCCGCTACTGATCGATCGGCTCTTCAAATCGGAAAAACCCGGCCGCGAGGCCGGGTTTTTTATTACTGGCGTTTGTCGCGCCTCGCGCGCCGCGACGACTCGCGAAGCGTTGATGAGAAATCCAGCCTCCGCCTTTTTGAGCCTCCCCACGGAACGAAAGTCGCGGTTATTTGTTATCGAATTATGGGGAGACCAGCGTCTTTGATTCGAGGCATATTCCGGAAGGGTCGTAGACCGTTCCGATCGGGGGCGTATGCAAACTCCTTAGTAAAAGAGCGATTTCGTCGTCGCGGCGTCCACGCCGCAGCGACGTGCGCATGAGCCGTGGGCCTGACGAAGGCACTGCTTCTTTGAAAGGGTAAGTCAATGTTTCACAAACTTCTTGTTTCGACAGTGGCCTTCGCCGCACTGGCCGGAACCGCGTTCGCGGCCGATCTTCCGTCGCGTCATGCGCCGCCCGTTTACGCCCCGCCACCGATTCCCGTGTTCACGTGGACCGGCATCTATGTCGGCGGCCAAGTCGGCTATGGCTTCGGCAGGGATTCGAACAACTTCAACCCGTCGTCCAGCTCGACATCCGGCGTGATCGGCGGTGCCCATATCGGCTACAATTACCAGTTGCCGAGCAATATCGTCATCGGCGTGGAAGGTGACGTCGATGGGTCCAGCGCCCGGGCGACCACGTTCTATCCTGCGACCACGGCTAGTTTTCGTGACGAAGTTCAGGGATCGGTACGCGGGCGCGTGGGCTACGCGGTGGATCGCGCTCTGTTTTATGCCACCGGCGGCGCGGCCTTCGGCGGGCTCCGGAACAACTATTACTCGGGGCCTTTCGAGGACTCTATGACCCATACCCGCGTCGGCTACACCGTCGGCGGCGGCGTGGAATATGCGATCGACCCCCACTGGTCCGTCCGGGCCGAGTATCGCTACACGGATTTCGGACACTACAACGACTTTGCGGCGACGACACTTGGGACGAACATCACCAAGCACGACACCGAAAACCGGGTCCAGCTTGGCTTCAGCTACAAGTTCGACACGTTCGGTCCGACGCCGGTTGTCGCGCGCTACTGATCGCTCATCGAGCTGAAGCAAAAACCCGGCCTCGCGGCCGGGTTTTTTGTTTGGCGCGCTCGCAGTTATTAAATCGTAAGGACAGTCGATCCCGTGGTCTCGCGACCTTCGAGCGAGCGCTGAGCGGCAGCGGCCTCAGCCAAGGGAAGCGTGGCGTGGAGGGGGATGTGCACGGCCCCCGCTGAAACCACGCGGAACAAGTCCCGCGCCATTTTCGCGAGATTCTCGGGCGAGGCGGCATAGGTGTTCAGCGTCGGCCGCGTCGCGAACAGCGAGCCCTTCGCCGATAGTATATTGATGTCGAAGGCCTCGATGGGCCCGGACGCCGACCCGAAACTCACGAACAGACCGAGCGGCGCGATACAGTCCAACGAAGCGGGGAACGTGGCCTTGCCAACGCCATCATAGACCACGGCGCAGAGCTTGCCCTTGGTAATTTCCTTGACGCGGGCCACAAAATCCTCGTCGCGGTAGAGAATGACGTGCTTGGCGCCGGCCTTCTTGGCCAATTTCGCCTTTTCGGGCGTTCCCGCGGTCCCGATCACCGTCGCGCCCAGGGCCTTCGCCCATTGGCAAAGTATGAGGCCGACGCCACCCGCCGCCGCTTGCACGAGGATCGTATCGCCTTCACGAACCTTATAGGTCTGACGCAGAAGATATTGCGCGGTGAGCCCCTTGAGCATCATCGCGGCGGCCGTGTCGTAGTGGATGGACTTGGGCAGCTTGAGCAACCGGTCGACCGGTACGATCCGCTGTTCCGCGTAGCAGCCAAGCGTGGCGACATAGGCGACACGGTCCCCCACTTTGAAGCCCGCGACGCCTTTCCCGATTTCGATAATCTCGCCCGCCGCTTCATTGCCCAGAGTGGCGGGAAGGGACGGCGGCTTGTAATGGCCGGTACGAAAATAGGTATCGATAAAATTCACGCCAGCGGCGTGATTGCGAACCAAGACCTCGCCCTTGCCGGGCGGAGGCAATTCGATCTCCTCGAGCCGCAAGACGTCGGCGCCACCAAACACATGAATGCGAATCGCTTTGACCGGCACGCTCATTCTCCCTCAAACCATTTTCGTTCAGCCAATCGGCTTGTCCACGAGCATGGCGGAAAATTCCGCCTCGCAAACCAATTGGCCCTCGACAAGGGCGCGCCCCTTGAACCACCACATATTGCGGCGACGGTTGGTGCGCTCGATGTGAAATTCCACACGGTCGCCCGGCACCACGGGCTTGCGGAATTTCGCGTGATCGATGGTCATGAAATAAACCAAGGGCGGCGGCGCATCGGACGCGCCCGCGACCGCCTGGATACAAAAGGCGCCCGCCGTTTGCGCCATGCCCTCGATCAAAAGCACGCCCGGCATGACGGGAATGCCGGGAAAATGCCCTTGGAACTGCGGCTCGTTCATCGTGACATTTTTAATGCCCACGCAAGACTTGTCGCCGTCGGCCTCGATGATTTTATCGACGAGGAGAAACGGGTAGCGATGCGGCAGGCATTTCAGGATGTCGTGAATATCGAGCGACCTCACGGCTGCCTTCGCCGGGGCCTCGTGGGCAATATCGTTCATGCGTGACCTCGTCGTTCCATTGGGGCGCTTCCGCTCTGGTGAGCTTGCCGAAGCGGCAAGCACCGCCCTCATCTAAAGTTCGAGCATGTTCTCGATTGAAAACATGACTCCATTTCCGGGCGCGCTCGAGCGGGCCGTCGAGGCACGACGGCACCCGGCCAAAATGAATTCACCGTCTGGTTGGATATACACATTTCCGGCAGGGCGCGAGAGCTTTGACCGCGGCGCGCTCTCTATACAAAGAGCGATCCTCTCCTCGATCCACATCCGGATTGCTTCCCGCCACGCGCGAAAGGATGGAATCAAACCACGCTGAGGCGCGCGATCGTCCGGCCGGTTTCAATATGGACGAGGTTGCCGATCCGGCTTCCCTCGCCGACGACGGTGTCGCGCAATCCGCCGCGATCGACCGTCGTATTCGCGCCGATTTCCACACGGTCTTGAATGATGACCCGGCCAGGCCCCGCGATCCGCGCGGCGGCGCCCGCGATCACGGGCGCGGCTTGACCAATTCGCGCGCCCGGCGAAATCGAGACACCATTCCCAATCAAGGCGCAAACGATGCTCACTTGCGGTCCAATCGCGCAGTCGCGCCCAATGCGGACATCCGGGCCGATGACACAATGGGCCCCGATGATCGTGCCGCTGCCGATTTCAGCCTTGGGTCCGATGATGGCGCCGGGATCGACGGTCACGCCGCCCTCGAGCCGCGCCTCGGCATGGATAAACGCGTCGGGACTCAGGCCCCGCGTGGTAAAGAGCGACGCGGGCCGCCCGCCGCCGGGATAAAAGGCCGCCGCGATCTTGGCAAAGGCCGAAAGCGGATCGGCGGTGACCAAGGCAATCGTGCCGGACGGCAATAGCGCCGCCGCG
>JARLIW010000208.1 GCA_031291515.1 Beijerinckiaceae bacterium | reverse complement strand
CCCCTCACATTGAGGAGGCGAAGCCGTCTCGAAATGCGAGGGCTCGCGAGCCCCGGCCTTCCAACCCCTCCCCCTAAACCAACCGGCTCTGCTCTTTCGCCGCGGCGATGAAGCTCGAGAACAGCGGGTGGGGGTCGAACGGGCGGGATTTGAGCTCGGGGTGGTACTGCACGCCGATGAACCAGGGATGGTCCGAGATTTCGATCGTCTCGGGCAGCAGCCCGTCCGGGGACATGCCGGAGAAGCTCACGCCCGCCTCCTCGAGTTCGGCGCGATAGGCGGTATTGACCTCGTAACGGTGGCGATGACGCTCGGAAATTTCGGTGCAGCCATAAATGCCGGCGATCTTCGAGCCCGGTTTCAGGATCGCCTTATAGGCGCCGAGCCGCATCGTGCCGCCCAAATCGCCCTCGGCGGCGCGGATTTGCAGCTCGTTGCCATGCATCCATTCCGTGAGCAGGCCGACCACGGGCTCCTCCGCCGGGCCAAATTCGGTGGAATTGGCGGCGGGATGGCCGGTCAGCGAGCGCACCGCCTCAATCACGGCCATCTGCATGCCGAAGCAAATGCCGAAATACGGCACCTTGCGTTCGCGCGCGAACCGCGCCGCGAGAATCTTGCCCTCGGCGCCGCGTTGGCCGAAGCCGCCCGGCACGAGAATGCCGTGGACGTTTTCGAGATGGACGGCGGGATCGTTGCTCTCGAAAATTTCCGATTCGATCCAGTCGATCCGAACGCTGACCCGGTTGGCGAGGCCGCCATGGGTCAAGGCCTCGATCAAGGACTTATAGGCGTCCTTCATGCCGGTATATTTGCCGACGATCGCGATCGTGACATGGCCATCGGTATTGCGCAGCCGCTCGGACACGTCGTTCCAGCGCGTCATATTGGGTTTGGGCGCCGGCTCGATGCCAAAGGCCGCGAGCACTTCGCGGTCGAGACCGGCCGCGTGATAGGCCATCGGCACGTCGTAGATCGAGCCGATGTCGCGCGCCTCGATCACGGCGGTTTCGCGGACGTTGCAGAACAGGCCGAGCTTGCGGCGCTCTTCGCCAGGGATCGGGCGGTCGCAGCGGCACAGCAGGATGTCGGGCTGGATGCCGATCGAGCGCAGCTCCTTGACGGAATGCTGCGTCGGCTTGGTCTTGAGCTCGCCCGCGCTCGGAATATAGGGCAGCAGCGTCAGATGCATATAGATCGAGTGCCCACGCGGCAGATCGTTGCCGATCTGGCGGATCGCCTCGAAGAACGGCAGGCCCTCGATGTCTCCCACGGTGCCGCCGATCTCCACGAGCACGAAATCGAACGCCTCGTTGCCCGAGAGCACGAATTCCTTGATCGCATTGGTCACATGCGGAATGACCTGGACGGTCGCGCCGAGGTAATCGCCGCGCCGCTCCTTGGTGATAATGTCCTGATAGATCCGGCCGGTGGTGATATTGTCCTGGCGCACGGCGGGGCGGCCGGTGAACCGCTCGTAATGACCGAGGTCGAGATCCGTCTCCGCGCCGTCATCGGTCACAAAGACTTCGCCGTGTTGATACGGGCTCATCGTGCCCGGATCGATGTTGAGATAAGGGTCGAGCTTACGCAGCCGGACCGTATAGCCGCGCGCCTGCAACAAGGCTCCAAGGGCCGCCGAAGCCAACCCTTTGCCGAGCGAGGAAACCACGCCGCCGGTGATGAAGATGTACCGCGCCATGGGCCACAAGCTCTATCGGCTTTTGCCGGGTTTGGGGAGCCCAAATCCACGGAACCACACATAGTCCACACAAATGCATGAACTCGTTCTACGAAAACGATCTCGAGCCGAAGCGCTTACTGACCGCGCGGCGGAGCCGGCGCGGTCGGTGCCGCCGGTGCCTGCTGACCGGCGGGCTGATTGGCCCGTTGCTCCTCGATCTTGCGAAGCTGGTCGAGAACGCTGCCCTCGCCTTTCGGCGGCAGCGAGGCGGGCTGCCCCTCCGCCGCGGGCGCCCCGGGCGTCGCGCCACCGAGGATGGAATGCTGTCCGCGTCCAAACCCAGCGAGAACCGTCAAGCTCAGGCTCGTGACGAAAAACAAAGCCGCGAGAATGGCGGTCGCGCGCGTCAGAACATTGGCTTGGCCACGTCCGGTCATGAAGCCGCTGCCGCCGCCGACGCCGAGCGCCCCGCCCTCGGAACGCTGCAGCAACACCACCGCGACAAGCGCGACGACGATCATAAGGTGTACAACGATCAAAACCGTCTGCATCGATCAGAAACCCACATCAGCGCCAACCGCCACGAAGCGGGCGCTGGATTGTTCGAAGAAAAATCAATCGCAATGCCAAGCGGGACGCAATGCCGGCGCGAAGGCAATGGAGGCGGCAGGACACGTAACCAGCCGCGTCGCCGTTCTAGGAGAAGTGACGCCGGACCGCAATCCACTATCTCACGAAACAGCGAGGCCACGCCTCGTCAAGCCGGAACCTTGGCCTCGGCGTCCCGCAAGTAGACATTGGCAATCGCCATGAAATCATCGGCATCGAGGCTCGCGCCGCCGATCAAGGCGCCATCGACATGTTCGGCCGCCATGAGTTCGGCCGCGTTCCGGGGCCGCACCGAACCGCCATAAAGAAGCCGGATCGCGCCAGCGTCGGAATGAACCAGGCGGTCGACTTCGGCGCGCATGAAGCGGTGCATGGCGGCGACATCCTGGATGGTCGGCGTCAATCCGGTGCCGATCGCCCAAATCGGTTCATAGGCGATGACCAGGCGCTCGACGTCCGGATTGACGGGAATCGACCCCAGCAGCTGCCGCCCGACAACCGAGAAAGCGCGACCGGCGTCGCGATCGGCCTTGGTTTCCCCGACGCAGATGATCGCGGTCAACCCCGCCTGCGCGGCGGAAACAGCCCGGGCCCGGACGGCCGCATTGGTCTCGCCATAGCTCGCGCGGCGCTCGGAATGGCCAAGGATGACGTAACTCGCCCCGGCGTCACGCAGCATGGCGGCCGAGATGTCCCCAGTGTGGGCGCCGCAAGATTCGGAGCGGCATGTCTGGCCGCCGATTTTCAGCGCCGTCCCTTGGGCAATCTTGGCCGCTGCCGCGATCAAGGTGGCGGGAGGGCAGATCAGAACTTCGGCGCGGCCCGCGCGGCCCGCCACCACGGCGTCGCGCACGGCCTCGATTTCGCCGAGATCGGCGATCAAGCCATTCATCTTCCAATTGCCGGCCACAAGCGGTTGCGGTCGTCGCGACATCGTTGGTTCGCCTCCTGGAACGCTCATCCCGCGGGTGGAATCCCCAAACGGAAAAAGTTGCCCGATTTCATAGAAGTAGAGTATTTCCGAAGGAGAGTATTTCCTTGCCCGCGAACGCCGCGGGCTCTTGCGGGAAATGCTCTCGAACGGGGTCCCCGAGGGGACCACGCCCTTGCGTTTTCAAACAAGCCCGCCCCCGTTAGCATCACAGTTCGAAATCCGCAAAGAGAGAAGCGGCAATCCGCGATCCCCGCCCCTTCATCCTTAAGACCAGGCACCCCTACGGACTTGGGACGGGAATCCGCCAGGTCAGAGAATTTTATGGACTTTTGGAACCGAAACACGTTTTAGAGCGGACTCGGGTCAGACCACGCGTCCGCGTAAAAAATAGATAACCGGAGAAACGGCTTCGTCATGATGGATCGGTTGCGCATCGCGTCGCAGGGAATCTTCGGACGCCTCGTCATGGCGTTGATCCTCGGGGTCACCATCATCGGCTTCGGCTTTTGGGGGATCGGCGATATTTTTCGAGACTACGACCCCAACGAACTCGCCCGCGCCGGCTCGGCCCGCATCACCGTCGATATGTATCGCGACGCCTATCAGAACGAGCTTCAGCGGGTCGAGCAAAACGCCAAGCGCGCGATTACCAGCGAGGAGGCGCAACGGCTGGGTCTCGACCGGCAGGTCCTTGCGCGGCTCTTGACCGATGCCGTTCTCGACCAGGAAGCGCGGAAACTGGGTCTCGCGATCGGCGATGCCGATATCGCGAATACGATTCGCAAGGACGACAGCTTCAAGGGGCCCGACGGCAAGTTCGACAAGGCCCGGTTCGACGCCATTCTACGCGAGAACGGTTTTAGCGAAACACGGTTCGTGAACGAACAGCGCGCGATCGATCTGCGCCAATATGTTTCGGATGCGGTCATTTCGGGGATCGAACTTCCCAAACTGGTCGAAGAGGCGATCCACCGCTACAAGACCGAAACGCGGCAGGTCGATTTTGTCGTGCTCACGCCTGCGCTGGCGGGCGACATCCCCGCGCCATCGGATGCGGACCTGCAAAAGTACTTCGACGATCGCAAGAGCGCCTATACCGCGCCGGAATATCGCAAGCTCGTCACCTTGGCCGTCATCCCCGCCGATCTCGTCAAGCCGGATGCCGTCAGCGATGCCGATGTGCAAAAGCGATACGACGACACCAAAGCCATTCGCTTCGTCACGCCGGAAAAGCGGACCCTGCAGCAAATCGTCTTCCCATCCGAAGCCGCGGCGACCGAGGCCGAGGCCAAGCTCGCCTCTGGAACCAGCTTTCAAGCGCTCGCCGCCGAGCGCAAGCTTTCCGATAAGGACATCGATCTCGGCACGCTCGCGGCGGACGAGGTTCACGAAAAGGCGACGGCCGACGCCGCGTTCGCCCTGGCCGAGGGCGCCGTCAGCCAGCCCGTCAAAACCCAATTCGGTTATGCCGTGGTGCGCGCGGTCAAGATATTTCCGCGCTCGGAAATCCCGTTCATGGCGGTCTCCGCCCAGCTCAAGGACGAAGTCGCGATCATCCGCGCCAAAACGGAAGCCAAGGCGCTGCGCGATAAAATCGAGGAGCAGCGCTCCGCCGGCAAAACCTTGACCGAGGCTGCCGCCAGCGCTGGGCTTAAAACGCAAACGATCGAAGCGGTGGATGCCCAAGGACGCGACAAGGCGAACAAGCCGGTCGAGGGCCTGGTCGAAGGTCCCGCCCTTCTCAAGGCCGCCTTCGCGGCCGAGGTCGGGTCCGATACCGACATGATCTCGACCGCGACCGGCGGCTATAGCTGGTTCGAGGTCGCCGGGATCGAGCCCGCGCGCCAACTTTCCCTCGCCGATGCAAAGACCAAGGTCGAGGCGAGCTGGCACCGGGACGAAGTGGCGAAACGGCTGTCCGCGAAGGCGGACAACCTCGTCAAAGCCTTGAACGGCGGCCAGGCGCTGAGCGCCCTCGCCGAAACTGAAGGCAAGCTGCAGGTGCAACATGCCAGCGACGTCAAGCGCGACAACGCCTCGACGCTGCCGGGCAACGTCTCGACCGCCGTGTTCGCCGTCGCTGCCCACAAGGCCGGGTCCGCTGGCCTTCCCGATGGCGGACGCTTCGTATTCCAGGTTCAGGACGCGCGCGTGCCCCCGCTCGACGGCAAGAACCCCGACTTCAAGAAACTGATGGACCAGGTCAAGAGCGGCGTCCTCGACGACGTGCTCGGTGAATATCTGAGCCGTCTCGAGCAGCAGTTCGACGTCAAGGTCAATGCCCGGGCGCTCGCGGCCGTCTCGGGCGCCGGCGCCGGCGGCGGATCGTGACGCCGGCATGATCGAGCCCGGCTTCGACACATTCCAGCCCCGATATGCCAAGGGCGAGCCGTGCTTGCTCGTGACCCGGCTCATCGCCGATCTCGAGACGCCGGTCTCGGCTTTTCTAAAACTCTCGGCGGGCCGCCAGGGCCGCTGTTTTCTCCTCGAATCCATCGAGGGCGGCGTTTCGCGCGGACGCTATTCGATGATCGGGCTTGACCCCGACGTGGTGTTTCGCGCGACGGCCGGCCTGGCCGAAATCGCGCGCGACGCGCTCAACCATCCCGAAGTCTTCGCGCCCTGCGCGGCGCGCCCGCTCGACGCCTTGCGCGCGCTGATCGCGGAGTCGCGCATTCCCTCCGCGGAAGACGATCTGCCGCCGATGGCGGCCGGCGTGTTCGGCTACCTCGGCTACGACATGGTGCGCGAAATGGAGCGCCTGGCTCCGGCCAAGCCCGACCCAATCGGGGTGCCCGATTCGATCTTCCTGCGCCCGACGATCATGGTCGTCTTCGACACGGTCCGCGACGAGCTTTCGATCGTGACGCCGGTGCGCCCGCGAGATGGTCTCCCCGCGGACAAGGCCTATGCCGACGCGGAAGCCCGCCTCGCCGGGATCGTCGCAACCTTGGAAGGCCCGTTGGCCCATGGCGCTAGCGCAAGCGCCGGCCCCCACGATCCCGTCGAGCCCAAGTCCAACACCAAGTCCAGCCGTTTCCTCGCCATGGTCGACAAGGCCAAGGAATATATCCGCGCGGGCGATATTTTTCAGGTCGTGCTGTCGCAGCGGTTTTCCGCGCCGTTCCATCTTCCGGCGTTTTCGCTGTACCGCTCGTTGCGGCGCGTCAATCCCGCGCCCTTCCTGTGCTACCTCGATTTCGGTTCGTTCCAGATCGTCTGTTCGAGCCCCGAAATCCTGGTGCGGGTGCGCGACGGCAAGGTCACGATCCGGCCGATCGCGGGCACGCGTTGGCGCGGCAAGACCAAGGCCGAGGACGAGGCCTTGGCCGCGGATCTGCTCGCCGACGAAAAAGAATGCGCCGAACATCTGATGCTGCTCGATCTCGGCCGCAACGATGTCGGACGCGTCGCGGCGACCGGGACGGTGACCGTGACCGACCGCTTCGCCATCGAGCGCTACAGCCACGTCATGCACATCGTCTCGAATGTCGAGGGCCAGCTCGATCCCGCCCACGACACGATCGCGGCGCTCGCCGCGGGCTTCCCGGCCGGCACCGTGTCGGGCGCGCCAAAAGTGCGCGCGATGGAAATCATCGACGAGCTCGAGACCGACAAGCGCGGCATCTATGCCGGCTGCATCGGCTATTTCGGCGCCTCGGGCGAGATGGACACGTGCATCGTGCTGCGCACGGCCGTCGTCAAGGACGGCGCGATGCATGTCCAAGCCGGCGCCGGCATCGTCTACGACAGCGATCCCGAGAGCGAGCAGCGCGAATGCCAGAACAAGGCGCGGGCTCTGTTCCGCGCGGCAGAGGAAGCCGTGCGGTTCGCGCGGACGGGAAAAAACGGCCCGGGCGTTTGACGCGCCCGACCGTGTGAGCCTAGCCTAAGCCACGCAATCGACGACATGAGTGTCGAACCGGGGCTCATGCCTGCAGGGGACGTCCAGTCCTCTCGAATGGGAAGATCGACATGAACCTCAATGTGGCGAAGACGTTTGGAGTGGCGGGGATCGTCTTGACGGCGAGCCTCGGATCGATCGCGCAAGCCGCCGATGCCGGGCACGGCGAGACCATCGCCAAGCGTTGGTGCGCGGCCTGCCACATCGTGGCCGCCGATCAAACGCGCGGCGCCGACAGTGTGCCGACGTTCGCGAGCATCGCCAAGCGCCCCGGCTTCGACAAAGCCGAGCTTGCGTTCTTCCTGCTCGATCCGCATCCGAAAATGCCGAACATGTCGCTGACGCGTCGAGAGGCCGAAGACATCGCGGCCTATATCGCCCGACAGGGGAATTGAGGGCTGGCGAGGGGCGCGGCTGGAGCGCTCGGATTTTCGAGCCAGCCAAGCCACGTCGCGAAAAATGGTTCCTGCGGGAATGTTGAGCGTGTGCCGCCTTGGTGGAACCACCAAAACGATGAGGACACGCTCTCTTTTCAAAAGTTAGAGCATGTCCTCGATCGAAAAAGTCCGCGAGTTTTTCGGGACAGGCCCAAGTCCTTTTCGAGAGTTCCGAATGGGTCCACGACTCCGGCGGACCTGGAGCGAGAGAACACTTCATCATTTTGATTCCAAACGCTATCTTGCATCGAATCTAACTTGCGCTTCCCTGACCCGCTCCCAGTTTGCCTTGGCCCAATCGACCAGTCCTTGCGTGGGGCGCAGCAGGCTCTTT
>JARLIW010000207.1 GCA_031291515.1 Beijerinckiaceae bacterium | reverse complement strand
GGTTCTTCACGTTCGCCCTATTAATCTGATCGAGCGGCGAAAAGCGCAAATTGTCATAGGTCCGCCCGTTCATCAGCCAATCGCCCTTAGCCTCGCCGGCTCTGAGCAAGCCGGCAGAAGTCGTGTCCGCCGCTTGAACGGCAACCGGCGCGCAGGCCAAGGCGGCGGACAAAGTGGCGAGGTGAAGCTTAGCAAAGGCCATGTGATGTCCTCGACTCGGAGACGTTGCCATGAGCAGTCCAACTTTCTAGCGATGCCAGGCATGGAGGCGCTAGCCCCTCGAACCGCCGGCTCCCGCGCTCGCGAAGTCCGGCGCGCTCGAACAAGCTTACGGGCCCGCCGCTCGCAAAGCTAGAAATGCATGTGCAGGTCGACCCCGTTGATCGCGAGGCCCGCGATCAGTGGGAGACCTCCCGCCGCCTCGAGTCGAGCCTGGATACAGGGCCGTGCGGGAGCCATCGTTGCGACGATAGCTGCCGATAAAATGGATAGAGAAGAGGCGATCATGCAGGTCAATTCGATATGACTCTATTTCTTCGCAGGATGCCGGACGAAACCGCGACCGTCCCGCCCACGCGTAATCGGAGTGATCGTCATAGCGAGGCCAAGGGCTGGTGAGGGGCTATCGCCAGTGCGGCGGAATATCGTCGTTCCGCGAAGGACGACGAAACCATAACGCCTTCGTTGTTTGGCAAACTACGGAGCGACGTCGGGGACAGAAAGCGCGAGAGTTCTGAAAAATCCGGCCAGCCTGGCCATGGTGATCATCACGCCATCGTCCAGTAGCGAGGCTCCGCCCGCGACGCTTATCCGAGGCTTATTTGATCTCACGCCAGCGGAAGCCCGGGTGGCAGGCCTGATCGCGGGCGGAGATCGCGTAATTGACATTGCGGCAGCGTCAAATATCAGTACCGGAACGGTTCGAAATCAATTGAAATCGGTTTTTGCTAAAACGGCAGTGTCACGCCAAGGCGAACTGATCAACCTCCTATCCAATATGAATATTGTTCGGGGACACGACTGACGAATCGTCCGTCGCGTTTCGACGACGTTGGGAGGTCAATGATCGTCGCGATGATTTTCATGAGGGCACCGACGAGGCCTTGCCTTCGCCAAATCTCGCGAAGAGCGGCAAGGCGTCCGCCGCGGTTCGTCGCTGCGGCAAAAGGCCCTATCTGCAACCGGCCGAGTCTCGCGGCGCCAACGTTCGAAGGTTGGTTTGAACCACCTTGGCGATTAAAATATCAATCTGTTTCAATCGGGGGTGGTAATCGCGTCGAGTCGCGACGGCGCTGCAAATTGACAAGCTGGCTACCAAGGTCAAATCAAATCAACATCGGCCGGCGCGACGCGGAGCCGGTCACCGGACTGTCTTGTGACCACGCTGGAGACGTTCGTTTTCAAATTACGAAAAGCACTGTACGACCGGCCTCGGTCTGCGTATCTATTTCTTATGAACTCGCGCGGGCGAGCCATTGCGACGGCTCATTTGAGGGGCCCGACGGTGGCGGGATAAGCGGAAAACGGGTCTTCCTTCCAAAGGTGCTTGTGGCGCCATTTAGGAGCAAAAAATGAAGACGTTGAATATCAATGGGCAGTTCCACCAGGTCGATGTTCCAGACGACATGCCCTTGCTTTGGGTCATCCGCGACGTGCTCGGCATGACCGGAACGAAGTTCGGCTGCGGTATCGCTCAATGTGGCGCCTGCACGGTGCATGTCGACGGCGAGGCCGTACGATCTTGCCTCTATCCCGTTGGGACGTTGGATGGCAAACGTGTCGTGACAATCGAGGCGGTTGGTGGCACACCCAACGGCGCCAAGATTCAGAAGGCTTGGCTCGATCGGGAGGTCGTGCAGTGCGGCTATTGCCAGTCGGGACAGATCATGTCCGCCACTGCGCTTCTCGACAGGATAGCCAAGCCCACGGACGCCGACATCGACGACGCGATGTCGGGCAATATCTGCCGCTGCGGGACCTACGTCCGCATCCGCGATGCCATCCACGCCGCCGCGGAGGTCTGAGCCATGCCCATCTTGAACCTCGAAGCGCCATCGCGCCGGTTCGTCCTCAAGGCGAGCGCACTCGCCGGCGGCGGTCTCCTTCTCAGCATGCGGCTTCCGAGCCTCGCGCGCGCCGATGGCCCAACAGATTCGGCCGCGTTCATGCCGAACGCCTTCGTGAAGATCGATGCGGCTGGCACGGTCACGCTGATCGCGCCGCATACCGAGGTTGGCCAGGGCATCGAAACCGCCCAGGCGATGCTCATCGGCGACGAACTCGACGTCGGTCTCGATCAGATTCAAGTGCAGCCGGCGCCTCCTGATATCAAAAAATATGCCGATCCGCTTCTAGGAGACCAGGCGACAGGTGGTTCGACGTCCATCCGCAGCGACTGGACGAGGTTGCGTCAAGCCGGCGCGACGGCGCGCGCCATGCTCGTGGCGGTTGCGGCAAAGAGATGGGCCGTCGATCCCCAAACGTGTCGGGTCGAGCGCGGCGTCATTCACCACGACCCGAGCAACCGCTCGCTCGGCTACGGCGACGTCGCCGCCGACGCCGCCACGTTGCCGGTTCCGACTGACGTCAAGTTGAAGGAGGCGGCTGAATTCAAGCTCATCGGCACCAGCGCCAAGCGCCTCGACACGCCATTCAAGGTCAATGGCAGCGCCGTCTTCGGCATCGACGCCAAGGTCCCCGGCATGAAGTTCGGGACGTTGGCCCTGGTACCGGTCGTCGGCGGAAAGCTGCTAGGCATGAACGAGGCGGCAGCCCGCAAGGTTTCGGGCGTCCGCGACGTGGTCCGCGTCGGCGACGAGGCGGTGGCCGTGATCGGCGACCACATGTGGGCCGCCAAGCAAGGCCTCGAGGCCCTTGCGCCGACGTGGAGCGCCGAGAGGCATGGTGGCGTAACGCTCCAAACGATTGTCGCCGAGATGGACAAAGCGTCCCGGACCCAAGGCGTTATCGCCAAAAAGGAGGGCGACGCGGAGGCATCGATCGCCAAGGCCGCCACCAAGCTGTCGGCGATCTACGAGCTTCCGTTCCTGTCGCACTCGCCGATGGAACCTTTGAACTGCACCCTTCACATCCAGGCCGACAAGGCCGAGATCTGGGTCGGCACGCAGGTCCCGGTTCGAGCTCAGAAGGCGGTCGCCGACGCCGCCGGACTTTCGCCCGACAAAGTGACGGTGAACAATCTTTACATGGGGGGCGCTTTCGGGCGCCGCTTGGACATCGACAGCGTCGCGATCGCCGCCAAGATCGCCGCTCAATTGCAATATCCCGTCAAATTGGTTTGGACGCGCGAGGAGGACCTTCGCCACGATTATTATCGGCCGTATTACTACGATCGCGTGAGTGCCGGGCTCGATGCCGAGGGCCGGATCGTCGGCTGGACACACCGGGTCACCGGTTCGTCGATCATGGCGCGATGGGCGCCCTCGGCCTTCAAGAACGGCCTCGATTCCGACGCCGTCGAAGGCGCCGCCGATACGCCCTATGAGGTGCCCGCGACCTTGGTCGACTACGTTCGCCACGAACCGGCGGGCGTGAACACCGGCTGGTGGCGCGGCGTGGGGCCGACCCACAACGTCTTCGTCACCGAGAGCTTCGTGGACGAGATCGCCAGCGCCGCTGGCAAGGACGCCGTCGCCTACCGTCGTTCCATGCTCGGCAAGAACCCACGTGCTCTCGCCGTCCTCAATCTCGCGGCGGAGAAGTCGGGTTGGGGGACCGCGCTGCCGCCACGCTGTGGACGCGGCGTCAGCGTGCAGTTCGCCTTCGGCTCCTATGTCTCATGCGTGATCGAGGTCGAGGTATCGACGGCGGGCGAGATTCTGCTGCGGCGCGCCACCGTCGCCATCGACTGCGGTCTCACGGTAAACCCCGACACCGTCGTCGCCCAGATCGAGGGCGGCTTGATCCTTGGTCTTAGCACCGCGATGTACAATCAGATCACCCTGAGCGCTGGTGCCATCGACCAGAGCAACTTCCACGATTACCGCGCCATGCGCATCAACGAGGCGCCGAAGATCGCTGTCCATCAGATCCGCAATGCCGAGAAGCCCGGGGGCGTTGGCGAAACCGGCACGGCCGCCGCGGCGCCAGCCCTTGGCAATGCCATCTTCGCCGCGACCGGCCAGCGGCTGCGAAAGCTTCCGTTCGCCCCCGGCCTGAAGGGAGCTTGAGATCATGCGGGTCCCCAGCCTCTTCGTAACCTTTGCCTTGCTCACGTTCGCGCTTCCAACCACGGCCTCTCGGGCCGATACCCTCTCGGATCGTATCGCCGACGGGGAATATCTCGCGCGGGCCGCCGATTGCGTCGCGTGTCACACGGCGCCGGGCGGCAAGCCCTTCGCCGGCGGTCGCGCATTCGCGCTCCCCTTCGGCGTCGTCTATTCACCCAACATCACGCCCGACGCGGAGACCGGCATCGGGCGTTACAGCGACGACGAATGGGTCGACATGCTGCATAAGGGCGTCGCGCGTGACGGCAAGCACCTCTACCCGGTCATGCCTTATGCCGAGTACACGCTGATGTCGCGCGAGGACGCCCTTGCGCTGAAGGCCTACCTCATGAGCCGTGAGCCGGTCCGTGCGACCGCGCCCAAGAATACGCTGGGCTTCCCCTTCAACCAGCGTTGGACGATGGTATTCTGGAATTGGTTCAATAACCCGAATCGCCGCTTTGTGGCTGACCAAACCAAGTCCGCCGCCTACAACCGTGGCGACTACCTCGTGAACGGACCTGGCCATTGCGGCGAATGCCATACGCCGCGCACTTTCATGTTCGGCCTCAAACGTTCGAAGGCGTTCGCGGGCGAAGTGCAGGTCGGTTGGCGCGCCTACAACCTGACCAGCGATAAGGCGAGCGGACTTGGCAACTGGAGCGATGATCAACTCTTCCAGTATCTTTCGACAGGACAGGCGCCGGGTCGTGGCCCGGCGTCGGGTCCCATGGCCGAAGCGGTCGAACATAGCTTGAGCCAACTGAAAGCCGATGACGTAAAGGCGATCGTCACCTATCTGCGCGGCGTCCCGGCCTTGTCCGACGGGCCACCCGCGGTGTCCCCCGAACCCGCGGCGGCTTCGCCGGATCCGCTCGGGGCCCGGCTATTCGCGCAGGCCTGTGCGGGGTGTCATCTCCCGAGCGGCAGTGGACGGCAGTCGCCGTGGGCGGCGCTTGCGGGCTCCCACACCGCGGCCGACCCCGAGGGGACCAACCTCGTCCAGGTGCTCACGCAGGGGAGCGAGCTCCACACCAAGGACGGTCTGATGTTCATGCACGCCTTCACAGGCGCTTATACAGACGACGAGTTGGCGGCGATCGCCAATTACACGCAAGAGCGGTTCGGCTTGAAAAAGGGCTCGATCTCGCCGGCCATGATCGCGAAGCAACGGACGGCAAATCCCGACAAACCGGCAAAGCCTTCCTCGTGACGCGATGATGTTAAGTCGGGCGATGGGTCGAGTGGGTGGCTAATATCGGCGCGAAGCCGTCCGGCCTCTCTATGCCACGTCCTCGCCGCTGCGATTGTGCAAGCGGCGAGGGCGACGGCCGGGATAGTGCGACAGCCATGCGTATGACCGCCGTGTCAGAGCGGACGGCGATCCATGCCTGCTTTATCAGGAAGCTATTGGGTCGTCCGTGAAGATTACCTAAGCTGCTGATCCGACGTCGTTCCGGGTCTATTCACGTTCGGTTTTCCGCGCGTTTCGCGTTGGTGGATGACCAAAACGCGTGATTTCTTCTTCAACAGGGGCTGGCATCTCGTCGAAGCCTGGAGGATCGAATACAACGAGAGCCGAGCATCTAGCCTGGCATCACCGCAATCCATTCTGTGAACGAGCTACGGGGCGTCTTTTCGCAGGGCCGTTTTTTGCACGGACAGTGGCGTCTTCGCGTCGAGACGCAGGATCCGCTCATTGTGAACAATCTCCGCGCGATGCTCGGCGCCAGCGTGGCGGGAGCGAGCATCGCGCGGATGCGTGGCAGGGCGGCCATTGGGTCAAATGGCCCTTCGAACCACGCGACGGGGCACGATGCGTTAGAGCATGTCCCGAAAAAGTCGAAGACTTTTCGATCGCGGGCATGCTCTAACATCTTATAAAGAGAGCGATTTCTTGTCTCTTCGGTGATTCCCCCACGTGGAAAACGTTCGAGTAGCGGCGAGTTGGTGAAAATGCCGAGTGCGTTTCTTGCGAAACGGTTGGTGGACGGAACGGGGCAGGGGCCGGAAGCTTGGGACATGATCGTCATTCTGGCCAAAGGGCGACCCGCGCGACAATCCTCTTGTCGCCTGGCCGGCGGAGCGGCGGGAGATCAAGGTTGGAGCCCTGACCCTCGCTCGGTTTGGCGAGGACGCCGCCGGACCTTGCGAAGACATCACCTTGATCCCGACGTTTTGACCGCAGGCGTCGAACCCTTGTCCGATCCGGTTCTGGTCTATCGGTCCGGCGCCTATGCGGACTCCTATCGTCGCCGGCTGACGCTCAAACGAAATAAGGCCCACTCTTTGGGTCGATGGCGCTTGCCCGGCAAGCGAACGTCATCAACCAGGCAGCGCCTTCCCCACGTCCCGCAATTCATGATTTTCGGCCATGCCGGCAAAAGTCCGCGCCGCCAGCGACTGATAGCGCTCCTTGTGGCGCAGGAGAAAGAACTGTCGCCTTGGCAAGGCGAGCGGCAAAGCCTTCAACGAGCCAGCCTTGATCGACGCGCTGACAACAAGCCGCGAGATCGCCGCCACGCCGGCCCCAGCTTCGACCGCCGCGCGCACCGCTTCGTTCGACGGAAGCTCGAGAACGATATTACGCTCCGACGTTTCGACGCCAAAGGCTTGCAGCGCGGCCTCTGTCACGGTGCGCGTGCCGGAGCCTTTTTCTCGCGCCACCCAAGGGGTGTGCGTCAGCCAAAGTTTTCCGGGCCGCTGGGGCGGCGCAAATGCATTCGGAGCCATGACGACGACAAGTTCATCGTCGGCGATCGGTTCGATCGTCAGCGATGGTTCGACGACATCGCCTTCGACGAACCCAAGATCGACGCCGCCCTCGACCGCGAGGGCCGCGACCTGCAATGTATTGCCGATGATCAGCTTGAGGGAGACGCCAGGATAGAGCTGGGCGAAGCGGGCGAGTTGAGGCGGAAGCCAGTAATTGCCGATCGTCTGGCTGGCGCCGATCAGCAAGGTTCCTGTTTTCAACCCGGCAAGATCGGCGAGGGCCTGTTCGGCGGCGACGGCGCGCGACAGAACGGCTCGTGCCTCGCCGAGAAAGGCTTTGCCCGCGGCGGTGAGCAAAATGCGTCGCCCCACGCGGTCGAATAATTTGACGCAGTGCCGGGATTCGAGCGCGGCGATCGCCGCGCTGGCGGCCGACTGCGTGAGGTTCAAGGCCTCGGCCGCCTGGGTCATATGCTCACGCTCGGCCACGGCGATAAAGATGCGCAATTGTTCGAGAGTCATGGTGCCGTCCTTGAGACGCGTCCCTTCCGCGACGAACGGATCGAGGCCAATGATCGAAATTTTCGATCATTTTAACACCAACAATGCGTTAGAATAGTTGTTTCTTTTCGGCCATTCATTTGGAATGAACCAGTCGAAAAAGATCGAATCTGATGCATTCCGCCTCGTCCCGTCGCGACTTTGGGGGATCGTTCCAGGCTTGGGCCTCAGCATTTTGGTCACGATGGCCGCCGCGATGCTCGAATATCTGGAAAGGCGGGCTTTCGGCGAGACCTGGCTGGAATCGCTGGTGATCGCCATTTTGCTCGGCGCCTTTGTCCGAAGTTTATGGACGCCTGGACGACAATGGGCGTCTGGGATCGGCTTCAGTGCGAAAATCCTTCTCGAGATCGCTGTCGTCATGCTGGGGGCCTCGATCAGCGCCGGCATGATTCTCGGTGCCGGAGGCGCTTTGCTGGCGGGCGTCGTCGGCGTCGTCGGAATATCCCTGGCCGCTAGCTACGGGCTGGGGCGCCTGTTCGGCCTGCCGCATCGCATGGCAACGTTGATTGCCTGCGGCAATTCGATTTGCGGCAATTCCGCCATCGCGGCGGTCGCCCCGGTCATCGACGCCGACAGCGACGATGTCGCCGCATCGATTGCCTTCACGGCCGTCCTCGGCGTGGCGGTGGTGCTGCTTTTGCCGGTCTTGGCCGTGGCCCTGCAGATGACGCCGCGCGCTTTCGGCGTGTTCGCCGGCTTGACCGTCTATGCCGTGCCGCAGGTCCTCGCGGCGACGGCGCCGATCAGTTCGTTTTCGGCGCAGATCGGCACTTTGGTGAAGCTGGTCCGTGTGCTCATGCTTGGTCCCGTGGTGCTGTTCCTGTCCCTTTGGACCTTCGCGCGGTCGGACGATCGCGGGTCCGGCGACCTGGTCAGGCGTTTGCCGCCGGTGCATCATTTGGTCCCGTGGTTCATCATCGGCTTTCTGCTGATGATCGCCGCGAGATCTTTCGGCTTGCTGCCGCCCGCGGTTGTCGCGCCGCTGTCCTTTGCGGCGCGGTGGCTGACGATCGTCTCGATGGCGGCCTTGGGACTGGGCGTCGATGTTCGGCATGTCGCCAAGGCGGGCCTTCGCGTAGCTACCGTGGTGACATTGTCTCTGGCGGCTCTCGGCGGTGTTGCGTTCCTGCTGATTCAGGTCCTCCAACTCAATTGAAAGCCAGCGTTTGGCGGCGAAACCACGCTGTCCAGATTCTGCGATTTACCCGCAAACCCGCGGCCGCCGCCACCGGCCGGTTTCGCTTAAACGACACGGGAATTATGTTGGTGCGTTGTGGGGTCTAGCGCGAGCGTTGGCGTGAGCAGTGCGTTTCTTTGCATAGTGCGGAGATGACGGATCGCTGATCGCGATCTTAAATTTTTCTTTAGAGTCGAAGGACGAACGAGCTTCTTCGCGCCGATTCGACACCCGTTTCGAGGGCTCTCCCCTGCGGTTTTGCGAAGAACAGGCGCGAAAATCGGCTATTTCAGGTGTGTGAAAACGCAGGTGTTTTGACCGGAGGGGTCGAGGCCCTTCGGAACCTTAATTTGCGCTGATAAGTTGCGTGCCTATAGGAGGAATTGACCATGAACAATTATCAATTGTGGCTGAGGCCCGCGGTTATGGTTGGGGTGGTGATTGCCGCGACATGCGGAGCGAACGCGGGTGAAAACTCTGCGGCGGCCCCGCCCATTGTTCGCGTCCAGCTCCACGAACGCTGGTGTATGCGGGACGGATGGATGGGGGCAGGCTACTATCGCTGCACCGACAAAGAGCTGAAGTGGCAGCAAAATACGAACGATCGCGATCGTGATCGCGGATGGTATCGACAGAACGAAGGTCCCCTCGAACGCTAGGGTCCATCTGCGTTCGTGGGAGCTTTGGCCGAGGTGAGCTCGGCGGCGTATAATTCCCGCGATCGATCGAAATTTAAGAGGAAATTGGCCAATGCCAACAATGATGTTGGCCAGATTTTTATTCGTGGTCTTTCCGGTGCCGGTTTTATAGTTCGGCCGGAACCGATTCACGAGAAGCATTTCGAGCAATGCGCTTTGCGTATGCTTCATATATCAGTGGGTGTCAGCCAAGCGTTAGCGCGACAAACAAATGTTCTCGGTCGATATCGTCGGGAAACGTGGAAGCTGGCGCCGTTCTCGGCCAAGGTTTGATTCAAGCGCACCGTTTGGGAATAGGTGATCAAAATCGCTCCTTGGTTGGAGCGCGCCGTCCGCGAACGCGACACCGACATTGGGCTTTGCCGGTAAACGAGCGAGAGGCGTCTTCTGGGCGTCCGCGCCAGCTGCTCGATACAAGCATTGCGCCTTCGCGGAAAACCCCGGACGCTGCCGCCCGTCTAGGCTCCATCGCCTACAATTAGCTCGGCGCGGCTCGACCGCAATCTGCCCCTTTCCATGCCGGGACAGGCTCGAGGACCGATCGCCACAGGCTGAATCGGCCCGACTCTCGAGGCGGGAGATTCGGTCGGCGCGGCGCCATCGATATCGTTCATGTCTTATTCTTATGAACGTGGGCGCGATCAAGGAAAAGCGCGGTTACCTCGAGAACCGCGGAAATCGGTTCAAATGGCAAAAGCCACGGTCCTTTCGGAACCGTGGCTCAATGGTTGGTGTGATAAAATTACATCAGCGCTTTGTGGAAAGACCGGGCCTCGCGACCTGGTCTTTTCCATTTTAGAGATCAGAAGATCAATAACGCGCGACGACTGGAGGAGCCAGCATGTCGAACTTGTAGCTGAAGCCAGCTTCGACTTTGTTGTCGGTGTCGTGCTTGAGAATGTCGCCGAGACGGACCGTGTAGGTGGACGCATCGGTGTAATGACCGAAATCGGTGTAGCGATATTCGGCCCGAACCGACCAGTTGTGATCGATGGCATATTCCACGCCGCCGCCAACCGTATAGCCGACGCGCGTATGGGTCGCGTCGCTGGCCGAACCGTTGTAATCGTTCGTGATGCCGACGAAGGCAACACCGCCGGTGGCATAGAACAGCGCGCGATCAAACGCATAACCGAGACGACCGCGAGCCGAACCCTCGGTCCCCTCTTTATAGACGCCGTTAAAGGCCGGGTATCCCGTCGTCGCCTTGGCGCTCGTGCCCTCGACGTCGCCTTCGACGCCGACGACCAGGTTATTGGTCAGCTGGTAGTTGTAACCAATATGCGCGCCGCCGACGACGCCGGACGAGGAGCTGGACGAAGGATTGAAGTTATTCGTATCCTTCCCAAATTGGTAACCGACTTGACCACCAACATAGATCCCGGTCCAGGTGAACAATGGGATTGGCGGGGGCGCGTAGACGGGGGGAGCTTGACGCGATGGCAGATCGGCCGCGAAGGCCGTCCCGGCGAGCGCGGCCAAGGCCACTGTCGACAAGAAGAGTTTATTAATCACAAGCTTGCCCTTTCAACGAAATAATGGCGCCTTTATTTACCCAAAGACCCGCCCGCGCAATATCTAAAGCCACCACATATCCGCCTTCAAGCATTTATCGGGGGAGGTGTATCATATTCGCCGCGGAAGCGCTCTCGCGACGTGACGGAATCATGACGAATGGTCTTCCGGAAAGCCGTTTCTTGTCCGTTGGGAGTCTTGAAACTTATTGTAACCGTTCCGCCATTGGACGCTTGCCATGACCCGGGGCATTCCTGATGTCCGAAGGCGGCGCCTCGGCCAAGACGACGAACCTCGCCTGCGCGCTCCTCAAATCCCGCGCGCCCAGACTCGTCGGTGTTTATTGTATAAAAAACTCCCATTCCGATGTTTTGGAGAAAAATATACTATATGTAGGTGGAAATAAAACAACATAATCTAATTATTCTGCGCTATGTGTTTTACGCGGCCGGGGGGCCGGTCAATATTTCGTAGTTATGGGTGGGGGCGTTCCGTGATCGTTGATGCAAGCCGCGAGTCCTCGGTTGAGAAGACCGGGAGAGTTGGCATATTGGACATGTCCAAGGCGGGTCTGGTGATCGCGTTGTTGGCGGTCATCCCAGCGACGTCGCTTCATGCCGAAAGCCAGGACGTCCCAACCAATTCCACGAACGCGAAGGTTCGAATTGTCGCCGCAAAGGCGGGGCTCAAGAAAAAGAAAGCGGCGGCGAAGGAGCTCGGGAAGCGCGCCCAGATCGGGGCCGACCCAATCATTCCGCCGGTCCCGCCGGCCTTCCCGGACCTTCCGTCGCCCCAGTTGGCGGCGGATGTCGTCAAACATATGATCGATGTGACGGATGAGAAGAGCCTGACATGGCATGGCGTGACTCTGTACGGCAACGTCGATGCTGGTGTCGCCTACCAAAGCCACGGCGCGCCTCTGAGCGACACGTTGGGCCAGGGGTTGGAATATGGGATCTCCAAACCGAACTATCACTCGCTGCTCAGCGTCGCGCCCGACGCCTTGAGCAGATCCGCCGTCGGGCTGAAGGGCGATGTTCCCGTCTTCCAAAACTGGAACGCGGTCTTTAGGCTTGAAACGCAATTCGTTCCGACATCGCTGCAGCTCATGAACAGTCCCGCGACCCTTGTCAAAAATAATGGTCTCTGGGTCTCGAACGGACTTGAATCCTCGAATGGAGACGCCGCCCGGGCCGGGCAAATATTCACTTATGCGTATGGCGGCGTCAGCAATCCCGTCTTTGGTACGCTGACGTTTGGACGGCAAAACTCGCTGGGCATCGATCAAGTCCTTGATTTCGATCCAATTCCTGGGGCTCCTTATGCGTTTTCGGCATTGGGTTTCAGCAGCACCTTGGGGAGCGGTTTCGATATTACCGAGGATTCGATCCTCGACGAATCCCTGAAATACCGGGTCGATGCCGGCCCATTCCGGGCCGCCGTGGCCTATAAATTCGGCGACCAACGACAAAACGCCAACGGTTCTACGGTTGAAGGCGAAATCGGCGTCGATTATGCCGGGTTCTCGCTCGACGGGATTGTTGGCAAGGCAAATAACGCGATCACGGCGGCGTCGCTCTCGTGCGCGGAAAATGCGAAAGTGAATCACGCGACCCCGGTGGCCGCCGGTTGCCCCTCGGGTCTTCAGACGGCGGATCGCGCCAATTATCTCACGGGCATGGGGGGCGCCGACGTGGGCAATGGCCTGGTCGACGCCACGGTGTCCGACAACCTGACGTTCACGGTCGCGGCTAAATATAAATACGGCCCGTTTCAGGTCTTTGGCGGCTACGAAAATATCCGGTTTTCAAACCCGGCGAACCCCTTGCAAATGGGAAATGGACTATACGCGGACGGTGGTTACGGAATCTACTCGATGAACGAAAACGCCTATGTGACCGGCAAGATCTTGCAACTGTTCTGGACCGGCGCAAGGTTCGCCGTGAGACGCGATCTCGATCTGGCGGTCGGCTACTACCATCAAATCCAAAATAGCTATATTACAAACTCTATTACATCGGCGTCGCTGACGGGGCTCTGCTACAATTCAAGTTTGCATTCGAACTGCAGCGGCACGGCGAATAGCGTGTCCTTTCTTGCCGTCTATCACTTGACCCGGCGTTTCGATGTCTTTGCCGGCGCCATGCTTTCCGTCGTCAATGGCGGGATGGCGAGTGGTTACGCCGCGGCGGGCATCGCCGCCGACGGCAAGACGACGATCTCGAATTCCGCTGGCACGATCGATCCGACAATCGGTCTCCGATATCAATTCTAAAGTGCTTGGCGCATGGCCTCGATCGAAAAGTCTTCATCTTTTTCGAGAAATGCCGAGGTCTCTAGTTCGCTTCGACACGGTGTTGGGAGGGAACCCATTCGAACACCGCGCCTGGCGCATTGGCCGCGGCCCGTAAGGTGCAGCCATGAAGTTCCGCGATCGTCGCCGCCATATTGAGTCCGAGCCCGAATCCAGGGCTCCCCATGGCCTCGCGCGACCGGTAAAATCGGTTAAAGATTTTCTCGCGTTCGTCGGGCGAGATGCCGGGGCCGGTGTCGGAAACGCGGATGAGCGCGCCGTTTCGGTTGCATTGCAGCGTGATCGATCCGCCTTTGGGCGTAAATTTGATCGCGTTGTCGATAAGGTTGGCGACGGCTTCTCGAAGCAGATCCTCGTCGCCCGACATGGGAAGAGACGACGGGACGTCCAAAGTCATATCGATGTTTTTCTCGGTGGCCAATGGTTCGAACATGTCGAAGACGTCCCGGCAAATTTCCGAGATGTCCACGCGCGAGAACGCCGCTCGCCGAAGTCCCGTTTCGAGCTCCGATATCCGAAGCAGCGCACTCACGATCGCCAAGGCTCTGTCGAGATCGATCAAGGCCTCTTCGACGGTTCGTTGTAGAAGGTCAAACGATTCGGCGTGGCACGCGCGCTCGAAACGGATCCGCATGATCGCGAGCGGCGCCTTGAGGTCGTGGGCGATGTTGTCCCCGACGCTCTTGATCTGAGTCACGAGACGGACGATCTCGTCCAACATCGAGTTCACGGCATTGGCGAGGGCGTTGATGTCGTCCTTCGAGCGACGCACGGGCAAGCGGACGGCGAGTTCGCCCTGCATCACGCGTCGAATCGCGACCTGGATGGCGAGCAGCCGCCGCGACGCGCGATAACTCACGATCATGCCGGTTGCCAGGGCGATGACGACGATTGGCAAGACGGCGGCCAAAAATGCCGAGCGCATGGCGGCTTGGATGTGATGAACTTCCCTCAGACTTCGACCGAGCACCAAAACGCCACCGTCCGCGCGCCGCCGGGCCACGAAAATGGCCGGCTCGGTTTCATCGGATTCGCGGGCCGCGACATTCGTCAGGTGGGCGAGGCCATCGATTGGGACATTGATCGCGCCCATGTTTCCGTAACTCGGCACACCTTCCGGCGTGAAAAGCCCCACGTAGTCTATCCTTCGAAGATCATGGGTGAGACGGAGCGCGAGTTGGCCCTTGATCTCCTCGGCTGGAATGGACGCGGCTCGCGCCGCCTCGTCTTCTAGAACACCGCGGACTTGAGAAATATCCGCTTTCGACACATCCCAATAAACGAACGCGAACACGCCCGACGTCACAATGATCACCAAAAGCGCGAAGGCCACCGAAATTCGAAACGGACTGAAACGCAGAATCATATGCAATGGAGATTATCCCTCAAATGTCAGCTTTATTCGGTGGCGAGTTGAGCCCTCTTGATATAAACGCCCCCGTTTTCTTTATCTAAACACCGTCGGATCCGGGTTGCGGGCGTGGCTATGGTTAGGTGCCTTGGTCTTAGCCGCAAACGTTTGATGCCGAGCCTGGCAAACATCAATAGCGATCGGCGGCCTATCGATTCACGCCGGACTCGACTTTACCTCGATGGGACGTGAGCGCGAACTCCTCGCGCGGCTGCGTATTTTCGCGCCGGTTTTCATCGTAAAAGTGTGGCAAACTGATCACGCCGCTGCCCCAATGTTGTTGGGACAAACCGTGCATCTGCCGCGGACGAGATCGAGCCACCTATATCATCTCTCTGAAAAGGCATGCGTATTTTAGTTGGAGATATGTTCGAAATCAAAGCCGTAGTGCGCCGCTGGCGATAGCGCCTATTCAAAAAGGACAAGACTGTGCAGTAAATTGCGGCTAGCAAGCCTGTGACAAGTGGTGTTCACGCTCATGCGATGTGCAGCTTCCGGTGAGATTGCTGAATCGGCGATGGGTGGTTGAGCAGCGCGGTTACGAATGTAAATGTTAACGATTCCAGTATGCGCATTTATCTGTGGCCCAACGAGGCGCCCGGATATTTGCCGAGACGGATTCGTTGCAGTCATATCAAGTCTGTCTAGAGAGTGCGTTGGTATACCGATAATTTTTTCTCGACTTGGACTTGAGTAAGACGGCTTCTGAGATGGAACTGTCATAAAACGATGCTATCATGCTCGTATGAGCTCGTCTCATCTCGACTGAGATCTGTGTAAATTGGGGGAATGGAAGTGAAGAAAAGTCTCTTGTGCGCTGCGCTCTTGCTGAGTGCAACTAGCGTCGCCTACGCGGACGATACGTCGAGCGTTCAGAAGCCGAATCAGCAGCAGAAAAAGGCACTTCACAAGAAGCATGTCGCTTCGACGAAGCGTCAGAGGCAGCTTGCGGCCCGCGCCGAGGGCAATGCGCAAATCGTCGCTCAGGCGCCGGCTCCGGTCGACCGCCTCGCGGATCTTCCCGCCGCCATGCCCACGTTCGGCCAAGGGTTCAACGATCTGCCTGGCCATTTCCTCGACCCGAACGACAAGACGCCGATGACGTTCCACGGCATCACCGTTTACGGGACGATCGATATCGGCGCCGGTTACCAGACGCACAGCGCGCCGTTGAGCAATACGTGGTCGACCGGCGTGAACAGCGTTATTGGCAAGCAGAGCAATCATACGCTCTTTACCGTTATCCCGAACAACCTGAGCGACTCGCAAGTCGGCATCAAGGTGAAGGAAGAGGTGCTTCCCGGCTGGTCCGTCGTGGCCGTGACGCAGACGATGTTCGATCCGCAATCGATGCGGCTCGAGGACGCTCGCCGTTCGCTCGCCGTGAACAACACGGTGGCTTTGGCCAATACGACCTCCGCCGCCGATTCGGCGAAGGACGGTCAGCCCTTCCAAAACATTTACGGCGGTATCAGCTCGCCGATCTATGGTACCTTGACCTACGGTCGTCAGAACAATCTCGGCCTCGACGGGATCAAGGCCTATGATCCGATGGGCGCGTCGCAGACGTTTTCGCCGATCGGCTTCTCGGGCGTCGCGGCCGGTCTCGGGGATACCGACACGTCGCGGCTTTCCCAAGCGATCGAGTACAAAGTATCTTATAACATGTTCCACGGCGGCTTCCTTTACAACTTCGGGAAATCCGGCGCGGAAGACAACAACAGCTATCAGGGCGATATCGGCGTCGATTATGCCGGCTTCTCGTTCGATGCGATCGCTGGTCACACCAACGACGCGGTCAACGCCAGTTCGGTCTCCGCCGGGAAATACACCCCCGGGATCGCGTATTTCGGTAATGGCCTGGTGGGCGGCACGGTGTCGGACAACAAAGCCCTCATGCTCTTGGCGAAATACACGACGGGGCCGTTCAAGTTCTATGGCGGTTTCGAGGACATCGTTTATTCGAACCCGAGCAACCCGATGTCCGTCGGCGCGGAAATCGAAGGTGGTTACGTCTTGAATAACGTCACGTCCTACGCGGGCGGCTACAATGGCAAGCACGTCTATATCTTCTGGACCGGCGCTAAATACGCGGTGACATCGAAATTCGACGCGACCGTCGCGTATTACCATTTCGATCAGAACAACTACACGGGTTCGTACGGTGGCGCTAAAGTCGCTGCCTGCATCGGCGACGCCTCTTCCGCGGCCTGCCATGGCTCGGAGAACGTAATTTCCGGCGTACTCGATTATCGCTTTACCCCACGCTTCGATGTCTACGGTGGCGTGACCTGGAGCGATGTGAACGGTGGCATGGCGAACGGCTACCTTTCGGCTGGCGCGGAAACAGCTGGCGAATTCCAGCCAGTGGTTGGCGCGCGCTACCAGTTCTGAGATCAGCCTAGCGGCCGGTCTGAAAGGATCGGCGGTTCGGGTTGAGTGCTTACACCGTCCGGATTGGACGCTTGCAAACCAAAGTCCACGCGAGATCACTCGCGTGGACTTTTTGTTTGTCGTTCTTGTCGGGGGCATGAAGCACGAATTGCTAGACTATAAATTAATTGTGCAGGGTCTTCTGCGAATCCAGAGATACGTCGATTGCCGCAAGCTCAATCGTTGCTCAAAGAGTGCTCTATTTGCAACATATTGGTAAACTTGGTGTGGGAACGCTGACAGCTTAGCTCCATCGCTATATTCAATTGAATATAACGTGGAGATGAAAATGAAACCGGCTTTGATTCCTTGCCTTTCGGCGACCATATGTTTGCTGGCGCTGAGCGCCACCAGTCTCGCGTACGCCGACGATATGTCGAACGTTCAAAAGCCGAATCAGCCGGTTCAGCAGAAGAAAGCACCCCACAAGAAGCATGTCGCTTCGACGAAGCGTCAGAGGCAGCTCGCGGCCCGCGCCGAGGGAAATGCCCAAATCGTCGCTCAGGCGCCGGCCGCTCCGATCGATCGCCTCGCCGATCTTCCCGCCGCCTTGCCCACGTTCGGCCAAGGGTTCAACGATCTTCCCCGCCACTTCCTCGACCCGAACGACAAGACGCCCCTGACGTTCCACGGCATCACCGTTTACGGGATCGTCGATATCGCGGCGGCCTATGAAACCCATGGCGCGCCGCTCAGCACGACTTGGTCGCCTGGTATCAACAGCATCATGGCCAAGCAGAGCTATCACACGATCTTTTCCGCGGTTCCGAACAATCTGAGCGACTCCCAGGTCGGCATCAAGGTGAAGGAAGAGGTTCTTCCTGGCTGGTCCGTCGTGGCCGTGACCCAGACCATGTTCGATCCGAATTCGTTGCGGCTCGAGGACAACCGCCGGTCGTTGATGGTGAATAACGGCGTCAGCGCGATCAATCAGGTTTCCGGCGCCGATTCGGCCAAGGACGGTCAGCCCTTCCAAAACCTCTACGCGGGTATCAGCTCGCCGATCTACGGCACCTTGACCTACGGCCGTCAGAACAATCTCGCTCTCGACGGCATCAAGGCTTACGATCCGATGGGCGCCTCGCAGACCTTCTCGCCGATCGGTCTGTCCGGCACGGCAGGCGGCCTCGGCGATACCGACACCACGCGCCTTTCCCAAGCGATTGAATATAAAGTGGCTTACGGGCCAGTTCATGCGGCGGGGCTCTACAATTTCGGCGCGAGGGGTGCCGAAGACAACAACAGCTATCAGGTCGACGTCGGCGCTGAATATGCCGGCTTCTCCTTCGACGCGATCGGTGGCCACACCAAGGACGCGGTCGGCGCGGCTTCGCTTTCGGGTGCTCCCGTCGCCGGGATTTCCAATATCGGCAGCGGGCTGTTGAACGGCACCGTGTCGGACAACACCGGCTACATGCTGTTGGCGAAATATACGACCGGAGCGTTCAAGTTCTTCGGGGCCTACGAAGACCTGATCTACGCCAATCCGTCGACGCCGATGACGGCTGGCGCGTTCATCGAGGGCAATTATGTTCTCAACGTCGTCAACAATGGTTATGCGGTGTCCTCGGGATCCAATGGCGGCGGTTACAATGGCAAGCACGTCAACCTGTTTTGGACCGGCGTGAAATATGCCGCGACGTCGAAGCTGGACCTGACGGTTGCGTTCTATCATTTTGACCAGAACAACTATCAGGGAAGCGATGGCGCGTCGGTGAGTACCGCTTGTGGCTCCGCGAATTACAATGGCTTCTATTCCGGTGCTCTTCAGAAGAACACCGCCGCGTGCCATGGTTCGGAGAACGTGATTTCGGGTGTGGTCGACTACCGCTTTACGCCGCGCTTCGACGTGTTCGGTGGCGTGACGTGGAGCGATTTCAACGGCGGCATGGCCTCTGGCTATCTTTCGGCCGGCGCGGAAACCGCTGGTCAGTTCCAGCCGACCGTCGGCATGCGCTACCAGTTTTGAGATCGGCCTGGCGGCCGGTCTGACGGGATCGGCGGTTTGGGGTTGAGCGCTTGCATCGTCCCGACCGGGCGCTTGCGAACAAAAGTCCACGCGAAGGGTGCTCGCGTGGACTTTTCATTTGTGTGATGAGGCCGGGACGGCCGTTCCGATTTCAAATCTTGGCGCGGCCATCGCCACAGCTGTCGTCAACATGGGTCACGGGCCAAAAGCTCCGGCCGCCGAGTTCGGACGTCGCTTGGGGCGCATAGCGGCGACAATGACCGGCCCCGCGCCACCAGTCCTTGAAACGATCGCTGTATTGCAACGGCTCGATACCATTTTCGGGACGGAACCAGAAGCGGCACGCCCCGCATTTTACGCGAACGTCCTCACTGATACGGACCATTCCTTCGCCACACCAGTCCGCGCCATGCGTTTGGCGCCAACGCGCGATGCCATTTTCGTGCGCGCCCGGCACTTGCGCGGAGCGTTTGCAGTAGCCGTCGCGATCATCCCTATGTTCCCAAAATCGGCACTCGGAACAATGGGCCGGCGAGGCGGCTCCTGAAATCGGAGGAGCCGGATCGAGAGAAGGATCGGACATGGTGCTACCTTTCCGGACAGAGCCAAGGTCGGACATTCGGGGTTTTCGATGGAAGGCGACGTCACAACAAGAACCAAGTCAGATCCCGCGGGGAAGACAAGCAGGCCGTTCAGTGGGGGAGTAGATCCAGGGTCGAAAGTGGGGGGGACACCTCCGCCATATGGACGGGTGCTGTCCAGCCGCCGCCGAGGGCGAGGAAGAGGGCCACGCTCGATTCGAGGCGCCTCGTCCGCAGCTGAAGCGCGGTCCGCTCGGCATCCAGCGCAGTCGTTTGCGCGGTGACGACATCGAGATAGGTCGTCGCGCCATCGCGATAAAGCGTCAGCGAATAGTCCAGCACCTTCTTTGCCGCGTCGACGGATTCCGCGACGCGCTTGGCCTCGATGCTAAGCCAATGTTCCTGCGATAGGCTGTCCTCGACCTGCTGAACCGCGAGCAGAACCTGGCCGCGATACGCGGCGGTCCGCGCGTCGCGGACAGCCGTCGCCGCCGCGAGCTGCGCCGTTCTCAGCCCGCCGTCGAAAATGGGCAGCGAGACCGAGGGGCCGACCGAAAATAATGCGTTCTTGAGATCGAAGAGACGAAGCTCCGTGTCCTGGGTTCCTGCTGTCAGGTTCAAGAGAAAGCGGGGATAAAATGCCGCGCGCGCGACGCCGATCCGTTCGTTTGCCGCCGCGACGCCGCGTTCGGCCGCCGCGATATCGGGCCGCCGTTCCAAAAGCGTCGAGGGTACGGCCGGGGGACGCTGCGGTAGCGCGATGATCACAGGAGCGGCCGGGATCGAAAACGACGAGGCGGGCTTTCCGACCAAGGTGGCGATTGCATGTTCGAGTATCGCCCGGCGCGCGGACGTATCCGCGACGAGCGCTTGCGCGGTCGCCAGCTGCGATTGCGCCCGGGCGACATCGATCGGGGGGGCGATTTTCCCGGCCAGCCGGTTTTGCGTGAGTGTCAAAGCGTCCGAATAGGTTTTCACCGTATCGGAAAGGAGCTGACCCTCCCGGTCGAGGCTCCGAAGACCAATATAGACGCGCGCAAGTTCCGCGTGGAGGCTAAGTCGAACGTTTTCCAGAATCGCCGCATCGGCCTGAGCCTCGGCGGCGCTCGCGGCGATCGTATCGCGGACGCGTCCCCAGATATCGACTTCGTAACTCGCCTGCACGTCCAGCGTATTCGCCCCATAATGACTTGGCTGATTGGCGGATCGCAGCGGGCGGTGATCCGATTGCCGGTTGGTCGAGAGGCTCGAGTCCTGTTCGAGATAGGGATAGAGACCCGACTCGGCCTGTTCCACGATGGTTCGGGCCTGTTCATAATTCGCCAAGGCATTCGCCAGGGTCTGGTTGGCTTCTTCGATCTGCGGTTCCAGCGCATTAAGCGTCTTGTCATGAAATTCGTTCCACCACGACCCGCGCGGCAGACTATCGCTGGGATTGGCGAGATTCCACATCCCGCCTTCCTTGAATTTGGGCGGAAGGTCGACGTTCGGCGGCGCGTAGGTGGGGGCGAGATCGCATGCACATAAGGAAAACGCCGATATGAAGATGCCGGCTCGAAAAAGGAGCTTCATTCGGTCACACCCGGGGTCGCACGCGCCGCAATGTCTTTTCCGACAGGCTTGCCATCGATGCCGGCGATTTTCACCTCGTCGCCGTTCGCGATCGAATCCGTGGGGCTGGCAACGATCCGGTCCGTGGCCGTGATGCCAGACGAGAGCTCGACGTCCGCGCCGGTATCGACGATGATGTTGATCGGTTTTAAGTGGACATGGCTTTGCTCGTCCACGACGGCGACGGCGGGACGCGCGTTGCGGAAGACGATCGCGCTGGCGGGCACCATGAGTTTCTCGGGATCGAGGGGAAGATCGAAACGTGCCTGCGCATAGGCGCCCGTTGCGAGTTGCTCGTCGGGATTATCGACCATGAGTTCGACGAGCTGAGCGCGGGACTGGCTCGAAATCGCTTCCGAGGTCGTCGTCAGAGTCGCTTTGAACGTGCGACCAGGATATTGCGGCAGCTTTAACGTGACCGTCATCCCTCGGTGGAGACGCGCGGTATAAATTTGCGGGACACGGACGTAGACGCGCATTTTGTCGACGGCGGCGACATCAAATAGGCCCGGCTGATTGTTGTTGCTGGACGAGACGAGCGCGCCCACGTCAATCCGGCGGGCCGTCACGACACCGTCGAATGGCGCGGTAATATCCTTGAAGCCTTGCAACGCCTTGAGACGATCGACATTCGCTTGCGACGCGTTCACTTGCGCCTTTTTTGCCAAGGCATCTCCGGTTTTTTCGTCGGTGGTTTGCTGCGACACCGCCGATTCCGCGCGCAGCGCCTTCCATCTGTCCGCGGTTTGGACGGCGAGGTTAAAGTCCGCCTGTGCTTTGTTAAGTTCTCCAACCGCCTGTTCATACTGTTGATCGAGGTCGGGTGTATCGATCTTGGCTAGAATGTCACCCTTCTTTACTTTGGCGCCGATGTCGAAATACCACATTTTGACATAGCCATTGACGCGCGCGTGAATCGGCGCGGTGTAGAACGCTTCGATATCGGCGGGTAAAACGAGCTGCTGAGCTTCGTTCGCGTGTTTTGGAGTCACGAGGTCGACGCTCGGAATGGCTTGTTCCTCGGTCCATCGCGCGAGCGTCGTATTGCTACGGCCACGGTCGATGATGCCGTATGCGGCCACGGCCCCGAACACGAGCACGGCTAAGAGGAGCCGACGGAAAACCTTTCCGGAAGGTTTTTTTCCTTCGGTTGAAGGCATGAATCGATCCTCTTGATTACGGGACAGACGCCGTGTGGCCGACGCCCTGGGAATGTGACTCCGATGGCTTTTTCGCGCGCGAATGTACCATCATGAAGACGACCGGAACAAACAAAAGAGTCGCGATCGTCGAGCACATCAGGCCGCCGATCACCGCCCGGCCCAGCGGAGCGTTCTGCTCGGCGCTCAACGCCATCGGCGCCATGCCGATAATCATCGCGAGAGCGGTCATCAGGACCGGGCGGAACCGCGTGAACCCGGCATCGATGGCCGCGGTCAAGGCATCGGCGCCTTGGGCGAGCCTTTCACGCGCGAAGCTGACCACAAGAATACTGTTCGCGGTCGCGACGCCCATGCACATGATCGCGCCTGTCAAGGCTGGGACCGATAGCGTCGTGTGGGTGATGAAGAGCATCCAAACGATACCGGCCAGCGCGGCGGGCAGGGCGCTGACAATGACGAACGGGTCCAGCCAAGATTGGAAGTTGACGACGATCAGAAGATAAATCAGGACGATCGCGAGCGCGAGGCCGACATAGAGTTGACCATAGGCCGCGTTCATTGTCGTAATCTGGCCTCGTAATACAACAGTGGATCCAGCTGGCACGTCGTTCGCGGTTTCGTCGAGAATGCGCTGGATGTCGGCCGCGACGGCTCCGAGATCGCGGCCGTGCGTCGTTGCATAGATGTCGATGACGGGCTGCACGTTGTAATGCGACACAACGGCCGCGCTTACGCCGCGAACGGTATCGGCGAGCGCGCCAAGCGGCTGAAGCCGATCCTTTCCGGAAATCTGCACGTTGGCGAGATCGCTGAGCGAGTCGATCCAATATTGCGGGGTTTGGACGACGATCGGATAAGAAACGCCATTTTTCGGATTGAGCCAAAAGGTCGGAGACGTTTGAATGCTGCCCGCCAAATTGACCTGGAGGCTCGTGGCGACGTCGCGCTCGGTAAGCCCGACATTCGCCGCGATGGAACGGTCGACGTCGACGTTCAAAGCCGGCGCATTGAATTGTTGTTGAATCCGCGGATCCCCGATCCCGGTCACGCGCGCGACGCGTTTGAAGATCTTCTCGGCATAGACCCGGTTTTCGTCGGCTTTGTTTCCGATAACCTGCACGTCGATTGGGGCGGGAAGACCGAAGTTCAGGATTTGGCTGACGATATCCGCCGGGAGGAAGGCGAAGCTCGTGCCGGGAAAGTCACGAGGCAGTTGCTCGCGCAACGTATCGACCATCGCATCGGTCTTTTCCGCGAACTCCGGTTTGAGCGAGATGAGGATGTCGGCGTCGGTGACGCCAATCGTTCCGGAATTGCCGTAGGCGATATTGATGCCGCTAATTGGCAAACCGATATTATCGACGATCGTGTCGACGGCGGACGGCGGGATGACTTTACGAATCGCATTCTCGACATGGTCGATGAGATTGGCGGTCTCTTCGATGCGCGTTCCCGTTTGGGCGCGAACGTGCAGTTTGATTTGCGCGGATTGAATGTTTGGGAAGAAGTTTTGACCGAGGAACGGCGCGAGGCCGAATGAAACCGCGACAACCGCAATAAAGCCGGCGACAAACAATCGGCTGGATGCCAAGGCGCCGGTCAGAGCATTGCGATATGTATTTCTGAGGGTCTCGAAACGATGTTCGAATCCACGCTGAAACCGGACCAACGGATTGCGGCGTGGCGGCGGCGCCTCTCCGTGCCCATGAGAGGCCACATTTTTGAGAAGAAAATTCGCCATGGTCGGCACGAGCGTGCGCGACAGAACATAGGAGCCGATGAGCGCGAATATGACCGCTTCGGCGAGCGGTTTAAACAGAAAGCCCGCCACGCCGCCGAGACTGAACATCGGAACAAACACGATGCAGATACAAAGCAGCGAAACGGTTGCGGGTACGACAATCTGGCGGGCGCCATCCATGATGGCGCTTTCGATGTCCTTGCCCTGTTCCAAGTGATAGTTGATGTTTTCAATCGTCACCGTCGCGTCGTCGACGAGAATACCGACCGCGAGCGCCAATCCGCCGAGCGTCATGACGTTGATGGTCTCGCCGAGGGCGGAAAGGACCGCGACGGAAAACAGAATAGCCAGCGGAATTGAGATCGTGATGATCAGGGTCGAGCGCCAGCTTCCCAAGAAAACGAGGATCATGAGGCCGGTCAGGGCCGCCGCGATAATCCCTTCACGAAGAACGCCGGAAACCGCGTCGTTGACGAATTGCGATTGATCACCGACCGCCTCGAGTTCGAGGCTCTTTGGCAGGGACGCCCGGATCTTTGGAAGCAGCGCCTTGACCCCGTTGATGACGTCGAGGGTCGAAGCGGAGCCTGCCTTCTGGATCGTCATGAGCACGGCGTGCGTTCCGTCGACGCGCACGATGTTCGTTTGGGGTGGGCTCCCGTCATGCACATTGGCGACGTCGCGGATATAGACCGTCGCGCCATCGACGATCTTGATCGGCAAATCGTTGAGCTCGGCGATGTCCTTCGGCGCGTCGTTGAGCGAGATGATATATTCAAACTTACTGATCTTTTCCGTTCCAACCGGCGTGATCAGGTTCTCGTTGGCCAGCGCGGCGGTCACGTCTTGCGCCGATATTTTGTAGGCCTCGAGCTTTCCCGGATTGAGATCGACCTGGACTTGCCGGATCTTGCCGCCATAGGGCGAGGGCACCGCCGCGCCCGCCACGGTCGCCAACTGTGGCCGGATGAAGTTCTGCCCGTAATCCGAAAGCTGAGACTGCGAAAGGGTTTTGCTGGAAAGGGCAAGTTGAAGAATCGGTACGCTCGACGCATTGAACACGAGCACGTAAGGCGGCGTGACGCCGGGAGGCAAAAGTTTGAGAACGGTTTGAGACGCGGCGGTGATTTGCGCGATCGCGGTGTTGATATTCACCTTGGGTTGAAAGAAGATCTTGACGACGCCATAGCCAGGCAGAGATTGCGATTCAATATGCTGGATGTCGTTGACTTGCGAGCTGAGTGTCCGCTCGTAGTAATAGACAATTCGTCCAGACATTTCCTCCGGGGGCAGGCCGTTGTAAGTCCAAACAGCGCTGACGACAGGGATTCCGATATCAGGAAAGATATCGGTCGGCGTCGTCGTCCACGCCTTGACGCCAAATATCAGGATCAACACGGCCAGCACGACAAACGTGTAGGGACGCTGAAGCGCGATACGAACGATAGCCAGCATGAGCCCGGTATTCTCTCTCGATTCTAGCCAAACGCGTAATCATTAAAACG
>JARLIW010000206.1 GCA_031291515.1 Beijerinckiaceae bacterium | reverse complement strand
TGGTGGAGCGGACCGCTCGATCATCGCGGCATTGCCTGCGCCGATGCCTATGACGGCTCGCCGAACGGCTTCCACGTGCTCTCGATCGACGGCACGAATTACACGACGCGCTTCGTTCCGGCCGGCGAACCCGCGGGCAAACAGATGCGGATGAGCCTCGAAGTGCAGACGCACGAGGACGACCGCGAGACGTTCCGCGCGCTCACGATGTCCGAGCTTCTGCGCTCGCCGGTCACATCGGATCAGGCCGCGAGCGCCTATCTCGTCGTCAACGTGTTCGACGGCGGCCCCAAGACGGTGGTGACTTGCTCGCTCGATGCCGGCCCGGCGGTGACGATGAAAAAGATCAGCCGCCCCGATCCGTTCGTTCAGCAGATCTATGGGCGTTACCCCGACACCATCAAACCCTGGGTCAAGCCGGTCCCGTCCTCGCACATCTGGTCGGTGAAACTGCCGGCAGGATTGCGGCCGGGGGCTTACGCGTTGAAGGTCAAGGCGGTCGATGAATATGGGCGCGAGCACAGGGATGGGATGGTGCTGGAGGTGGTGTAGGGGAAGCTGGCCTCTCGCAAGGCCCGCGAGGCCCAGGCTAGAGACCGCCGGAACGCTTTTGCTCCGCCATCAAGCCCGCGCCGATAAAGCCCACGTCTCGCAAACCGCGTAAGGCGGGCTCCATGTAAACCAACAAGGTCGCGGTAAGCACGGCAAGGCAGAGAAGGGTGACGGCGGCATCGGGCGGCGGGCAGATGTGCAGGGGGTTGAAATCAAGGCCGGGGAGCAGATGCCGGCGGCTGGAGAACGTGTCGCAGGTGGCGCGCCAAAGGCGCATTTCGCTCTGCGCCGCGATCGCCGCCGCCGCCGTATTGAGAATCGCGAACAGGGTGGAAACGATCAGCAGGCCTTTGCGCGCCGCCAGCATGAGATCGATCATCTTGAGGAAAAACATGGTGCCGCCAGCGAAAATCGCAGCCTTGGCGAAGTCGTTTGTGGTCAGCTGAGCGAAGCCCGTGATCCAAGCGGCCGCGCCGGCAAGCCCGATCAGGATCGCGGCATTGATCTTCACGAATTCAGGAAATTTGCATCGAAAGACAAGCGTACTGGCCTTTGTCACCTCACAGAGAACCGCGCAGCCGGCCAAGCCGGCCGTCAGACCGCCGAGATGCGCGCGCCAATCGATGCCCGGGCCTTTGACTGCCAAGACGATGTTGATCAGCAGATTCATGACGATGAACCCGGCCGACAATTGAGTCTTCCCGAGGATGGTCAAGGCGATCAAAGCGCCGAAGATGCCAGCGATGGCTCCGGACGCGCCGACGCCAGCGAAGGCGCCGGGGCTTGTTTCGACGCTCGTAAGACTGCCCGCGAGAAGGCACGTCGCATAAAGAACAGCGAAGTAAAGCGCACCGATGCGCGTCTCCAAGAGGCTGCCCCAGATCAGAAGACACAGCATGTTGCCCGCGAGATGCAGCGGATTTGCGTGAAGAAAGCCGGCGGCGAAGAGCCGCCAATAGGCGTGCGTCGCCAAGGTCGAAGGGGTGAAGGCGCCGAAGCGAACGAGCGTCTCGATGCGCGGCGTAAAACCGCCAGCACCTCGTAGCGACAGGGCATAAACCACCACATTCGTGGCGATCAAAATAGAGGTGATCCAAGGCCGCACAACGAACCATCGAAAATTTTTGTTGTGAATAGCCATGACGACTTCTCGAGACTTCGGTTCATCCGATCCGAGTTTTTCCAGATAGGAGTGCCAGCGGCGCTGAGATACACTTCGCAGACGGTTTTTTGCAAGCGTGAAACGACACTATGGCTTTCAGGGGCATGACAATGGAGTCAGGGCGAGAAACTTGAGAGGGATGGGCTGATGAAAAACTCGGAAAATAGCGAGACCCAACCGGCGTCCGAGCTCATTTCGAACAGAATTGTTGAACTCTGAGACTGGCGCGGTGAAACGCTTGGCAGAATACGTGAGCTCATTAGGGAAGCCGGTCCCGTCCTCGCATATCTGGTCGGTGAAACTCCCGGCCGGATTGCGGCCCGGCGCCTATGCGTTGAAGGTCAAGGCGGTCGATGAATATGGGCGCGAGCATAGGGATGGGATGGTGCTGGAGGTGGTGTAGGGGGAAAATGTTCGCTCGCAATGACGGGCGGGATCATGCGTGTTGACTTATTCCGGCCGCGTGGTCGTGTATTCAACGACATGAGCTTCGGAGCGGCTGATGAGTTCGGCTGGCGACAGAGTTGCTGTGTCCAGAACCAAATCGCCGCTCTCCCATGGTTCGAAGCGGGACCCAGTCACGGATTCCCAGCTTGGCATGCGATGGCCCGATAGATCAGCTAAACGGGTTTCAACGCTCCGGCGATGCTCGAGCCCTCGTTTGAAGAGTCCGCATCCATCGGTCTCGAACATTCCCTAAAGGGCAAGCACCCCGATAGCTTTGTTCGCCTTTGCAACGGCGTTGATGGCCAAGTCAGGGATGTTCATTCCCTCGACTCGAACGGTTTGCACATCAACAATGCCGATGAAGCCCAGGATTTGACGCAGGTAGGGCTCGACGAAATCCCATGGGCGCCATGGACCTTCCGTAAAGACGCCGCCCGAGGCCAGAATCAGGATGGCTTTCTTGCTCTTCGCCAGACCGAGGACGCCGCCAGCGGAATATTGGAAGGTCCGGCCCGGCCGTATGACCAGGTCGATCCAGGCTTTGAGGGCGGAGGGAATGCCGAAATTCCACATCGGGGTTGCGATCACGAGGAGATCGGATTCCAAGAGCTCGTCGGTCAGTTGATCTGATTGGCGGGCCGCCTCCTTCAACCTCTCCGCCTCGGCCGGGTCCTTTGTCGAAATGGCCCGCAGCGTGATCTCGTCCAGATGGGGGAGATGATCGGCGGCGAGATCGCGGCGCACGAGTTTTGCGGAGGGATAGACGTCGGTAAGTCGCGCGGCGAGCGCATCGGCGATTGATCGGCTGGCCGAATCCTTCGCCCGCGGGCTCACTTCAATCATGAGGATTTGCTTCATGGCATTATTCCTAATGTTCTCGAAGGTTGGTCCCTCAGCGAGGGCGTGCCGTCAATGCGTTCCAGGCCGCGAGAGAGTCCATGTAGTCTCTCCAATGCGCGATCTTCCGATTTTCAATCTTGATGATTGAGCAAAACCGATTGTCGTACTTCACGCCTGTCGCGAGGATCGTTCCGTGGACCTCATATTCGATCACGACGACGCGACCGCCGACTGTCTGGTGGGCAACCAGCTTGTCGGCGGATTGAAGCGCGATGTTTTCGACATAGCCCCTGAACTGGGCGATCAGCTCGGTCCGTCCCTGGACGACGCGAGGCCAGCCAGGGAAGTCGTAGAGGACTTCGTAGACGACGTCGTCGGCGACGATGTCGAAGAAATGCTCGCCATCGACGAGGTCGCCCAAGGCCCCTCGGACCAGATTGAAATAGGGGGCCGCGGCCTCGTAGGCGGCGTATTTCGGATTCGGCATTCAGTACTCTCCCCGCGCTTCGCGATATTGCTTACATAAGGAGAGCTACATATAAATCGGAAGTTGATCTTTAAGAAGAAGGCACTTTGAGATCAGTCGCTAACACCGAGGTAAGTTATGCAAAAGCCGAAGAAAACGGGCCATCTGGATCCGGTGGCGGTCTGTCGAAGCTCGGACCCGATGGCCGTCCGAGAACTGCTGACGAAGATCGGCGACAAGTGGACGATCTTCCTCGTCCTTTCGCTCGATCTGCTCGGTGGCCGCGCCCGATTTTCCGAACTCGAACGCGCGATCCCCGGGATTTCACAGCGAATGCTGTCTGTAACCCTGAAGAATCTCGAACGTGACGGGATGGTGATCCGCGAGCTGTTTCCCGAGGTGCCGCCTCGCGTGGAATACGAGACGACAGACCTCGGCAAGAGTCTTTTGAGTCCCACGCAAGGACTGGTGGATTGGGCCAAGGCAAATTGGGAGCAGGTCAGGGAAGCGCAAGTGAAATTCGATGCAAGATAGTTTTGGCATCGTCGCGGCCAGGTTTCCCGCTTGTCGTTCTCTCGCCAGCCCCTCAGTTTCCCTGTCGCGCGATATAGGCGGCGATGTCTTCGGCCTCGTCGCGCGTGAGCGACATGTTCGGCATTTTGGGATGCGGATCGAGCAGGAAGAACGCGAGCTTGGCTTTGTCGAAGCCGGGGCGCTTGGCGATGCTCTCGAAGGTCGGCACGTTGTCGGCGCCGCGCTTTTGATCTGACGCCACGATGTGGCAGGCCGCGCACCAGCGCTTGGCGATAATCTCGCCGTG
>JARLIW010000205.1 GCA_031291515.1 Beijerinckiaceae bacterium | reverse complement strand
GTGCGCAATCGTCCCAGCGCCGCAAGGGCATCGTCGCGCGGTTTCGGCACGTCGACGGTCCAATGCCCGATTTCGCGGGCCGGCGCGCCGCCCAGCAGCACGACCCGATCGGCGACCTGCAAGGCTTCGTCGATATCGTGCGTGATCAAAACGATCGCGACGCCGAGATCGGCATTCACGCGCAACAAGAGTTGTTGCATCGACGCCCGCGTCACTTCGTCGAGCGCGCCGAACGGTTCGTCGAGCAAAAGCACCTCGGGCTTGCGGGCGAGACAGCGCGCTAGCGCCGCGCGTTGCGCCATGCCGCCCGACAATTCATGCGGGTGAAGCTTGCGCGCATGAGCGAGACCGACCTCGGCGATCGCCGCATCGACGCGCGCGCGCCTCGCGTCCGCGCTCAACGACGGTTGGCGTTTGAAATCGAGGCCGAAGGCGACGTTCTTTTCGAGCGTCAACCACGGCAGCAGGCCCGGATCCTGAAACGCCAAGGTGATCCGCGGATGTACGCCGTCCAGCCGTTCGCCGCCAACCCATATGTTTCCGGCATCGGGCCGCCGCAGCCCGGCGAGCACGCGCAACAGCGTCGACTTGCCAATCCCGCTCGGGCCGAGGACGGCGACAATTTCACCGGACCCCACCGCGAGATTCAAATCTTCGATGACGGGGCCGGACGCGCCGGGATAACGAAGCGCGAGGCCATAGGCCTCGAGCGCGGCGGCAGGAACCGACGTCACGCGGCGCGTCCGGCAAGCTCGGCGCGATGCGTGGCGAGCGCCGCCTTGAGTTGCACGAGACTCGGCGTGATGATCGGCACGAAGGCGGCCTCGCGCCAACGACGCTGAAAACCTTGGCCCGACGCCGTCAAATAAGCGCGCCCGCCCGCGGCTTGAAGCTCCAGGGAGACGGCTTCTTGCGCAATTTCAGCGAGCTGAATACGAAGCTCGAAAAGAGGCGCCGCGGCGGTCGTGAACACGCCGCCACGCAAACCTTCGCGCAGCGCGGATTCGCAGCGGGCCAGACTGGCGGCAAGATCGTCGAGCGGTTCCGTCAGAATATGACGTCCCGCGCCAAGATGCGCGCGTGCTTCGGCAAGACCGCGGCGCGCCAGGCCGATCGAAAGTCCGCATTGCATGCCGAGAAACGCCGGGCGCACGCGGGGAAGCCAGGCCCTGGCGTCCGTCGTCAATATTTGCGCGGCGGTGACGGGCACGCCCTTGAGATCGATCGCGGCGGTGTTGGAGGCGCGCATCGCCATCAACTCGAGATCGGCGCCGCGCGTCACGCCAGCGGCGTCCGAAGGAATTGAAACAACGAGCGTGGCGCCCGTCGCCTCCTCGGCGACCGCCGCCGCGACGTGAAACCCCTGCGGCCGCAGGTTGGTGACCCACGGCAGTTTGCCGTCGAGCGCGTAACCGTCGCCAAGCCGCCGCGCCTTGATCTGCAATCCTTCAAGGCCCGAAAGAAATTTCATGGCATTGGAGAGACCCGTCGCGCCCGCGACCGCCCCCGCGAGAAGATCCGGCAGGAGCGCTTGGCGCAGCGTCTCGTTGGAACTCTGCACGAGATAATCGATAAAGGTCCGCTGACCCCAAAAGACGAAACCAGCGGCCAAGGATCGCTCGGACACGCCCGCAATGGCTTCGACGGCATCGGTGATATCGCCGCCATCGCCGCCCCATTCGGCAGCCAAGCCGGCGCGAAACAGGCCGGAGGCCGCGAGATTGGGGACAATGCCGGACGGCTCCAGGCTGCCCGCATCGAGGCCGTTCGCGGATGCGTCGAGCCAGTCGACAAGGCCAGGCGACAAATTCGAGGTCATGATCGTTACTCGGCCGCGAGCGACGCCGGCCGTTCCCAACGATAGGGCTCGAGCTGCGCATTGAGTTCGGGCTGGCCCAGATTGTTGGCGAAATTACAGATTGTCGCCAAACCAACCCCCAAGACGACCTCGAGCGCGTTCGCGTCGCTAAACCCTGCGGTCTTGAAGGCCGCGAGCTCTTCATCCGATACCGCGCCGCGACTTCGGATGACGGCCGTGGTAAAGGACTGGACGGCATCGAGACGCGCATCCGACAAAGCGGCCACGGAGCGCAGCGCTTCGACTTCCGGCGCCGGCAAACCCGCCTTTTTGAGCGCTATGGCGGTATGACCCGCGACACAAAAGCCGCAGCCATGCGTCGCGGCGGCCGTGATCTGAACGGTCTCGCGCTCGGCGAGGGTCAAGCCGGCCTTGGCGTTGATACCGCTCAGCGTCAGATAGGCTTCAAGCGCGGACGGCGCATTGGCGAGTAGGCCCAAAAGGTTCGGAAGATAGCCATTCGCGGCTTCGGCGGCGGCGAGGCGTGGCTTTGCATCGCTGGGAGCGATGTCGATGGACAGGAGGGGAATTCGGGACATCAGGGCACACCCTTTTCGCGACAAGGATCGTAAGCGACTCGACCCCGGTCAGGTACCAGCGCAAAGCCCATTGCCGCCGCCCGCAAACCGTGAAACATCGCTTAAGAACGTCCGTCTTTATATCGCCGCGAATTCGAAATGTATTTCTATATTCGCGCGCCCTCCAAAAGAAACGTTTCTATATAGCCTCCGCTTTTAGAAAACTTATATCGCGATGGCCGGCGCGCCGTGGCAATGCGATCGCCTTCGCGATTCACGACCGCGCCTGTTTGGGCTTGTACAGAACGTGACACGCTTTGCAGGTTTCCGCCACGCTCCGCGCGCCCGCGGCCGCCTCGTCGAACTTTTTATCCGAGACGTTTTTGAGCACGGAATCGAGCAAGGTCAAACCATCGCGCGAAATCTTCACGGCATCGGCGCCGGTGGGAACCTTGGCGAAATATTTCTCGGTATATTCAAAACCCTGGCGCAAGACGGCCGCGTCGTCGGCAATGCCCTGGTCGTTCTGCCCCGAGACATCAGGCTCGAAGAATTTGATGGTCCGATCGAGATCATGCATGAGATCATCATCGTAGTCGAGAAACGCCGTCTTCGGCGCATCGGCGGCGAACACCGGCGCGACCGCCGCGATCGCGGCCAGCAAGGACAGTATCACCAGTTTACGCATCATCACCGCAATCCTCGATTTCGCTCTGGCGCTGTCGCCGACCTCTAAATTCAACGAAAACGCCCGGACCCTCCGGGATCCGGGCGCTTCTGTTCGCGGACGATTTCCCTAGGCGAGCAGTTCCTTGACCACCGAGCCATAAACGACCGTCGGACGTTCGCGGCGCCCGGAATGCAAGAAGGTCGTCTTCAAATGGTCGAGGCCGAGCAGCTGCAAGACGGTGGCATGAATGTCGTAGGTATCGACACCCTTGTCGGTTGAGCGCAAACCAATCTCGTCGGTCTGGCCGAAGGTGAAGCCGGGCTTCGAGCCGCCGCCGGCGAGCCACTGCGTGTAGCCCCACGGGTTATGGTCGCGGCCGTTGCCGGACTGACCATAGGACGTGCGACCGAACTCGGATGTCCAAACGACGAGGGTCGAATCGAGCAGCCCGCGCGCCGCGAGATCGGCGAGCAAGCCAGCAATCGGCTTGTCGACCGCGCGCGCATGCCCGCCGTGGTTCCTTTCGAGATTGGAATGCGCATCCCAATTGCGATTGTCCGTGCCGTCTTCCACCGGTCCCGAGACGACCTGAATGAAGCGCACGCCACGCTCGGCGAGACGGCGAGCCCGCAACAGGTTGGTGCCGTAATCGCGCGAGACCGGGTCGTTGAGACCGTAGAGTTCCTTGGTGGCATCGGTCTCCTTGGACAGATCGACGGCATCCGGCGCCGACTTTTCCATGCGATAGGCCAAATCGTAGGAGCGAATACGCGCTTGCAGCTCCGTATCCTCCGGCCGGAGCGTCGCGCGATGATCGTTGAGGGTCTTCAACAGAGCGAGATCGTCGCGCTGTTGAACGCCGCCGATGGTCTCGGGACGATTGATCCCGATGATCGGCGTCTCGCCGGGGCGGAACGCGGTGCCCTGATAGACGGAGGGAAGGAACCCCGAGCTCCAGTTCACCGAACCACCGGTCGGCTCGCGCTTGCCGTCATAGAGGACGACATAGGCGGGCAGATCGGGATTGGCCGAGCCGAGCGCGTAGGTCACCCAAGCGCCGAGCGAAGGCCGGCCGGGCGTCAAGTCGCCCGTGTTGAGCTTCAGGATCGAAATATCGTGAGTGGCGCCGACCGTCACGCTGTTCTTGATGAACGCGATTTTGTCGGCATGCTGCCCGATATTCGGAACGAGGTCGGAGAAGTAAGCGCCGCTTTGGCCATATTGCTTCCATGTCCGATTGGATGCAAACAATTTGCCGACGCCGCCCTGAGTCGAGGTCTTGATCCCTTGCAGGAAGGAGGCCGGAACCTCCTGCCCCGCGAGGCGCACCAATTCCGGTTTGTAGTCGAACAGATCGAGCGTGCTCGGCGCGCCGTCCATGTGCAGCCAGATCACGGTTTTCGCCTTTGCCGGGAAATGGGGCTGCTTGGGAGCGAGCGGATCGAGGAGCGTCGCGGCCTCGGCGGCCATGAAGCCGCCACCGGGAAGCGCGGACGCCAGCATGACACCGGTGGCGCCGTAACCGAGCTTGAACATCATATCGCGACGCGAATGATTCATTTTAGCCATTTTTTTTGATCCTGCTTTCGAGGGAATTTTCAGAAACGGTAGACGAAGTCGTTGGAGTTGACGACGGCATGAACGAGATCGACGAAGGCGGCGGCCCGGATCGGGTTGATCGGCTCGTCTCTCTTCAAACCAATGGGCGTCGCGACGAGGAAGCGGCCGTTGTTGGCCTTTTCGTCGAGGACTTTTTCGTGACTGTCGAGGAAGGACAACAGCGTGGCTTTTTCGAAGTCGTCGGGATTCCGCGAGAACAAGATTTGATAGAGGCGGTTGATCTGCGCGGTTTCGTCCTTGCCTGCCTCGCGGATCACGCGGCCGGCGATCGATTGCGACAGTTCAAACACCTGCTCGTTGTTGATCAGCGACAGAGCCTGCAAGGCGGTCGTGGAGACTTCGCGCGCGCTATGCACTTGCTGCGTATTCGGCGCGTTGAACGCCTCGAGCAGGGGATAGGGAACGCTGCGGCGCGTGAACACATACAGGCTGCGGCGATACCAATCTTTCTTGTCGGCCGATACCTGCCAGAGTTGGCCGGCGCCGAGGTTCGCGGGAACTGGCGGGAACACGCTCGGACCGCCGACTTGGTCGGTCAGACGCCCAGAGGCCACCAACAGGGCATCCCGCACTTCTTCGGCTTCGAGCCGCTGACGCGGGAACACGGCGACCAATTTATTGTCCGGGTCTTCCTTAGCCACTTCGGGACGATAGTCCGAAGACTGACGATAGGTGCTCGACAACAGAATCGATCGTTGCAGGGACTTCACGCTCCAGCCGTTCTTGACAAAGGCATCGGCGAGATAGTCGAGCAACGGCTGGTTGGTCGGACGTTCTCCGGCTTTGCCGAAGTCACTGACGGTTCCAACAATGCCGCGCGTAAAATATTGAGCCCAGACGCGGTTGACGAAAACCCGCGCCGTCAGCGGATTCGACGCGCTCGCCAACCAATTGGCCAAGGCCGTCCGCCGCCCGGACGAGGTTTCCGTCGGCACGACATTGGCCGGATCGCTCGACATCGCCGCCGGGAACGCGGGCTGCACTTCGTCGAGCGGACGCTCGTGATTGCCGCCAAACAGAATATGCGTGGGCGGCGAATCCTGGTGGCCGAGTTCCGAAACGCCGGTGATCGTGTCGGAACCGCTCTTCGGCTTGAGCTTGTCGAACTGCTTCAAGTCCTCGGTCAGCTTCTTGTACTTCTCCCAACGCGCCACGATGTCGGGGCTATAATCGGGGGATTGCTTGTCTTCGGCCGTGTAGCGCAAGTAAGCGCCGGCGACGAGATCGTCGTTGGTGACATTGGCGTTGTGCAGTCTGTGGTTGACCCAACGATCGAGCGCGTTCCAGTCCTTTTCGGGCTTGAAGATGGATTCGCGGCTATCCGTCAGATAACGCTCTTTATGATATTTGAGAGCCTTTTCGAGGATGGGCTCGATGACGGCACGCCGTTGCGCCTCGAGATCCTTGGTCGCGGCTTTGTAGGCGGTCTCTTGCTTCTCGTAGGCTTCCTCGGCAAAGCCCTTGAGCGCGGCAATGTCCTCGGTCGTCGACGTATTGGCGAAGAACGATTGGAAGGAATAATAATCCTTCTGCGAAATCTTGTCGCTCTTGTGGTTGTGGCAGCGCGCGCAGCCAAGCGTCGTGCCGAGGAACACAGCCCCGACGGTATCGGTCATGTCGGTGGTGATCTGGAATTTACGATCGACCAAATCGCGCGAGTTCGGATTGTCGGGATAGCCCGTCAAGAAGCCCGTCGCGGTCAGCGCCTCTTGATTGTTCGGAAACAGTTCGTCGCCGGCCAATTGCTCCTGAATGAAACGCGAGAACGGCTTGTCCTGATTGAACGAGTAGATCACATAATCGCGGTAACGATAGTAGTTCGGCCGGGTCTGATCGCCCTGGAACCCGGCGCTATCGGCATAGCGGGCCAGATCGAGCCAACGGCGCGCCTGACGCTCGCCATAATGCGGCGAGGCGAGCAGACGGTCGGCGAGCTTCTCGTAGGCGTTGGGCGACTGATCCTCGACAAAGGCCGCGACTTCCTCGGGGCTCGGGAGCAGACCCCAAACGTCGAGCGTGGCGCGACGAATGAACGTGGCGCGATCGGCATCGGGCGCCGGCTTCAGGCCCTTGGCTTCAATCTTGGCAAGCACGAAAGCGTCGAGCGGCTGACGCACCCAATCCTTCTGCTGGACGTCCGGCACGGCGGGCGCGACGACAGGAATATAGGACCAATGCTGCGGCCCGGCGACGGCGGGCGCGGGGGCCGCGGCCGTCTGCTGGGCTGGCGCGACGGGCGTCGTTGGAGGCTGCGCCGCCGCGACCGCCGGAGCGGGTGGCGCCGCTGGCGCGACGGCCTGGGCTTGAGCCGCCGGAGCCGGAGCGGGCGTCGCCGGCGCGACGCCCTGCGCTTGAACGGCGGGGGCCTTGATTTCGTTTGACGCCGGCCGTTCATCCGCGGCCCAAACCGGGGTGAGCGCGGTGAGGCCGAGAAGCAAAGCCACATAAGTTTTCATTCGTGTCGATCTCATTGCCATAACCCTATTCGTGTTTGCCGCCGTCTCGCTGAGGCCTTTGGGGCCATGATCGCGCCGAGTGAGCTTCATCGCTTCGATGCCGGCGCGGCTTGCGCCGACGCCGCGTCTCGAGACCTAAACGGCGCCCGAGCGGACCCGAGAGGGAGCCCAGACGCGCCGGTTATAAGCCTACTACATTGGTAGGAATAATATGGAATACAGAGCTTGGCAACCAAAACCGGCGGCGGCGGATCGGAAATTTTGCGCACAACTCCGTGATGGGCGGGGTTTACGGGCACCGCAGGCGGCCGCGCGATAAGAATCTTCCAACGAAGGGTCGTCGTACAAGAAACAATTCGCCAATATTCAATATTAAAAGGATTAAAGCCCGTAGTGCTTATTTTCAGCGGCATTTTGACTGATATGTCGGCGCTAGATTGTGTATTTTGAGCAACACCGGCATCGAACTCAATTAAGTTTCCTATTTTCAGCGTCGCGGTGATTGACTCTCCCATCGCCTCAAAATCATATTAAGTTGATCAGATTTACCGTCAATGCGTGAGCGCTCGAGATTTTACGGCGTGCGTTTGATGCGACTGACCGACAAGTCAAATTCAAGGATTCGAAGAAATGCGTAAACGGTTACCTTCGTGGCGTCGGCAACTGCTCTCGAGCGTTCGCGCATTTCCGATCGGCCTCGCCGGCGGCGGCGCGATTGCCTTGTCCGCTTTTGCTTTCGCGCCGGCCGCGCTGGGTCAGAGCGCTTCGCCCGCGCCAGCGGCGCAAGGCACCCCGGCCGCCGCGCCCGCGCAAGCCGCCGCACCCGCGACGAAGGCGGCGGCCGCCGAGAGCGGGAACGTCGAGGACGTCGTCGTCACGGCGCGCGACCGCGCCGAAAAAGCGCAGGACGTGCCGCTCTCCCTGTCGGCGCTCGGGTCCAAGACCACGGATCGCCAGCATATCGATTCGTTCAAGGACGTGATCCAGGCGGAACCGAGTTTTACGCCCGCCATCGCCAATCCGCGCACGGGCGCCAACGGCCTGCGCGGCATTACCGGCATTTCGGGCGGCGCGGACGGCTCCGAGGGCGACGTCGGTTTGATCGTCGACAATGTCTTCTATAGCTATATCGGTTTCTCGTTCTTCACGCTTTACGACGTCGATTCGTTGACGATCGCGCGCGGGCCGCAAGGCACCCTGTTGGGCAAGAACACCACCGCCGGCGCGGTGATCATCAATACGAAGGGCCCGAGCTTCACGCCGGAAACGACGACCGAATCGACCTTCGGCAGCCGCAATCTCCTGTCCGAGAAATTCTCGACGACGGGGACATTGGTTCCCGACGAGCTCGCCTATCGCCTCTCGTTTCTGCGCGCGTACCAAGACGGCTTCCTGCCGAATATCGAAGGCGGCGACCTCCGGGCGCAAGACACCAATCGTTGGGACATTCGCGGCCAGTTGCTCGGCACGTTCGGCGACATCACCGACCGCCTGATCTTCGAACATGGCGCGACGGCCGAAACCAACAACGGTGTCGGTACTTTCGACGAAGGATACAACTCGGTCTATGGCACCCCATTTGGCGTCAAATCGACGACCTCGGCCGGGACGATCACTTTACCGACCGCATCCGCCGCGCTTGCCAGGCTGTTCCCGCAATATGCGTCGCTGATCACGCCCAATGCCTGG
>JARLIW010000204.1 GCA_031291515.1 Beijerinckiaceae bacterium | reverse complement strand
TCGACGCGGCAAGTCGTCGAGTCGGCGGCCAGCATCCTGGCTCATTTCCACGAGCAGGAAACATCGGGCCGTTTGACCCGGACGCAAGCGCAAGACGAAGCCAAATCGGCGATCAAGGCGATGCGTTATAGCGGGCAGCAGTATTTTTTCATCACCGACATGGAACCGGTGATGCTCGTGAATCCGTTCTCGCCGAAGCTGATCGGGACCAACGTCACGGGCGTCGTGGATCCCAACGGCTTTCACGTCTTCGCGGGCACGGCCGAAGAGGTCCGTCGACACGGCGAAGGCTTCGTCAGCTATAGTTGGCCAAAACCGGGCAAGGTGGAGCCGCAACCGAAACTGACCTTCGTCACGGGATTCGCGCCCTGGGGTTGGGTGATCGGGTCCGGCGTCTATCTCGACGACATCAATGCCGCCGTCACGGCGATGGCGCTCGAACTCGGCGGCGTCGTTTTCGTCGCCGGGATTCTCACGGTCGGATTCGGAATTGTCGTCGCCAAGGGCATTACGTCACCGATTAGCGGAATCACGGCGCGCGCCACCCGTCTTGCGCGCGGCGACGTCGAAAGCAGCGTTCCCTACGTCACGCTGACCAATGAAGTCGGCGATATCGCCCGCTCGATCGAAGTCTTTCGCGATGCGGCTGTCGTCAAGGGGCGGCTCGAAGCCGAAGCCGCGGTCCGGCAGCAGCGCGAAGAGGAAAAGTTGCGGCGGACCGAGCAAGCATACGAAGCCGCGGGCGCAAGCCAGAGCGCCGTCGTCGTAGCCATGGCCGAGGGCCTGACCCGCTTGGCTCACGGCGATCTCGCGTTTCGTTTGCGGCAAGATTTCACCGGCGAATATCAGCAGCTCAAATCGGACTTCAATTCGGCCTTGGAAAATCTCGAACGGGCGATGACATCGATCGCCTCCGTCACGCTCTCGGTCGATCGGGGCTCGGACCAAATCGCGCAATCCTCCGACGACTTGTCGCGCCGCACCGAACAGCAAGCCGCGAGCTTGGAAGAAACCGCCGCCGCCTTGGACGTCATTACCCACACGGTCAAGACGATGGCCGCGAATGCGCAAGAAACCGCGAAGGTCGTCGTGACGACAAAAGGCGCCGCCGAAACGTCGGGCGCCATCGTGCGGCAGGCCGTGGCCGCGATGAGCAAGATCCAGGAATCATCGAGCCAGATCACGAACATCATCGGTGTCATCGACGAAATCGCGTTTCAGACCAATCTGCTCGCCTTGAACGCCGGCGTGGAAGCGGCCCGCGCGGGCGACGCCGGCCGCGGATTCGCGGTCGTCGCCTCGGAAGTCCGCGCGCTCGCGCAACGGTCCGCCGAGGCGGCGAAAGAAATCAAGACGCTGATTTCCGCATCGACGGCGCAGGTCGAAAACGGGGTCGTCCTTGTCGACAAGACAGGGCTCGCGTTGAAAGACATTATCGTCAAGGTCACCGAAATGGATGCCCTCGTCCGCCAAATCTCATCCGCGTCGCACGAACAAGCGACCGGCTTGGCGGAGATCAACACCGCTATCGGCCAGATGGATCAAATCGTGCAGCAGAACGCGGCGATGGTGGAACAATCGACCGCCGCCGCGCACGGCTTGAAGACCGAGTCGCAAGAACTCACGGCGATGGTCGGCCATTTTCAGATTGGCGGCGCGGGCACGAGCCCCGCAAGAAGCCTGCGGCGGCAAGGCTAGCCAACGCCGCCCGTAAGAGCTCGGGAACAGGCTGGGGTTATAGGGAACCCAGCCACCGCTCCGCTTGCGCCTTGACGTTCACTGGCGCCGTCCCGCCATAACTCGTGCGGCTCGTGACCGAATTGCGCACGCCCAAGACCGCGAAAACCTCGGCCGTGATTCCCGGCTCGATGGCGCGCAAATCCTCGAGCGTCAGATCCTCGAGCCCCACGCCCCGCTCCGCCGCCAGCGCGACGACGCGGCCGGTGACGTGATGGGCCTGGCGAAACGGCAGGCCGAGCGCGCGCACGAGCCAATCCGCGAGATCGGTCGCGGTCGAAAAGCCGGCGCCGGCGGCGGCTTCGAGCCGCGCGACATCGGGCTTCAAATCCTCCACCATGCCGGTCATGGCGGCGAGGCACAGCGACAACGTCTGCAACGCGTCGAACGTGCCTTCCTTGTCCTCCTGCATGTCCTTGGAATAAGCGAGCGGCAGGCCCTTCATCACGACGAGCAGCCCCGTCAGTGCGCCGATCACCCGGCCGGTCTTGCCGCGCACGAGCTCCGCCGCGTCGGGATTGCGCTTCTGCGGCATGATCGAGGAGCCGGTCGAGAACTTGTCCGACAGCGAGGCGAAGGCGAATTGCGAGGTCGCCCACAGCACGATCTCCTCGGCAAACCGCGAGAGATGGGTCGCGGTGATCGCCGCCGCGGCCAAGGCCTCGAGCGCGAAATCGCGATCCGAAACGCTATCGAGCGAATTGGCGGTGGGCCGGTCGAAGCCGAGCGTCGCGGCGGTCAAATCCCGGTCGATCGGGAACGACGTGCCGGCCAGCGCGGCGGCGCCGAGCGGACATTCGTTGAGGCGGCGCCGCGCGTCTTGAAACCGCCCCCGGTCGCGCGCGAACATTTCGACATAGGCGAGCAAATGGTGGCCCAAGGTGACGGGCTGCGCGCTTTGCAAATGGGTGAAGCCCGGCATGACGTCGCCAGCATGCGCCAAGGCCTTGGTCGCGAGCGCCTTCTGCAAATCGCGCAGCTGCGCGTCGATCTGATCGAGCGTGTCGCGGACCCAGAGCCGGAAATCCACCGCGACCTGATCGTTGCGCGAGCGCGCCGTGTGCAGACGCCCGGCGGCCGGCCCGACCAAGGTCGCGAGCCGCGATTCCACATTCATGTGGATGTCCTCGAGCGCGCGCGAAAAGGTGAAGCCTCCGCTCTCGATTTCGCCACGGATGGTCTTTAGTCCGTCCGAAATGGCGGCGGCATCGGCCGCGCTGACGATCCCGGTCTTGGCGAGCATGGCGACATGGGCGAGCGATCCCGCTATATCCTGGGGCGCCAGCTTCTGGTCGAAACCAATGGAAGCATTGATTTCTTCCATGATCGCACCGGGGCCGCTGGCGAACCGGCCGCCCCACATTTGATTGCTCATGTTCTCGCGCCCGTGAAAAGAAACCTAGAGATGACCGGCACCACGCCAAACCAGCGGCCAGCCCAGAAATTCGCATTGATCGGCGGCGTCGCCGCCATCGTCCTCGCCATCGGTCTATACGGGATCGCGCGGTCCGGCGGCAAGACATCACAATTTGCCGGGGCCTGTCCGCTGTCGCAGGCGGCGGCGGCCAAGGCAGGCCCGCTCGCCCATGGCGAAGTCGCCGCCTTCAACACGGCAAATCGCGACACGCCGCTTTCGGACATTGCCTTCAAGGGACCGGACGGCGCGCCAACGACCGTTGCGGCCTTCAAGGGCAAGACTGTTTTGCTGAACCTTTGGGCGACCTGGTGCATCCCCTGCCGCGAGGAAATGCCCGCTTTGGCCAAGCTACAAACAGCTCTCGGCTCGAAGGATTTCTCGGTCGTTGCGGTCAACATCGACACCGCCCGCCTCGACAGGCCCAAGGCGTTCCTGAAGGAAATCAACGCGACGGCTTTGTCCTTCTATGCCGATCCGACCGCCGACATCCTGCAGCAGTTGAAGCGCAGCGAGAAAATCCAAGGCCTGCCCACCACGATCCTGATCGGCCCCGATGGCTGCGAAATCGGCATGATGGAAGGCCCGGCGGTGTGGGACTCGCCCGACGCGCAAAGCCTGATCAAGCAAGTCCAGGGGACCTGAGAAGCTCGACGAGACGGCGCGCGCTCTCCGGCAAGGCCGCGAGACTTTTCACGCAAATTCGCAGGTCGCGCGTCGCCCATGGATCCGCCAGCGGAATCGCGGTCAGGGCCATCGTGCATATCGCGCGCTTGGCGGTCGTCTCGGGGACGATCCCGACCCCGACGCCGGCCTCGACGACCCGGCAAACCGCGTCGAAACCCCGCAATTGGACGCGAAGTCGCAGACGGCGCCCCTCCCGGGCCGCGCGATCCGCCAACAAACGCTGAATGGCGCTGGCCTGATCGAGCCCGACAAAATCTTGGTCGAGCACGTCCTTGAAAGCAATCGCGGGCCGTCCGGCGAAGGGATGACCGTTCGCGACGACGAGGACGAACTGGTCGGAGCGGAACGGAAAGGTTTCCAAGGCCCCCGTATCCGCCGTGCTGGCGACGATTCCAATGTCCGCGACCCCTTCCGCGACGAGCCGCGTGATTTCATCGCTGAGACGCTCGCGCAGATCCACGGTCGCGGCCGGGGCCGAAGCGAGAAAGCGACCGAGGAGATCGGGCAGGAATTCAGCCAGCGCATTGGTGTTAGAAAGCAGCCGGATATGGCCCGCGCCGGCGCCGGAATGGAAGCTCATTTCCTCATGCATGCGGTCGGCCTGGGCCAGTAACGCGCGCGCATGGATCATCAGGGTTTCCCCGGCCGGCGTCGGGGTCACGCCCTGGCGCGAGCGCTCAAACAGCCGAACGCCGAGCGCGGTTTCCATGCCGCGAACTCGCGCGCTCGCGGCCGCCAACGCCAGATGCGCGCGGGCCGCGCCAGCCGTGATACTGCCCGCTTCCGCGATGAGCCGGAACAGGCGGAGATCGTCAAGGTCGAGGCGTGCCATCGCACTCCTTCGCTTTTTACGAAGGACGCCACCATAAATGACGTCTTTTCCTAGTGCATCTGTTTTGTAACCTTCACGATCTGCGAAGGGGCCTCGAATGAATCAACTGACTGGAGAGGGCGGCATGCTGCTGCCGGGCATCATCGTCGCGGCGACGATCCTGGTCTGGGCGAGCGCGGCGCTGCCTGAATATCTCGCGGCATTGCTGTTTCTTGCCGCGGCCATGGTTCTTCACATCGCGCCCGCGGATGTCGTGTTTTCCGGTTTCGCATCCTCTGCCTTCTGGCTCATCCTCAGCGGCTTCGTGTTTGGCGCCGCGATCCGCAAGGTCGGGCTGGCCGATCGCGTCGGCGGCCTGCTGTCGGGACCGCTCTCGAAATCCTGGCTTCGAATGGTCGGCGGCGTGGTCGCGCTGAGCTACGCACTGGCGTTCGTCATGCCATCGAACATGGGGCGCATCGCCTTGCTGATGCCAATCGTGATGGCGATCGCGGACAAAGCGGAATTTGCGGAAAAGAGCGCGGGACGGACCGCATTGGCCCTGGCGGTCGGCTTCGGCACGTTCCAGCTCTCGGCGAGCATCTTGCCCTCCAATGTTCCGAACCTCGTCATGACCAGCGCGGCGGAGAGCGCGCTCGGCCTCCACTTCGCCTACCTCCCCTATCTGTTCCTGCACGGTCCGGTTCTGGGTCTGCTCAAAGGCGTGGCCCTGACGGTTTGTCTCATGCTGCTATTTCCCGCCACGCCAGCGCCGGCCGGCATCGTCGAAGCCGCGCCGCCGATGAGTTCAGGCGAATACCGCCTCGCCGCGCTTTTGCTCGTGACCTTGGTTCTCTGGATGACGGATAGCGTTCACGGAATTTCCCCCGCGTGGACCGGCCTCGGCATGGCCTGCGTTTGCTTGCTGCCGCGGATCGGCTTCCTGTCGAGCGAGGAATTCACGGCGGGAGTCAATTTCCGAACTTGCCTTTATATCGCGGGCATCTTGAGCTTGGCGGCGGTGGTCGCGCGAACGGGGATCGGCTCGCTGATTGGCAACGGTTTGCTTGCCGTCCTGCCCCTCGACCCGGCTCGGCCGGGACTGGATTTCGGCGCCCTCGTCGGCTTGACCAGCGTTCTCAGTTTTGCCGGCACGGCCAACGGCGTTCCGGCTCTTTTTACGCCGCTCGCGCGCGTTCTATCCGAAGGAACCGGCTTCCCCCTGGCCACGGTCGTGATGACGCAGGTCATCGGCTACGCGACCCCGTTGCTGCCCTATCAGGCATCCCCGATCGTGGTCGCCATGGGCATGGCTCGGATCCCGCCCCGCGACGGCATCAAGCTCTGTCTCGCTTTAGCGGCCGCGACCTATCTCGTTCTCGTCCCGCTCGATTACGGCTGGTTCCGGCTTTTGGGGTGGATTCCGTAAAGCGCGTTGCTCCAAAGCCTCTAGGACCGTCCGGTGCAGAGCGGCGGAAGCGTCGGAAAAACAACAGAGAACGATACGCTTAAAGCCGTCGCGATAGGCTGAAGCGGTTTCGACCGCAATCGCCGCGGCGCGGTCCGCCGGAAAGCGGTACAAGCCCGTCGAAATCGCGGGAAATGCGATCGAGGTGAGACCACGGTCCCGCGCCAGGACCAGCGAGCGGTGATAACAAGAGATCAACAAGGCGTCTTCATCGAAGCCTCCGCCACGCCAAACCGGTCCCACGGTATGGATGATGAAGCGAGCGGGAAGATTGTAACCGCCCGTCACTTTAGCGGCGCCGGTCTCGCAGCCGCCGAGGCTCTCGCACTCCACGAGGAGTTCCGGCCCCGCGGCGCGATAAATCGCGCCATCGACACCGCTGCCGCCAAGCAGACTATGGTTGGCGGCATTGACGACGGCATCCACCCGGAGACGCGTGATATCGCCGGTGAAGACCTCGATGATCCCTGTCATGGCGCGAAGGCCGGATCCTCAGACCTTGGTCGGCTCCTTGAACGGGATGCTCTGTTCGGACAGAAGCGCGGCGAGCTCGCCGCTCTGGAACATTTCGCGCACGATGTCGCAGCCGCCGACGAACTCGCCCTTGACATAGAGCTGCGGAATCGTCGGCCAGTTCGAAAACTCCTTGATCCCATTGCGAATCTCGTCCGATTCCAGGACGTTCACGCTATGATACGGCACCTCGATATAGCCGAGGATCTGCGCGACCTGGCTCGAGAAGCCGCATTGCGGGAATTTCGGCGTGCCCTTCATGAACAGCACGACATCGTTGGAATCGACGGCTTGTTGGATGGTTTCTTGCGCGGACATCTCGGCCCTTCCTTGATTTTCTCGCGGCATGATGCCGCCCATGTTCGACGTGACGATATAGTTCAGCTTTCCAATTTGGGCGTCAAGGTTTGCAGTTGCAAGGCGTGCAACGTGCCGCCCATGTGGCCGCCCAAAGCGGCATAGACGAGTTGATGCTGTTTCAGCTTGGTTTTGCCGGTAAAGGCCGACGACGTCACCGTTGCGGAAAAGTGATCGTCGTCTCCGGCGAGATCGATGATCTCGACCTCGGCATCGGGAAGAGCGACCTTGATCAGCCGTTCGATCTCGGCGGCGGGCATCGGCATTGGCGGCGGTCCCTTGTTTCGTGCACAATTGATATAGGCGTTTGCGGACGAAACGGAAAGAACCGCGCCGCAACGGAACGTCGCTTTGTTCCTACCGCGGCAAAACGCTCGTCCCCATCAGCGCCTTGTCCACGGCATGCGCGGCTTGCCGGCCTTCGCGGATCGCCCAGACGACCAGCGATTGGCCGCGCCGCATGTCGCCGCATGCGTAAACCTTGGGATGCGACGAGAGATAGCTCATCTGATCGGCCGCGACATTTCCGCGCTTGTCGAGGCCGACGCCGAGCTTCTCCAGCAGCCCCTCGGCGACGGGCGAGACGAAACCCATGGCGAACAACACGAGATCGGCGCGCAACTCGAACGAGCTGTCCGGGACTTCCTGCATTTTGCCGTCGACCCGCACGCAGCGCAGCTTCGTCACCTTGCCTTCGGCGTCGCCGATGAACTCCCGCGTCACGACCGCGAAATCGCGGACCGCGCCCTCCTCGTGCGAGGACGACGTGCGGAGCTTGAGCGGCCAATCCGGCCAGGTCAGCAGCTTGTTTTCCTTGACCGGCGGTTCCGGCATGATTTCGAGCTGGGTCACCGAAAGCGCGCCTTGGCGCACCGAGGTCCCGATGCAATCCGAACCGGTGTCGCCGCCGCCGATCACGACGACATGCTTGCCCGAGGCGAGGATCGGGTCGTTGCTGAGCAGCGGTTCATGGCTGACGCGGCGGTTCTGTTGCGGCAGGAATTCCATCGCGAAATGGATGCCGCGCAGCTCGCGGCCAGGCACGGGGAGATCGCGCGGCTTTTCCGCGCCGCCCGCCAGCACGACCGCATCGTGGTTCGCGACGAGTTCGGCGGGATCGACATCGACGCCGACATTGGCGTTGTAATGGAACACGACCCCTTCGGCCTCGATCTGGCGCAAGCGGCGGTCGATCAGCGTCTTTTCCATCTTGAAGTCGGGAATGCCATAGCGCAGCAGGCCGCCGGCCTTGGCGTTCTTTTCGTAGACGTGAACCTCATGGCCGGCACGCGCCAGCTGCTGCGCGCAGGCCAAGCCGGCCGGACCCGACCCGATGATCGCGACCTTTTTGCCGGTCGGCCGCCCGAACACCTCGGACGAAACCCAGCCATTGGCGAAAGCGCGGTCGACGATCGCGCATTCGATCGTCTTGATCGTGACCGGCGAGTCGTTGAGATTCAGCGTGCAGGCCGCCTCGCACGGCGCGGGGCAGACGCGGCCGGTGAATTCCGGAAAATTATTGGTGGAGTGGAGATTGCGCGCGGCCTCTTCCCAATCCGCCCGGTAGACGAGATCGTTCCAATCCGGGATCTGATTGTTGACGGGGCAACCATTGTGACAATAGGGGATGCCGCAATCCATGCAGCGCGCCGCTTGTTCCTTCGTCGCCTCTTCCGGCAGCGGAATCACGAATTCCTTGTAATTGCGGATCCGGTCGGAGGCCGGAGCATAGCGCCGGTCGCGCCGGTCGAATTCAAGGAAGCCTGTAACCTTGCCCATGGTATCCCCAAGATGAGACGTCCGGCCGGCGCCAAACGGATTTGCGTTTCGTCTTGTCGCGCGCCCGCGCGGTTCGACAGTGTTTTTTCGCGGCGGATTTCAAGCGGGTTCGAGGTCCGCCGTATCCGTCGCGTTGAGCTTGCGCATGGCTTCCCGGTATTCGACCGGAATGACCTTGCGGAATTTCGGCAGCACCGCGGACCAGTCGTCGAGGAACCGCTGCCCCAAGGCCGAACCCGTATAGGCGACGTGCTTTTCGATCAGATGACGCAGCCGCGCCGCGTCGTCCTGGGTCAGATCGCCAGCGACCTTGACCTTGCCATGCGCAAGGAGATCGAGGGCCTGATGATAGAGCTTTTCGTTCTCCGCCTCTTCGTCGGCGAGCGGCTCGAGATCGACCATGGCCAGATTGCAACGCTGCTTGAAGGTCCCGTCGCCATCGTAGACATAGGCGACGCCGCCCGACATGCCGGCCGCGAAATTCCGGCCGGTCTGGCCGAGCACCACGACGACGCCGCCGGTCATATATTCGCAGCCGTGATCGCCGGTGCCTTCGACGACCGAAATCGCGCCGGAATTGCGCACGGCGAAGCGCTCGCCAGCGACGCCGCGGAAATAGCTTTCGCCATCCGTCGCGCCATAAAGCGCGGTATTGCCGACGATGATCGACTCCTCCGGCACAATGGCCGAATTGGCCGGCGGATAGATCACGATGCGTCCGCCCGACAGGCCCTTGCCGACATAGTCATTGGCCTGGCCTTCGAGCTCGAGCGTCACGCCCTTGGCCAGGAAGCCGCCAAAACTCTGCCCCGCCGTTCCCTTGGCCTTAATATGGATCGTGCCCTCGGGAAGACCTTCCTCGCCGTAAAGACCCGCGATCTTGCCCGACAGCATGGCGCCCGTGGTGCGATCGGTATTGTTGATCGCGGTCTCGATCCGCACCGGCGTCTTCGTCACGATGGCGTGCGAGGCCTTCTCGATCAGCGTGCGGTCGAGCACGTTCTCGAGCTTGTGGTCTTGCGACTGCGTGTGGAAGATCGCATCGCCTGGGCGCGCCACCGGCTTGTGGAACAATTTGCTGAAATCGAGCCCCTTGGCCTTCCAATGTTCGATCACCTTGGCGCGGTCGAGCATCTGCATCTGGCCGATCATCTCGTCGAAGCGGCGGTACCCCATCGCGGCCATCAATTCGCGCACTTCCTCGGCGACGAAGAAGAAGAAATTGATGACATGCTCGGGTTGGCCGACAAACTTCTTGCGCAACACCGGGTCTTGCGTGGCGACGCCGACCGGGCAGGTGTTCAAGTGACACTTGCGCATCATGATACAGCCGGCCGCGATGAGCGGCGCCGTGGCGAAGCCGAATTCGTCGGCGCCGAGCAACGCGCCGACGACCACGTCGCGCCCCGTGCGCAGACCGCCGTCGACCTGCACCGCGATGCGCGAACGCAAGCGGTTCAGCACCAGGGTCTGATGGGTTTCGGCAAGCCCGATCTCCCACGGCGACCCGGCATATTTGATCGACGTCAGCGGCGACGCCCCGGTGCCGCCCTCGAATCCCGAAATCGTCACATGGTCGGCGCGGCCCTTGGACACGCCAGCCGCCACCGTGCCGACGCCGATCTCCGAGACGAGCTTCACCGAGACCGCGGCCTCGGGATTGACGTTCTTGAGATCGTAGATGAGCTGCGCGAGATCTTCGATCGAATAGATGTCGTGGTGCGGCGGCGGCGAGATCAAACCGACGCCCGGCGTCGAATGCCGCACCTTGGCGATCACCGCATCGACCTTATGGCCGGGCAATTGGCCGCCTTCGCCGGGCTTCGCGCCCTGCGCCATCTTGATCTGCAGCATATCGGCGTTGACGAGATATTCGGCGGTGACGCCGAACCGGCCCGACGCCACTTGCTTGATCGCCGAGCGCATCGAATCGCCATTGGCGAGCGGCTTATAGCGGTCGGACTCCTCGCCGCCTTCGCCGGTGTTCGACTTGCCGCCGATCCGGTTCATGGCGATGGCGAGCGTCGTATGCGCCTCGCGCGAGATCGAGCCGAAGCTCATGGCGCCGGTCGCAAACCGCTTGACGATCTCCTTGGCGGGCTCGACCTCGGCGAGCGGCACTGGCGCGCGGGATTCTTCCTCCGCGCTCTTGATGCGAAACAGGCCGCGGATGGTCAGGAGCTGACCGTCTTGCTCGTTCAAGAGCTTGGCATATTCGCGATAGGTCTCGAGCGCCTTGGCGTCCTGCGCTTCGGAATCCTGTCCCTTCGAGCGCACGGCATGCTGGAGCAGCGACACCGATTGCGGCGACCACGAATGCGCCTCGCCGCGCACGCGGTAGGCATAATCGCCGCCGACCGCCAAGGCGCTGCGATAGACCGGCGAATCGCCGAACGCATCGGCGTGACGGCGCGTGCTCTCCTCGGCGATCTCGTCGAGTCCGACGCCGCCGATCCGCGTCGCCGTGCCCGTGAAATATTGCTGGACGAAACTCTCGGCCAAGCCGACGGCATCGAAAATTTGAGCGCCGCAATAGGACTGATAGGTCGAAATGCCCATTTTCGACATGACCTTCAACAGGCCCTTGCCGATCGATTTGATATAGCGCTTCACCGCTTCGTAGGCATCGACCTCGTCGGGGAAAGTCTCGGCCATCTGGGCCAGGGTTTCGAACGCGAGATAGGGGTTGATCGCCTCGGCGCCAAAGCCCGCGAGCAGCGCGAAATGATGGACTTCGCGCGCCTCGCCGGTCTCGAGCACGAGGCCGACCGACGTCCGCAATCCCGTGCGGATCAAATGATGATGCACCGCCGCCGTCGCCAGCAGCGCTGGGATCGGGATCCGGTCGGCCCCGACCAAACGGTCGGACAGGATGATGATATTATAGCCGCCTTGGACCGCCTGGTCCGCGCGCGAACACAGACGCGCCAAGGCCGAGGCCATCCCTTGCGCGCCGCTCTGCGCGGGATAGGTGATGTCGAGCGTCTTGGTGTCGAAGGAATCCTCGAACGACCCGATCGAGCGGATCTTTTCGAGATCGCCATTGGTGAGGATCGGCTGCCGCACTTCCAAGCGCTTGCGCTCGGCATTGCCGTCATGATCGAGAATATTCGGCCGCGGCCCGATGAAGGACACGAGGCTCATGACGAGTTCCTCGCGGATCGGATCGATCGGCGGATTCGTCACCTGGGCGAAATTCTGCTGGAAATAGGTGAACAGCAGCTTGGGCTTGTTGGACAGCGCGGAAATCGGCGTGTCGGTGCCCATCGAGCCCGTCGCTTCCATGCCGGTCAGGGCCATCGGCGCGAGCAGGATCGAAATATCCTCGCGCGTATAGCCAAACGCCTGCTGGCGATCGAGCAACGAGACGTCGCTGCGCGCCGTGCGCGACGGGACATCGGTCATTTCCTCGAGCACGATCTGGGTCTTTTCGACCCAGGCGCCGTAGGGATGGAGGCCGCAGATCTGCTGCTTGATCTCGGCGTCGGACACGATCCGGCCCTGTTCGAGATCGACGAGCAACATCTTGCCGGGCTGCAAGCGCCATTTCTGGACGATCTTTTCCTCGGGAATCGGCAGAACGCCGGCCTCGGAGGCCATGACGACGAGACCGTCGTCGGTCACGACATAGCGCGCCGGCCGCAAGCCGTTGCGATCGAGCGTCGCGCCGATCTGACGGCCATCGGTGAACGCGACCGCCGCCGGCCCATCCCACGGCTCCATCATCGAGGCATGGTACTCGTAGAACGAGCGGCGTTGCTCATCCATCAGCGGATTGCCGGCCCAGGCTTCCGGAATCAACATCATCATCGCATGGGCGAGCGAATAGCCGCCGCGAACGAGGAATTCGAGCGCATTGTCGAAACAAGCGGTATCCGACTGGCCCTCGTAGGAAATCGGCCAGAGCTTTTGAATATCGGCCCCAAACAGGTCCGACGCCACCGAGGCCTGCCGCGCGGCCATCCAGTTCACGTTGCCGCGCAATGTGTTGATTTCGCCGTTATGCGCGACGAAGCGGTAGGGATGCGCGAGCGACCACGACGGGAACGTGTTGGTGGAGAAGCGCTGATGCACGAGAGCCAGCGCCGTTTCGAGCCCGGGATCGCGCAAATCCTTAAAATAATCGCCAAGCTGGCCCGCGAGCAGCAAGCCTTTGTAGACGATCGTGCGCGACGACATCGACACGGAATAATAGGCGGCAAAACGCGGATCCGAACGCCCGTGGATGACGCCGGAGATCGCCTTGCGCAGAATATAGATGCGGCGCTCGAACGTGTCCTGATCCTCGGCTCCGGTGCCCTTGCCGATGAAGCACTGGCGGGTCACAGGCTCACTCGCGACGACGCTTTCGCCCAAAACGCTCGAATCGACCGGCACGTCGCGCCAGCCCAGGAACACTTGCCCCTCGGCAACCGTGGTGTCCTCGACGATTTTTTCGATGATTTGCCGCGCCTCGGTGTCCCTCGGCATGAACAGAACGCCGATCGCGTAATCGCCGGCCGGCGGCAGCGTGAACCCACCTTCCGCGGCCTTGGCGGCGAAAAATTGATGCGGAATCTGCAATAGCATGCCGCAGCCGTCGCCGGCCTTGGGATCGGCCCCGGTCGCGCCGCGATGGTCGATGTTGAGCAGGATTTCGAGGCCCATGGCGACAATCGAATGCGACTTCCGATTGTGCATGTTGGCGACAAAGCCGACGCCACAGGAATCGTGCTCTTTCGACGGGTCATAGAGACCTTGCGCGGCCGGAAGTCCGGGGTCGCGCCGCACGATGTCGCGGCGCACGCTCGGATCGCGGGGCGCTTTCGCAACCGGCGGGCACGCGATGTTGCCACGCGGCTCCTCGAAGCCCTGACTTTCTCCTTGAATCCCGTGAGCCGTCATCATCCACCCCATGGCAGGTCTCTTCGTAAACACGTCTTTTTAAAACGTCGCGTCAAACACGTTCTTTCAGCAGCTCTCGTTTCAAAACGCCCGTGCCAGACGCCTTAAAGAGCTTGCCACCCAGGCCGGACGGCCCAGATGACGGTAGAGACCCTTGTCGAAGAAGCGGCGGGCGACGCCCGCGGGCAAGCCGCGCAGCCTGTCCCCGCGGCAGGCCCGACAATGAGTAATATCGCCACCGCGCGTCAGACAAGCTTATCGCGCGGCGGATAAGTCAGCAATCCTGTCCTATCGCCGTCACCGTTATAGATTCGGACTTGATGGAGCAAGCCGTTCGAAAGCCTGCCTGCAAGGCTAATGCCGATGAGAGGGACGGCCGGAGCCGGTGTCAATGTCGTCTGTCCGAATCACCGAGCGCGCCGCCCGCCGGACCCGTCGGTCGCCTTTTCCATCGAAATAGGGTTAACGCGTGAAAAAGCAATGGCTTCGCGCCGATCGGGGCATCTTTCCGGCCGCCACGGACGGTTTGCGTCGCGCTCGCGCTCGATGATTAAATCGTTTAAAATCAAACGCACAGCGCGAAACGGCGGAGGAAACCGGGGGCTCGCGTCCCAAAGAAAAACCGCGGCTAGTTTACAACAGCCGCGTTTTCCCGCATTCCTCACGGCGATGTCACCAAGCTTTTGCCCCAATTGGTCCAGAGTTTGGGCTGCAATGGCGGGGTCGCCGGGGGAGTCATGATGCTAGTTGCGCGCCAGGCAAACGATCGCAAGGCCTTTCCCTTGATGCCGACCGCCCTCGCGGTTGCCTTGGTTTTAAGCGCCGCGCCTCGTTTTGCATCCGCCGAAGTGCTTGATCCGCTTCGTGGTTACGCTCTAGACGGCACCCCGGTTTCCCAACAAAAGCATCGTGACGGCGAGAATGTGAAGGCTGGCGGCGACACGAAAGAAGCACCGCGCCCCCGTCCCGCCTATGTATCGTCCCGGACCATTCGCCGGATTGCGGCCGAGAACGGATTCAAGACCACCGGTCAACCCCATCGCAATGGACGCTCGTTCATCGCCAGTGCCGACGACAGCAAGGGCCACCATTTCCGATTGATCTTCAACGCCTACAACGGCCAGCTCGTCGAGCGGACGGACCTCGGTCCCGACGCGTCGCAAGTCAAGACCGCCGAGACCCCGGCTCCGGCGGCGCAGCCGGCCCATGTGGAACCCGCCCCGTCCGCGAAGGTCGCGACGGCGAGCCCGCCCGAGCCCTATTCCGCGCCGACCTGGGACGAGGTTTCCGGCAAAGGTTCCGCCGCGGCGACAGCGGTGGCGGCCGTCGCCTCCCCACCACCGGCTCCCGCCGTTTCGACGCCTCCCGCTCCGCCGGTCTCTTACGCGGCCGTAACGCCGTGCGAAATGACTCCCGCCGCCGCCGCGCCGAAACAGGCCGAGGCGGAGCCCGCCCAACCCGCGAAAGCCGAGACGACGACGGCGAGCAATGCGCCCGCACCCTATTCGGCGCCCACCTGGGACGAGGTTTCCGCGAAAGACGCTTCGATTGCGGCCACCACGCCGGAGGCCGACGCGGCGCCGGGTTCGCCCCGGATCACCGGCTCGATCCCCACGGGAACGCCCAACAAGAATAGCCCGCCCGAGCCCTATTGGGCCCCGACCTGGGACGAAGTTTCAGGCCAAGACGCCTCTCCGCAAACCGGCGAAAAGCCCTAGAAGATGGCAAGGTTTTGGATCAAGGATCACTTGATGCTTCGTTTATCCGCATGCGCCGCTGCTGTTCTCGCCCTCGGCGGAATCGCCCAAGCCGCATCCGAACCGCCCCATGCCGCCGCCCTCGATGAAGCGATTATCCGGCAGGCGCATAAGCACGGCGTGCCGGAAAAGCTCGTCCGCCGCATCGTGATGCGCGAGAGCAAATACAACGCGCGGGCGCACAACCGCTCCTTCTGGGGCCTGATGCAAATCAGCTATCCCACCGCGAAAAGCATGGGCTTCAAGGGCAAGCCGCGCGAACTGCTCGATCCCTTCGTCAACCTGACTTATGCCGTCCCGTATCTCGCCAACGCTTTCATCATCGCCGGCAAGGAAGAAGATGCGGCGGTACGGCTTTATGCGAGCGGCTATTACCAGACCGCGAAGACCAGGGGCTTGCTGAGCGAGCTCCGCACCGCCGATTCCGAGCCCGTGACTCCCGAACCCAACCTGCTCGTGGCGACGGCGCAACCGATCTCGAATTTGGCAACCGCCGTCGTCAACACGCCCAATGCCATTTTTGCCGGGGCGGGCGCCCCAGCGGCGGGGCCGGCTTCGGATCCCGCGGCGCAAGCGCAGAGCCCAGCGCCCCAGGCGCAGAACCCAGCGGCCCAGGCGCCAGGTCCGGCGAGCTCCGGCTCGACGCAAGCCGACAATTCGCATCCGGGAACGACGGGCGGCGGAACGGACCATGATCCCGCGATCATGATGACTCTCGTCAAGGGCAATTACAGCCCTCCGAAAAAATGGACGAAAGACGGCGGCGTCACCG